>JBMOOR010000075.1:898-24639 GCA_049324555.1 Pseudomonadota bacterium | reverse complement strand
CGGGATCGTCTTCAGCTTTTGCAGCGCCGCCGTCGCGCCGCCGATAAAGCTTGGGCTCGCCGCAGCGGGCTGGGCGTTATCGGCGGGCGCATCAAGGCTCGGCTCGGCGCTCTTGGCCGCCGGTCGCGACTTGATCTTGGCGACAAGCGCCATCACCCGCGCCTTGACGGAGGCGGTTCCCCCGGCCTGTTTCTCGACGGCGGGGGTTGCGACGAGCTCCTCGGAGGCGTCTCTCGCGCCCGCCTCTTCCTGTTTACGGCGCTTGATGCGCGCGGCGAGGATAGCGCGCTGCTTCGGCGTCAATTTCTTCTTTGGCCGCGCATGTTGTTCGGCGGCGGCCTTGGCGGCCGCTTCGCGCGCCGCACGCCGCGCGGCCTTCAGGTAATCAGCCTGTTTCGCCTCTTCATCCGCCACTGGCTCTGCGGCGATCGGCGGCGGCTCGCTCGTCTCGGCCATCGCGTCGTCAAGATCGATCTCGGCCTCGACCGGCGGCGGTTCCTCGCTCTCTTCTTCCAAGTGCTTTCCGGGAGAGGCTTCACTCAACCCGAACGCCTCGCGAATTTCGGCGAGCACATCCGCCGTTTCGGCGTCAACGGCTTCTTCCGGTTTTTCGGCGCCGTCCGCATCCTCGGCGTCAAAGGCGAAGTCGTCAGCGTCCCGCTCGATCTGCGCTTCGTCCGGCCGGGGCGCAGGAGTCGGGACCGGCTCCTCAAGTTCAAGCGCCGCAAACGCGTCATCAAGCTCGCTGTCGAGATCGTCGAACGGGTCGGATTCCACTCTCGGCGTCGGCGCCGCGGCGAGCGGCGCCGGGCGCTGCTCGGCCGTCGCCTGCCCCGATCGTCCGCCCGCCGATTCCAGCTTACGCACCATCGCATCGAACGATTGCTGGAGTGTCTCGATCCGGTCTTCTGTGCGCTGTGCAATCTCGCTTACGGCCGCCTCGATCTCCGCGCGCGCGGCGGCCTGATCGTTCGCATCGGCGCTTGAAAACTGCGACCTTAAATCGGCGATCGTTTCGGCGACTTTCTGAACGCCTTCGGCGCTGCGCTTTTCGGCGGCGTCGATCTGCTGTGACAGTCGCGCGATCGTCGATTCGAGCGTTTTGATCTGATCGCCGCCGCGCTTGATTTCATCGCCGAGAATCCTGAGGCGGATGCCGGTCTTGTGGATGAAGTCGGCGTCGACGGATTCGCCGGCTTCGGCCTTGAGCTGGGCGGCCTCGGCGGCGATCTTTTCCGCGCGCGCGATGCGGGCGGCCATGCCCTCGATCGCTTCGCGCACGGCGCCGGCGCTGACGGTTTCCGCTTGGCCTCCGCTTTCAATGCGGCTCGCGAGCGTTTGCAGCTGCCGTTCGGTCGCATCAAGGCGCAAGACCGTCGACGTCTGCGCATTCGAGAACTGGACGGCGATCTGGCCGACGGCGCGTTCAAGCGCCCGCAAGGCGTCGATCCGCTGGCGATCAGCTGACTTTTCCTCAAGCGCTTTCACCCGCTCAGCGAGGGCGACGTCGCCGCCCGCCTCGCCGGGCTCCATCCGTTCCAGTCGCTGCAGGCGTTCAACCGCTCCGCCAAAGCTTCGGGCGAGCGTCTCGACGGCGTCAGCGCTATTTGCTTCCGCCGAAGCGATGCGGCGGCTCAGATATTCGATCGCCGCGGCGAGATCGCGCGTGCGAAGCCCTTCGATTTCGCCTTCGGTCGGCGCAGCGTTGGGATCGCCGGCGGTGTAGATGATCTGGTTCAGCCACTCGCCGACGGTCACCCCCTCACGTTGCGCCGCCGCCTTGGCGGTTTCGCGGGCGTCCCGTTCGATGCCCTTAACGCTCCAAGGAACGTTGGATTTCATGGCGTCCACCACCAGAATGTCTCAGGGCGCCTGCCCCGTTCATTGACCGCCTGCCGCTGGCGGGCCCTCCGCGAGCAACGCCCAACTGCGGCAACCATTGAGCGGTAAGGTGCTTCGCGGGGGGCGCAAATAGTAAAAGGCGATTCCAATGGGTCAGGACATGGCCGAGCAGGTTAAGGAAGGGTTAAAACTTTCCACAGCGGGCCTGCGGGCGAAGCTTTACGCCCCCGTCTTGAGCCTTAACATTGCCTTGAGGCCTAACATTAGGATGACCATTCCAGCGCGACGCCGTTAGAACGCGCCGGACTGAACAGAGGATCCGCCGATGACCGTTTACAACGCGCCGCTTCGCGACATGCAGTTCATCCTCCACGACGTGCTCGCCATCTCGAAATACTCGAACCTGCCGGGTTTCGCCGACGCGACGCCCGATGTCGTCGACGCGATTCTTGAAGAAGGCGGCAAACTCGCTGCAAACGTTCTTCACCCGATCAACCAATCGGGCGACCGCGAGGGATGCATCCGCCATGCCGACGGCTCGGTGACGACGCCCAGGGGCTTCAAGGAAGCCTATGAGCAGTTTCGCGAAGGCGGCTGGCAGGGGCTTTCCTTTGACCCCGCTTACGGCGGGCAGGGACTTCCCTACATCCTCGCCGTCGCCTTCAACGAGATGGTCTCGGCGGCCAACATGGCGTTCGGCATGTATCCGGGACTGGCGCGCGGCGCCGCCGACGCGATCTACGAACACGGCACGGACGAGCAGAAAGAAGCCTACCTGCCGAAGATGATTTCCGGCGAGTGGGGCGGCACGATGAATTTGACCGAGCCTCATTGCGGCACCGATCTCGGGCTCCTGCGCGCAAAGGCCGTTCCGCAGGGCGACGGCTCCTACAAGATCAGCGGCCAGAAGATTTTCATCTCGGCCGGCGAGCACGACCTCACCAAAAACATCATTCACCTCGTCCTTGCGCGGATCGAGGGCGCGCCGGAGGGCGTCAAGGGCATCTCGCTCTTCATCGTGCCTAAATTCCTCATCAACGCCGACGGATCGCTCGGGAAGCGCAACGGCGTTTCCTGCGGCAAGATCGAAGAGAAGATGGGCATTCACGCCAACTCGACCTGCGTCATGAATTACGACGAGGCGACGGGCTGGCTGCTCGGCGAAGAGCACAAGGGCCTTCGCGCGATGTTCGTAATGATGAACGTCGCGCGATTGGGCGTCGGCCTCCAGGGCCTCGCGATTTCGGAAGTCGCCTATCAGAACGGCGCGGCTTACGCGAAAGACCGCATTCAGGGCCGCTCGCTTTCAGGAGCGAAAGCGCCCGACAAACCCGCGGATCCGATCATCGTCCACCCGGACGTTCGCCGCATGCTGCTCGAACAGAAAGCGACATTGGAAGGCGGGCGCGCATGGATGTACTGGTCGGCGCTCCACGCCGATCTTCTCCACAAATCGGAAGACGCCGCTGAACGTCAGAAGGCGGACGATTACCTCGGGCTGATGACGCCGGTCCTTAAAGGGTATCTCACCGACAAGGGCTACGCCCACGCGACGAATGCGCAGCAGGTCTTGGGCGGCCACGGCTATATCGGCGAATGGGGCATGGAGCAGTTCGTGCGCGATGCGAGGATCGCCATGATCTACGAGGGCGCGAACGGCATTCAGGCGCTCGATCTCGTAGGGCGGAAGCTTCCGAAAGACGGCGGACGCGCGCTGCAGACCTTCTTCGCCGAAGTCGATCAGTTCATCGCCGACAACAAAGGCGATGCGGAGATGAAGCCGTTCCTCGACGGACTCGCCTCGGCGAAAGCGGACGTCGCCGACGCGACGCAGTGGCTGATGATGAACGCCTTTTCAAATCCGGACAACGCCGGCGCCGGATCGATGGATTATCTCCATATGTTCGGGCTCTTGTGCCTCGCCTTCGGCTGGGCGAACCTCGCGAAAGCGGCGATCGCCAAGCAAAAGGCGGGCGACAAGGATCCATTTTACGCAAACAAGCTCGTCACCGGAAAATTCTTTCTCGCGCGGATGCTTCCGGATACGAAAGCGCACCTTGCGAAACTGAAGACCGGCGCGGAGCCCGTCATGACGCTCGCGGCGGACGCGTTCTAGGCGTCCGGCCGCGCGCCTATCCTTTTCCGGCGAGAACGAGCTAGAGGCGGCGCGGTTTTATGATGTGCGATTTCTTGAGAGGCGAAATTGATCCTCATCGGCCAATATGACTCACCTTATGTCCGCCGCGTCGCGGCGACGCTCCACCATTATGAAATGCCGTTCGAGCGGAACGCGATTTCGGTTTTTAGCGACGCCGATGAAATGGCGCGGATCAATCCGCTTGTTCGCATCCCCTCGCTCGCTCTCGACGACGGCGAGACGCTGATCGACAGTGCGGCGATCCTCGATCATCTCGATGAGACCGTCGGCCCGATGCGTGCGCTGACGCCGGGATCGGGAAGGGAGCGCCGGCTCGTCATGCAGCTCATCGCGCTGGCGACAGGCGCGATCGACAAGGCGGGGGCTGTCGTTTACGAGCGCCATTTCCATGCGCCGGGCGCCGTCAACGAGGACTGGGCGGCGCGCTGCATGAGCCAGATTAAAGGCGCGCTCACAGCGCTCGAACAGCGCCTCGACGGCGAATGGCTTGCGCTCGGACGCTTCACGCAGGCGGACCTTACGACAGCCGCAATGCTCTTTTATCTGAAGCTGCGCGCAATCGAGATCGACATCGCGCAGGATTTTCCGGCGCTGGCGGACCTTTCGGATCGCTGCGAACAGATGCCGATCTTCAAGGCGGCGCGGCCTGCCGCAGGCGAAGCGATGCCTCAATAATTGGAGACGTCGGGTCGCCGCGGCGGGTGGAAATTGCGGATCAGCCGAACGGGTGGTGAGCCGAAGCGATTTGCCAGCGCGGCGCAACCGCCTTATCGTGCGCGCCTTCCGCCAATTCCCAAGGATTAGCACTCATGCGCCGCTTCAAATTGCGTCACCTGACGATCGTTCTGCTCGCCTCCGCCTCGCTCGCAGCCTGCGGCAAGAAAACCGCGCCGGCGCCTGACGCAGCTGTCGTCGCCGCAGCAAGTGCGGAGGAAATTGCGTCGGAAAGCGCGCGCATCAATGAGTGGTTCGATGCGAAATATGAAGAGCAACTCGATTTCTCCCCAATCCAGCGGACGTTCCTCGGCGAGAAGAAAGACTATGACAAGATCGACGATCTTTCAGAGGCCGGTGAGGATGCTCAACTCGCTTGGGCGCGCGCAGCAGCGGAAGAACTGAAATCGACGTTCGATTACGCCACGCTCTCGCCTGAGGCCAAGACCTCCTACGATGTCTGGCTCTATCAGCTCGAACGCGCGGAAGCGGCGGCGAAGTTTCGCCGTCAGCAATATGTCTTCACGCAGATGCAGGGACCGCAGGCCTTTCTGCCGCAATTCCTGATCGTCTTTCACAAAGTCGACGAAGCGGCCGACATCGACGCCTATGTTGCGCGGATCGGCGGCGTCGCCCGCGGCATCGATCAGTTGCTTGAGCGCGCGAAGGCCGGCGCCGCCGCAGGCGTCCGCCCGCCGCGCTTCGCCTATGAAGGCGTCATCGCGCAATCGAAAAACGTCATCGCCGGCGCGCCGTTCGAAGGCGAGACGGACAGTCCCGTCTGGGCCGACGTCAAAACCGAGATCGACAATCTCGTCACGGCGGGCAAGATCGACGCGGCGAAGGCGGATGCGATGAAAGCGGCGGCGAAAGCCGCGCTCATCGAAAAGCTGGGGGCCTCCTATTCCGCGCTGATCGCGTGGTTTGAAGCCGACATGGCGAATGCGGATGCGATTGCAACCGGCGTCGGCAAACTCCCCGACGGCGCCGCCTTCTACAAGGAGCGGCTCGCCGCCTCGACGACAACCGATTTGACGGCGGAGGAAATTCACGAATTCGGCCTCTCCGAAGTCGCGCGCATTCACGGCGAAATGGAAAAGATCAAGTCGGCGGTCGGGTTTGACGGAACGCTGCAGGACTTCTTCAAGTTCATGCGGGAGGATGACCGGTTCTTTTTTCCGAACGGCGATGAGGGCGCCAACGCCTACATCGCCGAGGCGAGCGCGCATCTTGATTTCATCAAGTCGCGCCTGCCTGAGTATTTCGGCCTGCTTCCGAAGGCCGATCTCGTCGTCAAGCGCGTCGAACCGTTCCGCGAACAGCCGGGCGCCGCGCAGCATTATTTTCCGGGAACGCCTGACGGCTCGCGTCCCGGCGTCTACTACGCGCATCTTTCCGACATGCGCGCGATGCCGAAGCACCAGCTTGAAGTCGTCGCCTATCACGAAGGCAATCCCGGCCATCACATGCAGATCTCGATCGCGCAGGAACTGACCGGCGTTCCGCGTTTCAGGACGCAGGCGGGATTCACCGCCTATGCGGAAGGCTGGGGCCTCTATTCCGAGCTTCTTGCCAAAGAGATGGGCGCCTACAAGGATCCCTATTCGGATTTTGGGCGCCTTTCGACGGAACTCTGGCGTGCGATCCGCCTCGTCATTGATAGCGGCGTTCATTCCAAGGGCTGGACCGAAGCCCAGGCGGTCGATTATTTCGTCGCCAATTCTCCGTCCGCCGAAGGCGCGATCCGCTCGGAAGTGCAGCGCTACATCGTCTGGCCGGGCCAGGCGACGGCCTACAAAGTCGGCATGCGGAAGATTCTTGAGTTGCGTGCGAAGGCGCAAGGCGAGCTCGGCGACAAGTTCGATATTCGCGGATTCCATGACGCCGTCCTCGGCGGCGGCGCGCTTCCCTTGAGCGTCCTTGAGCGGCGTGTCGACGAGTGGATTCAATCGAAGAAGGCGTGATGAAGTCTCCGCCGATTCTCCTTTTCGATCTCGGCGGCGTCATTGTCGATTTTCGCGGCGGCGAGGGCCTGCGCGCCATGACGGAGGGCGCGTATCCGATCGAATTCTGCCGCGATCAATGGTGGCGCCTTCCTGAACTCGATCTCATGGAGCGCGGCGCGATTTCGCCCGAACTGTTCGCCGACGCGTTCATTCGCGAATGGCGGCTCGACATCGGCCGCGACGCCTTTCTTCGCGGCTTCAAGCATTGGGTTTTGGGGGTATTCGACGGCGTTCCCGCGCTCCTCGGCGATCTTGGCGCGCGCCATCGGCTCGCCTGTCTCTCAAACGTCAACCCGACGCATTGGGCGCGCTGTCTCGACCTTGGCGTCGACAGCTTGTTCGACGAATGCTTTCTTTCGCATGAGCTTCGTCTCAGGAAACCGGAGGCGGAAATCTATGCGCGCGTTGCGAAAGACCTGGGCGTTGCGCCATCCGATGTTTTCTTCTTCGACGATGCTCCCGCCAATGTCGACGCGGCGATCGCCGCCGGCATGCGCGCGGCGCTTGTGGAAAACCGCGATGTCAGATCAGCGCTTGTCAGCGCCGGCCTTGTCTGACCGCGCTGGGAATCACGATTTTTATGCGACACGCGCAAAAGCGCGCGCCATGACGCCGAATAACGCCGTGATGATCCGGCGGCCCGAAGAAGTGCGCGCCTTCGCGCGTCGGCGCAGGAAAGCCTAGATCCTCGGGCGTGATTCCAGAATCACGCCCGAGGATCTAGAATGTTGATTTGGCGCGCCCTTTTGCGGGAAACCGGTTTCCACTTTCGCGCCCGGCGCGCTACGCCCGCGAGCGGGATCTGTATTTGCGATTGTACTGTGCGACGTCGCGCTTGAGTTCGGGCAGCAGAAGGTAAAGCGCAACGATGTTCGGAATGCACATGCCGAACAGCATCGAGTCGATGAAATCGATGATCGACGAAAGCGATATTGCAGCGCCGGTCGACAGCAGCAGGCACAGGACAAGCTTGAATGCGACATCGACAGTCTTCGACGGCCCGAAGACGTAGGCCGCAGCCTGGGCGCCGTAATACGACCAGCTGACAAGCGTCGTAAAAGCAAAGAGCATCGATGCGATCAGCAACAGGATCGGAAACCACGCAAACGCGCTTTCATAGGCCGCCGAGGTGATTTCGATGCCGCGAACATCAGAATTGAAGAGATAGGGCTCGTAAGCGCCGGTGACGATGACGACAAGCGCCGTCGTGAAACAGACGATGATCGTGTCGATGAACGGCTCAAGCAAGGCGACATAGCCTTCGGTGACAGGCTCGCTCGTCTTCACCGCCGAATGTGCGATCGCCGAAGAGCCGATGCCGGCTTCATTGGAATAGGTGGCGCGCCGCACCCCGTTGATGAGCGCGCCGACAAGCCCGCCCCCCGCAGCGTCGAGGCCGAACGCGCCGGCGAAGATCGACGAGACGGCCGCCGGGATGCGCTCGGCGTTGAGGGCGATGATGACGAAGCCGGCGCCGAGATAGAGGAGACCCATGAAAGGAACAAGAAATCCCGAGACCCTTCCGATCCGCTTGATGCCGCCAAGAATGACAACAGCGACCAGCCCCGCCATGATGACGCCGAATGGGAGCGGCTGGTCGATCCCGGTGACGCTCTTGAACTGCGCAAAGGATTGGTTGACCTGAAAGACGCTGACGGACCCGCCCATCGCCATCACGGCGAAGAAAATCGCCGCCGCCTTGCCAAGCGTCTTCATGCCGCGACGCTTGAACACGTCCTCGATATAAAACATCGGGCCGCCGATCGTCCGTCCATCCGGCTGCACGCGGCGGTATTTCACCGCGAGTGCGCATTCGGCGAATTTTGACGACATCCCGAAGAAGCCGGCGAGGATCATCCAGAAGACAGCGCCGGGACCGCCGAGGGCGATGGCGACCGGCACCGAAGCGATGTTGCCAAGGCCGACGGTTCCGGAAAGCGCCGAGCTCAGCGCCTGAAAATGCGAGATTTCTCCGTCGCTGTTTTCAAGATGGTGGGAGCGCCGTCCCGACACCAGCGCCAGCGCATGGCCGAAGCCGGAAAGATTGATGAAGCGCAGAGAGAAGGTGAAAATGATCGCCGCCGCGATCAGCCAGACGACGACGAGCGGCAGGCTGACGCCGAAAATGTCGATGGAATAAAAGATCACGCTGCTGACGGCTTTGCTGACCGGCGCAAACGCCTCGTCGATCTTTTGCGCGAAATTTGCGCCGGCATCTGCGGTCATGAGTTTTTCCTGTCCTTGTCGGGGAGATCAGCGTTCTCGAATACAATTCCTGCGCGATAGCGCAAGTGCGAATGCAACGCGCGGTTCAGCAGAAATTTATTGCGCGGGAGACAAACTGAAATAGGTTACGGCCTTCGATTCGTTGCGCAATGCGGAACGGGCTTGGCCTCGAGGGGTGGCCAAATGGTGTCGCCGGCATCTCCCCCGCTGGCGGCAAGGGAGCGGCGCCGGTCCTTGATCGGCGTCGCTTTCTTTTTGGGCCGCCGCCGCTCATAACCCGCGCAGCGCTTCGTTGAGATCCGCGCGAAGATCCTCAACATGTTCGATGCCGACGGAAAGACGGACGAGCGAATCGTCGACGCCGAGCTCCTTGCGCCGCTCAGGCGGGATCGACGCGTGCGTCATGACGCCCGGGTGCTCAATGAGGCTTTCAACTCCGCCAAGGGATTCGGCGAGCGTGAAAAGCTCGACGCGCTCAAGCATCGTCCTCGCGGCGCTGAGCCCGCCCTTGAGATAGATCGTCAGCATGCCGCCGAAAGCGTCCATCTGGCGGCGGGCGATGTCATGGCCCGGATGGCTCTTGAGCCCCGGATAGGAGACGCGATCGACGGCGGGGTGAGCTTCGAGCCACTCGGCGAGAGCGAGCGCGTTGGCGCAGTGCCGCTCAAGGCGGACGGCGAGCGTTTTGAGGCCGCGGAGCGCGAGATAGGAATCGAACGGCCCCTGAATTCCGCCTACGGAATTCTGCAGGAACTGCAGCCGGTCGGCGAGATCCTTGTCGTTGACGATGAGAGCGCCGCCGATCACGTCCGAATGGCCGGCGATGTATTTCGTCGCCGAATGCATGACGATGTCGGCGCCGAGATCGAGCGGGCGCTGGCAATAGGGCGAGGCGAAGGTGTTGTCGCAGCCGACAATGACGCCGCGCTTTTTCGCAAGACGCGCGATCGCTGCGATATCGACGACTTTCAGCATCGGGTTCGTAGGGGTCTCGATCCAGACGAGTTTCGTCTCGGGCCTTATCGCCGCCTCGAAATTTTCCGGCCGGCCGAGATCGACATAGGAGACGGAAAGGTTCGCCGAGCTTTTGCGGACGCGCTCGAAAAGTCGCCAGGTTCCGCCATAAACATCGTCCATCGCGACGATGTGCGAACCCGCGGGAAAGAGTTCGAGCGCTGTCGCGATCGCCGCCATGCCGGAGGCGAAGGCGAAGCCGCGCGCGCCGTTCTCAAGATCGGCGAGGCAGCGCTCATAGGCAAAGCGCGTCGGGTTGTGGCCGCGGGCGTAGACATATCCCTTGTGAATGCCCGGGCTTTCCTGCGCATAGGTCGAGGTCTGGTAGATCGGCTGCATCACCGCGCCGGTGAGCGGGTCGGGCTCCTGACCGGCGTGAATGGCGCGGCTCTCAAAGGCGAGGCGGTTCTTGGCGTCCTGCATGGCGAGTTCCGGGGCTTGAGGTCGAGCGTCCTGCGCTAGCAGGTTCGCGCGCCGCGTGGAAGCGCGCGGCGGCGCATCAGATGCGCCACCCGCCCGCGCCCGGTCATGAAGCGCGCCAGTACAGCCTGCGCTCGGGGTGATGGTGGCGGGATAAATCGCGGCGCTGAACTCAGACGTTTAAAGAGGTGATCCGGAGCGGCGATCACCGGCTTGTGACCGTCGCCGTCGGCGTGACAATTTTAGCGCAGCGGTCATTTCAAAAGTTGTCGTGCGTGCGTCATTCGCGCGATTTATTCGGTGTTTCAAGCGCTGCTAATCAACTATTTCAGCGCATCAATTTTATCGCTTACCGCAATTAGTGCGCATACGCACGAAATGCGCGACAGGATACGTCACAATTCTGCAATCAATCTTTCACGCCGCTGTCAATGTCGGCGTCTAATCGCCCCTTCGCTCGGCGACGCGTGGGGCGTCGCTGTGACCCGGATTTCATCAGTCGTTCATCCCTCGGGGGTTTAAAAACCATGCGCCTCTCCGGAACATTCAAATCGCTTCTTCTTCTTGGCGTCGCGGCCGGCGCCGCAGCCTGCTCGAACGCCGATATCGCCTCGCCGGGCGCCGGCAATCCGATCACGCCGGTCATCGTTCCGCCGGGCGGCGGCGGCGGAAGCCTTTCGCAGAATCTTGTCCCGCCATCCGGCTGCTCGGCCGGCACGACGCAGACCACGCGCTCAAACTTTCCGGGATCGACGGCGACTTTTGCGGTCTGCCTTCTCGACAACGCCGCCGCTGCGGCGGGGCCTGTCACCATCTCTCAAGCGCCGCAATATCCGATCCTGATCGAGAACACCGCTTTTGTCGGCGCTGACGGCGGCGCGGCGGGCAATCTAACGATCGGCGCCGGCACGGTGCTCTTCGGCAACGGCGCTGACGGTGTCGATCTCATCGTCGTGACGCGCGGCTCGCAGATCAATGCGACGGGGACGGCGGCTTCGCCGATCGTCATGACATCGGCGGAAGACCTGACCGATGATGGCCAACCGAACGCGACAGCGGGCAGCGGCCAGTGGGGCGGCGTCGCCATCAACGGCTTTGCGCCGATTAACGACTGCACCGTCGATCCGCTCGCGGTTCCGGGCTCGGCGAATTGCGAAAAGGACGGCGAAGGCGGTTCCGGCCTCTTCGGCGGCGATCAGCCGAACGACAATTCGGGAACGCTGCGCTATGTCCGCATCCAGCACGCGGGTTTCCAGTTCTCCTCGACCAACGAACTGAACGGCCTCGCGCTGCAAGGCGTCGGCGACGGCACCACTATCGAATTCCTGCAGGTTCACAATAACGCCGACGACGGCATCGAATTCTTCGGCGGCACGGTCAACGTCCGCAATGTCGTGCTGACTGGCAATGACGACGATTCATTTGACTGGACAGACGGCTGGACCGGTCATGCGCAATTCGTCCTCGCGGCGCAGACGACGGGCCGCGGCGATAACGGCATTGAGGGCGACAACCGCGGTTCTGATCCGCTGCTGACGCCGCGCTCCAATCCGCAAATCTCGAACATGACGCTCATCGGCCGCAACAATGGCTCGGGCAATGAAGGCGTGCAGGTTCGCGCCGGCACCAACGGCCGCTTTGTCAATTTTGTTGTCGCGGGTTTCGGCTCAGGCGTTGAATACGACCCTGAAGTCGGCCTTTCCGATCCAGTGCTCCAATCCTTCGCCGTCGGCGGCAACACTTCAACGGGCGATGCAGACGGCATCGCCTTGCTCGGCGCCGACGCGACGAACCAGGTTTTCGCCGCGGATACGCTGAACGGCGTCATTCCGGGCATCAACGAGAATTCCGTGACGCCGACCGATCCGACGACGCTCGGCGGCTTCTTCATTGCTGCAAATTACGCTGGCGCCTTCAGCGCGTCCGAGACGAACTCGTCGAACTGGACGAGCGGCTGGACTGTGCATGTCCCGGGCGCGCAAGCGGCCGGCTGCCCGGCGGGCACGACGGCGACCGGCGAAGCGGTCCCGGCGGGCCGCACGGAAGCCCAGATCTGCCGCATCAACCGTCCGGTGACGGGCGCCGTTTCGCTGACAATCGGCAACCTCTACGAAGTCGAAGGTTCGACCTTCGTCGGCACAGATCTTGGTCCCGATCCGGCGGCTCCGCTTGCAAGCGGCGTTGCAGCCTCGCTCACGGTCGATCCCGGCGTCACGATCTTCGCCGAAGGCAGCACCACAAGCGATCCGCTTCCGGGCGCCGGCGACACTGGACTTGACGATGTTCTTGTCGTGACGCGCGGCTCGCAGCTTTTCGTCAACGGTTCGGCGGTCGCGCCGGTCGTCATGACGAGCCGCGAAGAAGTGTTCGGCGGAACGGGCGCCACGGGAGACTGGGGCGGCCTCGTCATCAACGGCCGCGCGCCGATCAACGACTGCACGGTTGATCCGCTGGCGACGCCCGGCTCGGTCAATTGCGAAAAGGACGGCGAGGGCGGATCGGGCCGGTTCGGCGGCGCGACGCCCGGCGACAATTCGGGTCGTATCAACTATCTGCGCATCGAAAACTCGGGCAGGCAGTTCTCCTCGACGAACGAACTTAACGGCATCGCCGTGCAGGGTGTCGGCAGCGGCACGATCATTGACTATCTGCAGATCTACCGGACAGCTGACGACGGCCTTGAGTTCTTCGGCGGCACGGTCGACGCCAAGCACGTGATTGTCACCGGTCAGGACGACGACGGCCTTGACTGGACGGATGGTTGGGTCGGTCGCCTGCAGTTCGCGATCGTCAACAAGCTTACGGGCGGCGACAATGGCGTTGAAGGCGATAACCGTTCTTCAAACCCGCTGCTGACGCCGCGTTCGAACCCGATCTGGTCGAACGTGACGCTCGTTGGCAACGGCTCAGGCGAAGGCTTCCAGGTTCGGGCAGGCACGGACGGCACGTTCGCGAACGTGATCGTGACCGGCTTCGCCGAAGGCATCGATTACACGCTGACCGCGGGCCTCTCCGATCCATCTGTCGATTCCTTCGCGCTGACCGCCAACGCGGCGCAGCTCACGAACGACGCGCCGACGATCTTCGCGGCGGGTTCGAACAACATCACGAACGCGACGTCCACCTTGACGACGCGGCCGGGCGCGACGCTCGCCCTTGTTCCGGGCGCCAACGAAACGACGCCGGCGGTCGATCCGACGACGCTCGATGCGACCTTCTTCGATCCGGCGAGCTATGTCGGCGCGGTCAATGGCGCGAGCGACGACTGGTACCTCGGCTGGACGCGGGGACTCTAAGCCAATGATCTGACCGGCGAGCGCTTTTGCGCCCGCCGGTCAAGCCTCCTCTTTCGTGAACAGATGGCGATTGAAGGTCCGCAGGACCGCGTACAGGTGGGGATATGAGAAGGGTTATGAAAACAACGACAGCCTTGCTGCTGGGCTCGACGGCGCTGATGGCGGCCGGGGCTGCGCTGGCGCAGGAAACCAGCATTCCGACGGACGAGATTGTCGTTCGCGGCGTCAACATCCCGGACGAAAAACGGGCGACATCGGAAATCTCCGCGGTTCTCGATGAAACATCGTTCGACCGCACGGGCGACTCGGACATCGCGGAAGCGCTGCGCCGCGTCACCGGCATTTCGCTGAGCCAGGGACGGTTCGTCATCGTCCGCGGCCTCAACGAGCGCTATTCGACCGTGACGATCAACGGCTCGCCGCTGCCGAGCCCGGAACCGCTCCGCCGCGTCGTTCCGCTCGACATCGTGCCGACATCGATCCTTTCCGGCTCGCTGGTCCAGAAGACTTTTTCGCCGCAATTCTCGGCGGAATTCGGCGGCGGCCTTGTCGAACTTCGCACCAAGGGCATCCCGGACGAATCGTTCTTTGAATTCGGCGGCAATATCGGGATCGACCTCGTGACGAGCGGCCAGAACGGCCTCATTCATGACGGCGGCAAGCGCGACTGGCTCGGCTTCGACGACGGCACGCGCAACACCCCGCCGCTCCTTTTCGGCAACGGCGCGATCCCGGCGGCGATCCAGGAAACAGTTGATGTCAGCATCGAAAGCGACAAGACGCTGCTTGCGCTTGAAAACGTCATCCCGCCGAACTGGGGCGTCGATACGGCGTTCGGGTCGCGGTTCGATCTGTCGGACGAGGTGACCCTCGGCGCCACCTTCGCCTTCGGCTATTCGAATGAATGGCAGACGCGCGATGGCCGCCGGGAACAGGGCTTCCGCCAGTCGGCGACATCCTTCGATGTCGACGCGTCGCAGGCCTACGACTTCGTGTCGACAACGAATACGATCGAGACCAACGGCTTTGCGACCTTCGGGGTCGAGCTTGGCGACAATCACGAAATCACATCGACCAATTTCATGCTGCGCTCGACGTCGAAGGACACGCGCCAATCGATCGGTCTCGACGGCAACGACCCGACCGGCGTTGAATTCCTGCGCACCAACCTCGAATTCTTCGAGCGTCAGGTGTGGCAGAGCCAGCTCGCGGGCGATCACGTCTTCCCGGCCTTGAGCGATCTTTCGGTCAAGTGGCGCGGCGCCTATGGCGAAGCCTTCCGCGACGCGCCGTATCAGCGCGAATACACCTATATCCGCGACCTCAACGTCGCCGATTCGCCGTTCCTCTATGATGCGACGGGCCAGGTCGGCTCGACGCCGCACACGCTCACCTTCTCGAAGGTCGAAGACCAGAATATCGACGCCGGCATCGACTTCGTGCTGCCGCTCATTCTTGCGGGAACCGAAGTCGATCTCCGGGCCGGATACGCGTATACGGACAAGGAGCGCACGACGCTCAACCGGAACTACGAATACGTGTCGCAGGTCGCGGTGCCGTCGCTCATCCTCGGCAGCCGCGCGGATCAGCTCTTCGGTCCGTCTGTGACCGGCACGCCGGTCTTTGATCTGACTTTCCTCGGCGCCGCGATCGACCTCGACAACTCGTTCTCGACGCTCGTCGTGCACGGCGCCTACGCCGGCGCCGACATCCAGGTCGGTCCCTATATTCGCCTCGCGGCTGGCGGGCGCTATGAAGACGGCGAGCAGGTGACGAACGCCTTTTCGACGCTGACGCCCACTAACGTTACACAGACAGTCATCGCCGAGGATTATTTTCTCCCGGCGGCGACGGTCACCTGGAACCCGCTCGACGACGTTCAGGTTCGCGCGGGCTATTCAAAGACGATCACGCGTCCGCAATTCCGCGAACTGACGCCCGCGATCTTCATCGACGATGCGACGGACCTCGCCTATCGCGGCAATCCGTTCCTCCGCGACACGCGGATCAACAACTACGACGTTCGCGCCGAATATTATTTCGGCCGGGGCCGCTTCGTCACGCTCGGCGGCTTCTACAAAGAGCTTGACGGGCCGATCGAAGAAGCGATCGACCGCGATCTCGGCGGTTTCGAGTTCGTGTCCTTCATCAATGCGCCGTCGGCGGAGCTCTACGGTTTCGAATTCGAATTCGAAAACACCTGGGCGGTGTCCGACATTGTCGACTGGGGCTTTGTCGCTTCGAAAGACCTCGTCTTCAAAACGAACTACACCTATTCAAAGTCTACAGTGAGCAATGAGGGCAACGTATCTACCTCAGCCCTCAATCCGCTGACGCGAGTGGTCGAGGAGCAGGTGCTGCCCGGCGCCTCGGTGTTCGAGGACGGGCGCGCGCTGCAAGGCCAGTCGAAACATCTCTTCAACCTGCAGATCGGCGTTGAGGATCCGGACAAGGAGTCGAAGGCGACCTTCCTCGTCAACTGGGCGTCAAGCCGCATTCGCCAGGTCGAGCTTGTTCTCGGCGCCAACGATATCGTGCCGCGCGTCATCGAGGAGCCGCCCGTCACGGTCGACTTCGTGTGGAGCCGGCGCTTTGAAAACATCGGCGGCATGTGGCAGGTCGGCCTCGAAGTGCGCAACATTCTCGGCGACGACTACAAGGCGACGCAGACCTTCTCCGATGGGTCCGTCACGCAATACGACGTCTATCCTCTGGGCCGCAAAATTTCGGCGAGCCTCAAGAAGGAATTCTGATCGCTTCGCGCTTGGGGGTTATGACGCCAATATTGGGAAGCCGGGGCGAAAGCTCCGGCTTTCTCTTTTTGAGGCGGCGGCGTTCAGTTCGCCTCAGCGGCGATGGCGCGAATGCGTGCGGCCATTGAGGCAAGCCCGTTTGACCGCTGCGGCGTCAGATGCGCGGAGAGATCGAGCGGGCGGAGCGCGGCGTCGGCATCGACGGCGAGAATGCCTTGCGGGGTCTTGCCCGAATAGAGCGCGATCAAGAGCGCGACGAGCCCCTTGACGATGTGGGCGTCGGAATCGGCGGCGAAATGAAGCCTGCCGTCCCGGCGCTGAGAATCGAGCCAGACCTGGCTCGCGCACCCCTTCACTTTGTGAGCGTCGTCGCGTTTATCCTCCGGATACGGAGGGAGCGCGCGGCCGAGGTCGATAAGGTATTTGTAGCGCTCGTCCCAGTCGTCCAGAAACGCGAAATCAGAGACAATATCGTCAAATCTCGTCATATCCCGGAAATAGGCGGGGGCGGCGCCCGCCGCAAGGGCGCCTGATCCGCCAATCCGGGGCGGCGCCTCGCCCATCTGGCGCGGACGGGATATCATCAGGGCGGGAGGCGTTCATGAAAGATCGGATCATATCGGCCCTCGTTGCGTTCGTCGCGCTCCTGTTCGCCACGCAAGGGATAGCGTCGCCTTATGAAATTCCGGGCGCCGCGACGCATGAAATCGTGTCTTCGGCGAACGGCCGCGTCTACCGCCTCTATGTGAAGACGCCGCCCGGCTATTCGCGCGCGGAGAACGCGGACCGGCGCTACCCTGCGATCTTCCTCAATGACGGCGAGCTGTTCTTTCTCGCCGCTGCGGGTGAGCCGCTCCTGTCCTATTATAACAGCATCCTTGAAGAGACGATCGTTGTCGGCGTCTCCTACGCGGTCGGCGAAGACGCGATCGCGAGCCGCCAGCGCGACCTGACGCCGGTCAAGGATGAAAGCTTCGCTAACGAGACGGGCGGCGGCGCCGATTATCTCCGGTTTCTGAAGAACGAAGCGATCCCGCTGATCGAAAGCGCCTACCGGACCGACCCGGCGCGGCGAACGCTCGCCGGCCATTCGTTCGGCGCGACCTTCGGCGCCTACGTCCTGCTGACGGAGCCGGAGCTCTTCGCCAACTACATCCTTGTCAGCCCGGCGCTCTGGTACGCTGATCATTCAATGGCCGGAATTGAATCCGTCTATGCGCGGACGCACGACGATCT
This sequence comes from Pseudomonadota bacterium, assembly GCA_049324555.1. Classification (GTDB taxonomy): domain Bacteria; phylum Pseudomonadota; class Alphaproteobacteria; order Caulobacterales; family Parvularculaceae; genus Amphiplicatus. The sequence continues at coordinate 6,974 of JBMOOR010000075.1, read as the reverse complement.
CCCTGCGCGCGTCTATATGGCCGTCGGGGACCTTGAAGGGCCGAAAAGCGGTCTCAAGGCTGTCGATCTCGTCAGCGACGAAATCGCCTTCGCCGCGCGGCTGCGATCCAGAAACTATGAGAACCTTGTCCTTCGCGACGAAGTCCTCGACGGCGGCGTCAGCCATTCAACCTCGTTCCCGATCGCCTACCTCCGTGCGCTCGAATGGCTGCTTCCAGTGAAATGAGGGCTCAGGCGAGCCTCCCCGCAAGCGCGTCCGCGACGCGGTCGAAGAGCCCGAGCGTTCCTTCCTCGCGTGAGGCCGAACCGTCGTCGCCGTCGTAATAGACCGCCTGCTCGACATAGGTCATGTCGGTCTTGTCGCCCGCCGCGATGAAGTCGAATGACGAGAGCGACGTCGAGAGCAGGCGATCATCGACATACATGTCATAGACATAAACGATGAGCGCCGGCTTGCGGATGACGTGATAGCGCGCACGGAAGTCGGAGCGGTAAGATCCCTGAAACTGCCCAATGACGCGCTCTTCCCCGCCTTCGCGGAAGTCGAACTTGCGCTCGATCGCTTTCCACTTGTCCGGCGGGCCTGAAAACCACTGCGCCTTGATGTCAGGGTCACCGAAAGCGTTGAAGACGTCGCTCCGCGGCGCATCGTAGGTGCGGCGGATGGTGAACGCGCGGATGATCGCCTTGCTGTCCTTCATTTCGATTTTCCTTTCCTGGCTTTTTGCGCGGCGAGAACGTCGCCGAGCCGGTCGAAGCGCTGCTCCCAGCTCGCGCGGCGATGGGCGATCCAGTCCTCGATCGAGGCGATGGCGGCCTTGTCGACGGCGCAGATGCGCCGCCGGCCTTCCTTGCGCGTCCTGATGACGCCGCTTTCTTCGAGCACGTTGAGATGCTGCATGACGGCGGTCAGCGTCATCTCCATCGGCCGCGCGAGATCGCTGACCGCGGCGGGGCCTTCGCCGAGCCGCTCGACGATCGCGCGTCGGGTCGGGTCGGCGAGGGCGTGAAAGATGCGGTCGAGATCGCCTTGATGGTGAAGCATAAGCTTCAGTATCTCGGCCGCCCGCGATAGTCAAGCATTTGCTTCAGTATTGGCCGCGGACCGCACGGCTCGATCGCCTTTTGGCTCGCGCGTCACCCGCGACAATACGGCCTCGAGGAGCGGGGTCATCATGTCGAGGCGGCGCGCCTTGATGACGAGGTCCCAGAGCGGCTCGAACTTCTTCCAGCCGGCGGCGTAGAAAAAATGCTTGGCCCGATGTTTTGCGGCGTCGTGCGAAAGGGCGCCGCGGGCGATATTCGCCCACGAATAAAAGTCCCGATAGGCGCGCCAGTAACCCGCTTCGAGCGCTTCGGGCGAAAGCCGCGCCGGCTGAAACACCGCATGGCGCGTGTCGTAGAAATCCCAGTTCGAATGAAGGATGCGCCCCTCGGCCTTCATCCGCGTGTGAAGGCGCGTTCCCGGATAGGGCGTCTGGATATGAAACGTCGCGGTGGTGACGCCGTTTGCGACGGCCCACCCGACCGTCCGTTCAAAGACGGAGGCGTCGTCGTCATCCATGCCGAAAACGAACGATCCGTTGATCATGATCCCAAGGCTTGAAAGCCGCCGCGCAACGGCCGCGTAATCGCGTGCGAGATTCTGTTTCTTGTTGCTGGCGGCGAGGTTTTTAGCGCTGAAGGTTTCAAAGCCGACGAAAAGGGAGCGCAGGCCCGCCTCCGCCGCGCGTTCGACAAGATCGCCCTTGAGCACTGAATCAACCGTCGCCGCTCCCTGAAAGAGGCGCCCCATGCCGCGCATGCCCGAAAAAAGCGCGTCGGCGAAACGCCGGTCGCCGAAGAGGTGGTCGTCGAGAAAATAAAGATGCCGGCCGGGCAGGCGCTCGATCTCGGCGAGCGCCGCGTCGACGCGCTGCGTGTAGAAGCCTTTTCCGCCATCGAAGAAGGCGTCCTTGTAGCAGAAGTCGCAATGCTGCGGGCAGCCGCGTGTGACGACGATCGAGTTCGGCACGAGATAGCGCTCGCGCTTGATGAGATCGCGACGGATCGGCGGCGTCATTTCGAGCGTGCGTCCGGCGTTTGAGATATAGCGCGCCTTTGACGCGCCGCTCCGAAAATCCTTCAGGAATTCGGGAAAGGTCTGTTCGCCTGGCCCGAGGAAGATCGTATCCGCATGCGCTGCGGCTTCCTCGGGAAGCGATGTGGCATGGAGCCCGCCGAGCGCGACATGACATCCTTTCGCGCGATAGCGGTCGGCGATCGCATAGGCGCGATAGGCGCTCGTGATGTAGACTTGAATAACGACAAGATCGGGCGCGTCGTCTTCCGTCCAGATTTCAACGTGATCGTCGATGATTTCGGCTTCATCGTTCGCATCGAGAAATGCGGCGAGCGTTGCAAGACCGAGCGGAGGAAACAGGGAATATTTGATCGGCCGAAAGAGAGGGCTCTTTGCTTCTGTCAGCGCCGGCAGAATGAATTTGACGCGCATTTCTCCCCTCGCCTTGAGTGTTCGGCAGTTCAGGCGAAAAGCGTGGCGTCTTGATGTTGGCGCTCTGTCGCGGGGAGGGCGTTGTTGCGGCGGCGCCGGTCTTAATTGAGATCGACCGCGTGCGCCTTCAGCGCATCGAGCGAGGCGAAGGCGAGCGTCCTCTCATGTGTCGCCGCGAGGACGACCTTCGGCGCCTTGCCGGCGTCAAGGGCTTCGGCCCAGCGCGCCGCACAAAGACACCAGCGGTCGCCGGCTTTGAGGCCGGCGAAACCGAATTCAGGGCGCGGCGTTGAAAGGTCGTTGCCGCGCGATTTCGAAAAGGCGAGAAAGTCGTCCGTCATCACGGCGCAGACGGTGTGGGCGCCGGCATCCTGCGGCGCCGTGTGGCAGCAGCCGGTGCGAAAGAATCCGGTGACAGGATCGTCGCTGCAAAGCGCGAGCGCGCCGCCGAGCACATTGCGCTGCGCATCGCCGCCGGCGCCGGGCTCGTCCTTGCGATACGCCATATCCGCCTTAATGTCCGTCCTTTCCGCCAGCCGCTTCAGCCGCCGATCGCGCGACAGCCTCCGCCGTCACCGTCGATCCGTCCGCGAACTGAAGATTGAGCGCGGCCCTGTCGCCCGCCTTGATGCCCGCCGAGAGGCCCATCAGCATCGCATGCTTGCCGCCCGGTTCGAAGACGAGGAGTTCGCCCGGCGCGAGCGTGATCTCGCCCGTCGGCGCCATTGAAACGACGCCGTTCGCGTCGCGGCTCGTCTCATGCAGTTCGACCATGCCGGCGAGTTCCGTTGAAAGACCGGTAAGGGTGACGGGCGCCATGGTTCCATTGCAGAGCGTGAAATAGGCGGCGCTCATGGCGCTTGCGTCCGCCTGTTCGCGCACCCATGCCCCGCCGGCCGTCACCGCGCCGCCTTCGCTCGCGGCGCAGGAAAGCGCCTTGGCCGCCGGCGCAGCAGCTTCTTCTCGGGCGCAGGCGGCGAACGTCAACAGGGGGAGGAGGGCGGCGGCGTAGCGCATCGAGGGTCTCCTTTCGGGGTGCTTGAATTGATGAAGGAATAGCCCTTCCCGGCCAGCCGGCAAAGTGCGTCAAAAAGCGGGCGGGGCGCGCGCTGTTTGCGTTCGCGTCCGATAAGGCTATGACTTCACCCGAACAAACCTCGCGCGCCCTTGCGCACGAAGTCTGCTCCAGATTTAAGGATCAAGGCGTTTTCTTTGGTCAGCCGGCCTCCCTCTGACCGGAAAACGCCTTAGGCAATCAGGGATCAACGCCCATGGACGCATTCGAGATCGCGCGCCTGCAGCAATATTTCCGCACCAAATTCGGCCTTGGCAATCTTTCGGTCCGCGGGCGGCCTAACAAGGACGACTCGGCGGAAGTCTATTTCGGCGACGAATTTCTCGGCGTCATCTTTCGCGACGAGGAGGATGGCGATCTCTGCTACCAGTTCAACATGGCGATCCTTGACGAGGATCTTCCTGAGCGGCGCGGCTAGAACAAGCGTCTTCAAGGAGACCGCGCTTGGGCGAGCGGGGACCGGGCCTTGTTGGCGGAATAGCAGCCGGAAGGCCGCTGCTCGCCGCCGTCGTTCTGTCTTTCGGCGTCGCCGCGCTATCCGCCGTCGGTTTCCAGAAAGCGACGACTTCCTATAACGACATGTCGCTGGCGATGCTGGCCTCGCTCGCTCTGATGATGACGGGGCCGGCGGCGGTCGCCTCGCTCGCGCCGCAAAATTTCTGGCTGCGCGCGCTCCTTGCGGCCTTTGCGGCGGGGCTCATTCTCGCCTTGCGCCGGTTCCTGCTTCAGACCGGCATTACTTTCAGCCCGTTCAATGAAGGGATCGCGCTTGCGGGGGCGGCGACCATCACATTCTTTCTTACGCTCGCCGCGCCGCTTTGGCGGTCGGCGCTGTCGCTTTCGTTGATCGGCCTTGCGGCGGTCATCCTCGCAGCGGCGGGCGGGCTCGCCGTCATTGCGCTTGAAACGGCTGAGGCTGGCGTCATCCCGACGGCGGGCGCAAGCCTTGCGCTCGCCGTGGGCTTTGGCGCTGCGCTTTCTATCCAGATCGCGGCCGCGTTCTCGCGATCATTCGCCGAAGGCGGCGATAATTCTTCGGCGGCGGCGGCCGCAGCGCGCTACGCCGCTGCGCCCGCGCTCTTTGCGCTCGGCGCGGGCGTCGCTGCGATCGGCGTCGTGGAATTTGCGAGCGGAGCCGCTGCGGCCTCGATCGCCGCATCCGTGCGCGTCGCCGCAATGGCGATCGCGTTCGGCGCGGCTACGCCGCTTTTTATGCTGGCGGGCGCGCTTTCTCTCAAGGCCAGGACGGAGATGACCGCCGTCATCGAAAACCGGCGGCGTGAGGCGCTCCGCCCGATGCTCGCTTTCGTGCGGCGGATCTTGCCGCCGAGTTCGGCGCTCGCCGCGAGCGCGATCTTCCTGATCGCGGCGATTGTCGCCGCCTTTGAAACGAGGACGCCGATGACCGCCGGCGACCTCGGGCTTGTCGCCGCGGTCGCCGCGATCGCCGCCGTCGTTTTCGTGTCGCTGCGGACGGCGCTGGCGGCGATGCTCCTCCTCATCGCCGCAGGGCGGATCGCCAATTGGGCGATCGATATCGCGGGGCTTTCTGCGCCGACCGATACCGTGCGCGTTGCGGCCGGCGCGCTCGCCGCCGCGCTTTATCTCCAGCTTCTTTTCGCCTGGCGCGACCGGCGCGACCCGCGTCGCAAGACGCGCGAGGCTGTCGCGATGGCGCTCGCTGACAGCCTCTTCGCCTACGTCGCGGCCTCGGCGCTCGCGGCGTCGGCGATGGCCGCGAGTGAAGCGGCCGGCCTTTGGAGCGAAGGCGTCGAGGCTGCGCTGCTCGCTGCGGCGCTGTCGCTGATCGGCCTTTTCGCCGCGCCGCCGCTGATGACGGCGATCGGCGCGTTTTTCGGGCGGGAATGAATATCTATTTCGCCTTCAGTCCGTCCACGAATGAACGGACTTCGGAATCGATTTTCCGCCACTCGGCGAGATAGGGGCGCTTGAAGCGATAGGTCAACGTGACGCCGGAGTTGAGTTCGAGCTCGCGCCAGCATTCGGGGCTGATCATGTCGTCGCGCTCCTTCATGCAGAACAGTGCGATCACGTTCTTTTTCTCGTCTTCGCCGAGATAAAGTTCAGAGCCGGCGTAGCCGCTGGTCGGAACATTCGCCCGCTGTTCCTTGAACTCGTATTTGATGAGCTGATGGGGCGTTCGCGCCCCGCGCCGGTCGATCGTCTGCGGCATATAGAGAATGTCGATCCGCTCGCGCTCGGTGAAGGGGGATGTTCTCACAGCGATGAGGATGTCAATGCGCCGCGTGTCCGCCGGGTTCTCGATGAAATCCACGCGGCGCGACGGCGCGTAGCCTGAGAGCGTCGGCCACAGCGCATAAAGCCACACTTCGTCGCGGGCGCCGCCGCGCCGATCTCGCGGGAAGACGGTGTAGTTCGCCGGAATTTCAAAATTGAGATCGGCGACGGAGATGGCGATCGGCTCTTCGCTGATCGCCGGGCTCGGCACATTGCCGCCAATCTCGTCGACGCTCGGGCCGACATAG
>JBMOOR010000075.1:0-888 GCA_049324555.1 Pseudomonadota bacterium | reverse complement strand
GTAGAGGAAGATCGCGCACAGAACGAGCGTCGCGAGGAAAATGCCGAGCGGATAGCGCCAGCTCGATTCCTGGCGGACTTCCTCCCCGCCGATTCCGTAATTGGTCATGATCGCCGCCCGCTCACTCAAACCGGAGCAGGCGGGTTCTTAGCATGGGGTGTCGCCGCTGGCCAATCGCGAACTGTCATCGCCGGACTTGCTCCGGCGATCCAAGGATGCCCGGGGCAAGCCCGGGCATGACTGTTTTTTTGCAGATCGCACGCTCAAAGCGCGTCGATCATTTCGGCGACAAGCGGGTGGCGGACGACGTCGGCGCGCGAGAAGCGGACGACCGAGACCTGGGCGAGCGCGCCAAGCCGCGTCATCACATCCTCAAGCCCCGACATGCCGGGGAGGAGATCGGTCTGCGCGGGATCGCCCGTGACGACCATCGAAGAGCTCCACCCCAATCGCGTCAGCAGCATCTTGAGCTGTCCGTAGGTGCAGTTCTGCGCTTCGTCGATGACGATATAGGCGTTGTTGAGCGTCCTGCCCCGCATATAGGCGATCGGCGCGATCTCGATGACGCCTTCCGCGATCAGCGCCTTGAGGCGCTTTCCCGAAATGCGGTCGCAGAGCGCGTCGTAGAGCGGGCGCAGATAGGGCGAGAGTTTTTCTTCCATGTCGCCCGGGAGGAAGCCGAGGCTTTCTCCGGCCTCGACCGCGGGGCGCGACAGGACGATGCGGCGGACGCGGCCCGATTCAAGCGCCTCGACGCCCTTGGCGACGGCGAGATAGGTCTTCCCCGTTCCGGCGGCGCCCGCCGCAAAGACAAGCGGATTGGCGTCGATCGCGTCGAGAAGCGCTTGCTGCGCATCGTTCTGCGCACGGATGTTCTTTCGATATTTC
>JBMOOR010000074.1:0-2729 GCA_049324555.1 Pseudomonadota bacterium | reverse complement strand
GACAATCGGCTGGCGTTTCGTCAATCCGCTGCTGAAAGCGCAATACGGCATCGATTCGATGCCGGAGACGGCGGAGAACGTCGCAGCCGAATTCAACGTGAGCCGCGCCGATCAGGACGCCTTCGCCTTACGGTCGCAAATGCGCGCGTCGGCGGCGCAAAAGAACGGGCGCCTCGCGGCGGAAATCGTTCCCGTGACGATTGCTCAACGAAAGGGCGATCCGATTGTCGTTTCGAAAGATGAGCACCCGCGCGAGACGACGATTGAAGCGCTTTCCGGCCTGAAGCCGTTCGTCAAAAAGGACGGCGTCATCACCGCCGGCAATGCGTCGGGCGTCAATGACGGCGCGGCGGCGATCATTGTCGCATCGGAAGCGGCGGTGAAGAAATACGGCCTCACCCCCCGCGCGCGCTTTGTTGCGGGCGCCGTTGTCGGCGTTCCCCCGCGCATCATGGGGATCGGCCCCGCGCCGGCGTCGAAGGCGGCGCTTGCAAAGGCGAAATTGTCCGTAGGCGACATGTCGGTCGTCGAACTCAACGAAGCCTTCGCGTCGCAGTCGCTCGCGACCTTGCGCGAACTTGGCCTTCCCGATGACGCCGAGCACGTGAACCCCAATGGCGGCGCGATCGCGCTCGGGCACCCGCTCGGCATGTCCGGCGCGCGACTGATCCTTACCGCGACGGAAGAACTCCAACACCGCAAAACGCGCTACGCCCTTTGCGCCATGTGCATCGGCGTCGGGCAGGGGATCGCAAGCGTGATTGAGCGCGTCTGACGCCCTCATCACACGTGATAGCTGAAGCGCTCCTTGCGCGCGTCCTGCATCAACAGGTCAAAATCGGCGCCGGATATATGGACAAGCGTCCGGTGATCGCCGCCTTCGAACCAGATGTCGGTGCGCCCGGTGAGGCTCGGGTCGACCATCGTCCTTACGCCATACGCCTCGCCGATCGGCGGCGCCGCGCCGCGGTCGCAGTCGGCGAAGATCGCGTCGATTTCCTCTTCGCTTGCAAGGCCGAGACGGCGGTCGATGCAATCCTGCAAGGTGGAAAGGTCGACGCGGTGGCTCGACGGAACGACCGCGAGCACATAGCCCTCTTCATGATGGATGACGACGGTCTTGGCGACGCTGTCGCCCGGAACATGCGCAGCTTCGGCCGCAGCGCTTGTTGTTGAGGTGCGCGGGTGCGCGACGGTGTCGTAGCGCACGCCCGCTTCGTCGAGATAGCTCTTCAATCGATTGGACATGGTCATGGCGTTCCTCCTTCGCGTTACGGCGGAAAGGACGCCAGGCGATCAAAAAAGCGGGCGTCCATCGCCCCCCGATGAGCCGCCGAAAACCGAAGCGCATTTTGCCTTACCGGGCGGCGCAGAACAAGCGCAATCGCCGCGCTTGCCGGCGTCTATTCCGGCATCGTTGCGTCGTCGCCGCCCATCGCGGCTGGTGTCGTTCGATATTTCGGCAGGCCGTCTTTCATTGAGATCATGCGTTCCCCGTAATAGATGTGGAACGCCGGTTCGAAGCTCATGTCCTTGATGTTCGATGCGAGAACGTCGACGACGCCGATAGAGGGGTGTTCGACGAGCACGGCGCCGCCGCAGGTCCTGCACGCCTTGCGATGGCTTTTATCCGTCCGCTTGTAGACGGTGACGTTGTCCGCGCCCTTGACCCATTTCACCTGATCGTTCCGCCAGCCGGTCGCGCCATGCACCGGCGCGCCGAGCCAGTCGCGGCAGTCGCTGCAATGGCAGTAACATTGAAGGATCGGTGAGCCTGACAACGCGACTTCGACAGCGCCGCACGCGCAACGCGCCTTGTGGTTCGACAAAGTTCGCCTCCATCTGCGGGCCGGAAGCCGGCGCGCGCATTCTATCACGCAAGAGGAAAACCGCCCAGAATCACAACTCTATGAATTTACTTGTGAAATTTGAACCGTCCTACACCTCCCCGGCGGCCTTATAATGGTTCCGCCGGGCGTTTTCCCGGCGGAACCTAAGGAAAGGCGCGATGACGAAGGGTCGCCCTCTAAGTCTCGGATTTCGAGAAATCTGTTTTCCCGCGGGCCGGGAATTTTTCCCCTCCTGCGGAAGTCCGGCAATTACGGACAAAAACGCTGCGGCCCGCATGAATGCTGGAGTCGTGGGGGCGCCCGCTGCGCGGTTTTTCTGGAAAATGCACAACATTCCCGCCTGTGCGAATTCGTTGACCGATCGGTCAATGAATTGTAGAAACGCTTCAAAGACGAGCGGAGGACGCCCATGTACGCGCAAGAGGTGAAATCGACCGGCGAGCGCCCGAAAACGCCCGACGAGATGGGGCCGGAAGAGCGCGCGTTTCAGATGCGCGTCGACGCCGACATCAAGATCGAGCCGAAGGAATGGATGCCGGAAGGGTATCGCAAAACGCTTATCCGCCAGATTTCACAGCATGCGCATTCGGAAATCGTCGGCCAGCTGCCTGAAGGAAACTGGATCGGCCGCGCGCCGACGCTTGATCGCAAGGCGATCCTCATCGCCAAGGTGCAGGATGAAGCCGGACACGGACTATATCTCTACTGCGCGGCGGAAACCTTGGGCGTCACGCGCGACGAGATGACGGAGCAGCTTCTCTCCGGCAAAGCGAAATACTCATCGATCTTCAATTACCCGACGCTCACCTGGGCGGATATCGGCGCGATCGGCTGGCTCGTCGACGGCGCGGCGATCATGAATCAGGTGCAACTGCAAAG
>JBMOOR010000073.1:0-24998 GCA_049324555.1 Pseudomonadota bacterium | reverse complement strand
AGGCTGCAAGATCGCAGTCATTGCTCTGGCTTCCGGTTATCATTCCGCCTGCGTCGTGACAATCCGGCCCACTGCTGGCCGGCTCACCGCCAGCGTAACCGGCCGTTATCGCGTCATGAAGCGCCGTCTCGCAGCCATGCGAGGCTTCCGCGGCGACCGATGTCGCCGCGAGCAACAGTGCAGCAATAAAAGCGAGGATCTTCATCGCATGGAGAGCTTGGGCTTTCGGCGCATTCAAGACAAATCAAATTTCAAGGAGATCGCGGCGCGAAGCGTCGCAAGCGCGATCATTCCGCAGCCAGCCTTAACCGTTGACGGTCAAAGACTTTGAGGACCTGCGCGAGGTCGCGTCCGCGCTTCAGGATAACGCCGGTCATCGAGACAACCGCGTAGGCGCCCTGCCGTGCGGAAAGCGCCGGGCGTTTTTCGATGCGGTAGAGCGGGGTTTCCGCAGCGCGGCGGAAGACAGAGAAGACCGCAGCGTCGCGCAAATGATCGATCGCATAATCGCGCCATTCGCCCGCGGCGACGAACTGGCCGTAAAGGCTCAGTATCCGGGAAAGCTCCTCTCGGCTGAACGCAACAGCGTCCAACCGCGGCCTCGCCCTCAACTGTTCCGGCGTCACCAGCATGAGGGTTGAAGTCTTGAATGGGTCGGCGCGGAGGGCAAGAGTTTTATGCCGCCAAGCTGCGATCAACTCCGCGTTAACCACGGTTTCGCCGCAATTCGCCCGCCCCGCCGCCGCAATCGCACCTCACCTTCGGTCGCGGTCGGACAGGACGGCGGGCCCCGGAAATTCCGGTTCTATCATCGCCCCCAGCCCCCGGGATCGAGGCGCAGGCCGCCTGTCCGACCGCTTCTTGATCGCCTGCTCGTACAATGGCGCCCTTGACCGGGCGCCCTCGCCAAGCGAATGACCGAAGGGCCGCCCCCGCCCTTTCCGGATGATCGCCGTCCTCACCGTCGCCTTTCCCGTATTCGCCGTGATCGCCGCCGGCCTTCTCGCCGGGCGGTTCAAACTGGCGAATGCGGAGGATTCGGCGGCGCTCAACCGCTTTGTTTTCCGCTTCGGCTTTCCGGCGGCGCTTTTCGCGCTGATGTCGGGCGCATCGGGTCTCACCGCGCTCGATGCGCGGATCGCGCTTTCCTACGGGGCGCCGGCGCTCGCCGTCATCGCCCTCTCCTATGTCTTTGCACGGAATATTTTCTCGCTCGAACCGCAGGGCGCAGGCGCTCACGCCTTCGCCTCCGTCATCGGCAATGCGGTGTTCTTAGGCCTTCCGATCGCGCTCGGCATCGAAGGCTGGGCGCGGCCTTTCGTGACGTTGATGCTCGTTGAAGGCATCCTCGTCATCGGCGTCGGCGCCGCGTTAATGAGCCCGCACGACGGCGCCGGCGAGGCGTCGCTTGCCCGACGCGTCTTCAACTTCATCGCACGCCCCCTCAAGAATCCGCTGGTCGCCGCCGCGCTCGCCGGCTTCGTCTTCGCCTCTCTCGGCCTCACCCTGCCGGGGCCTGTGCGCACGTTTCTTGAAATCCTCGGCCGCGCGGCGGGACCCGTCGCGCTTTTCTCGCTCGGGCTCTTCTTTGCGACGAGGCGACCGCCCCCGCTCGGCGAGACCTTCGGCAAGACGCTTGCGATCACCGCGTCGAAGATGATTCTGCTGCCGGCGCTCGCCTTTGCGCTTTCAGTCGCGCTTCATGTCGAGGAACCCGCCTATCGCGGCGCGCTCGCCCTGTTCACCGTGACGCCGACCGCCGTCGGCGCTTTTGTGATGGCGAGCCAGTATGGCCGCTATGTCGATGAAACCGCCGCCGCGATCGCCTTCACGACTGCGCTTTCGATAATTTCGATCAGCATCGCGCTCATCCTCTTCGCGTGACCGCCCCCGTCCGATAGGATGGGCCGTCACGCGGGAGGGCGGATATGGCGACGAGACGTTCTTTTCTGAAAACCGGCGCGGGCGCTGCAATTGTCGTCATCGGCGCGGGCGCCGCCGGCTGGGCGCTGACGCGCGCGCCGAAGCATGCGCGCGAGCCCTGGTCCAAAGCGGGAGGGAGCTTTGGCGATGCGCGGCTTGACGCTCTTGCCTACGCAATCCTTGCGCCCAATCCGCACAACATGCAGCCTTGGCGCGTGCAGCTCGACGGCGCGGACAGCCTCACCCTCTATTGCGATCCTCAGCGCCTGTTGCCGCAGACCGATCCGCCGAACCGCCAGATTGCGATCGGTTTCGGCTGTTTCCTCGAATTGCTGCGACAGGCGGCGGCCGAAAAAGGCTTTCGCGCCGAAATTTCGCCCTTTCCGGAAGGCGAACCGCAGCCGGTCCTCGATTCAAGACCCGTCGCCTCGGTGCGGTTTGTTCCGGATACGGAGGTTCGCCCTGACCCCCTCTTCGCCGCCGTCCTGTCGCGGCGGACAAATCGCGCGCCGTTCAAGGATCAGAAGATAGACCCCTCAGCCTTCGCAAAAATCATCGCCGCGAGCGTTGACGGCGTCGTCGCATCGGGCGCGATCGAGGGCGAGAGGATCGAAACCTTGCGCACGCTTGCGCGTGACGCCTGGCATATCGAGTGGGCGCTTGACCGCACGCGACGCGAATCGATCGTCGTCACCCGCATCGGCAAGGCGGAAATCGATGCGCAGCCATGGGGCCTGTCGCTTTCCGGGCCGCTGATCGAGGCGATTGGCGCTTTGGGCATGCTGACGCGCGAAAACATGGATCGCCCAGAAAAATCCGCCTACGCGCAGTCGCTCGATTTCTACATCAGGGCCGTCGACACGGCGGCGGGCTTCGTTTGGGCGTCGACCGCGACGAACACGCGGCTCGATCAGCTTAACGCCGGACGCGCGTGGGTGAGGATGCATCAGGCGGCGAGCCTTGGCGGGGTCGCGGTTCATCCTGTCAGTCAGGCGCTGCAGGAGTATCCGGAAATGGCGCCCGCCTATGACCGCGCGCATGAGATGCTGGCGTACGCGCCCGGCGCGACAGTGCAGATGCTCGCGCGCATCGGTTATGCGGCGGACCCGCCGCCCGCCCCGCGCGAGGCGCTCGAATCAAAACTCACCGCGGCATGACGGCTGGCGCGGGCGGAGTTGCGCCCACCTCCCCCGCGCAGGCGCCGAGCCGTGACCGGCCTGATAATTCTATTTGCAGATCGCAGCGTCCACCGCGACGTCAGGCTTTTTCAGCTCGCTCGCCGAGGCGCGGATCTTGCCGGCGTAGGATTGATAGGCCACGCGCTTCCACTCTGGAAGATCGCCGCCGCCGAGCGCCGCGATCATCGCAGTTTCCGACTGCATGATCGCCGCCGCCGCCTTGGCGTCGTCCTTCGGAAAGCCCCAGCCGTTCTGATACATCAGCGCGACGTGATAGAGCGAGACGGGATCGTTCGCCGCCGCCGCGCGGCAGATCGTGTCGCGGGATTCAATATTAGAGATGACCGACGTCGGCTCGCCGCCGCCGCTCGCCTGCATGCGCGCAACCGCTTCGCGCGTCGTCGGACCGTAATCATTGTCGGGTCCGTTGATGAAATTCACATAGCCGAGGGATTCGAGCGCAAACTGCAGCGCGAGCGTCAGCGCCGGCTGATCGGCGAAGGCGGCGTCTGCGAGGCCCGCATCGGCGCGGCGAACCGGCAGCGTGAAACTTGCGAGCCGTTCAGCCGCCAGCCTTTCCTCGAACGCGCCGACTTTCTGTTCGAGTTCGGCGAGGTGTTTCGGATCGGTGCGAAGGAGGCGCTCCTTCTCGATCGACGCGATGCGGCGATCGGCGCCGGAGAGTTTTTTCGTTTTCTCCATCGCGATCTTCGGCAGGTCGTAATCGTCGCTGTCGGCGGCGGCGTAAACGCCGGCGACTTCCGACCCGCGCCATGCCTCCGACGCCGCGCTCCACGCCGCGGCTTCAAATTCCTTCGACGCGCCGAACGCTTCGCAGGATGAAAGCTCCGCGAGCTTCAAAAGCCCCGTCGGCCCCATGCGCGACAATTGTTCGGAGAGATCGCCGCGCGCCTTCGCGAGATCGCCCGCCGAAACGCCAGCGAGGAGCCGCTGATGGCGTTCGGCGAGAAGCGCGGTCTGCTCCTTCCGGTATTCCATGAAGTCGCGTTCGCGCCAGTTGAGCTTTTCGTCCTTCGCAAGGCCGCCAAAGCGGCGGAAGGAAATATTCGCATCCTCCTTGAGTTTCCTCATGCGGATGTCGCGGCGATCATGCGCTTCCGACGGGATCGCCTCGCAGAGCGCGATCGTCGTCCAGCGGATCGCGTAATTCTTCTCGGCGGGGGTCATTTCGCCCGCATCGGCGTTCACCGGATACGCGCATTGCGCGATCGACATCTGCGCGTGCGGATCGCCGCCAAGCGCGGCCCATTCAAGAAGGAGATGATCTTCGAGCGCGTATTGCGAGGCGCAAGAGCGTTCCTCGCCCGCCATCGCCGTCCCGCCGATTACGCCAAACGCAACTATCGCCCCAAACGCCAGCCGTTTCACGCGCCCGCCCCTCTTCAATTCCCCAGACTTCGACGGCCTTTCCGGACCCGTCGACCGGAGAGTCTAAAGGGTCAAATACCCCTCGCCAATGAAATTTTATTGACAGTTTCACCGGAAACCGCGGTTTTGTGCGGGTGCGAAGGGACCGCCCCTTATATCCAACTCCACCGTCAACGTTTTCCGACGGGGGTATCAGCGCGGCGCAGCGTCCAAACGGAAGTCGAGAAGTCTGAGCCGTTCGGGACCGCCGAATAAAAAACCCATACCTTTGATGTTCCGACGCAAGGTTCCGGTTCGGATTTCGCGAGGCTGGCGATCGCCGGGTCGGCTGATCCCGACAAGCGCCACTGCGATTCGACAGGAGAGTTCTGAAGCACGGTTGAGAGCCAGATTTCGCCGGTCCCCGTTATGGTTTCATAAAATCCGGCGCCCTTTTCGTTCACCTGATACGCCGTATAGAGACGCCCATCGAACTCGATGCTCTGATGGGATTGCGCCAGCGATGGATTGGCGAGCATCGACGGCGATGGAACGATTTCCTCGACAGCGTTGAAAAGACTCCCGCCCGCGCTTCTCCGGTAAACGACGCTTCGGGCCTCGCCATTGACGCCTGCGATGATTAGGTCGTCGGCGCCGAATGCCATAGACCATGGGTCAATCTTGTGGTTTTGATCGTCCGTAGCGAAGTGAGGGAGCAGACTTGGCGTCTCCGCGTTGAATTCCTTCACCTGCACAAATCCGTTGGCGTCATATCCGCCATATGTCAACGACGCCTTCCCTCGAAACCATCGCGCAAAGCCAACATCCATCGGCGCCATGCCGATCGGAGGCTTCGGTTGAGTTTCGACGTCGTGAATGATCGCGGGGTTTGAAAGATCAAGATATTGAAGCGTGAATGAGGCGTTTCCGGGCGGCGAATAGCCTCCGCCCGGAACGTCGGAATTGCGAATCCAGAAGACGAATTTGCGGCCGTCCGCGAGGTTTGTCGGATAGATCGCGCGGCGGAGTGCGTCGGCAGGAGTAGAGAGCGCTGCAACCGATCCCGTCGACGGGCCGGTTGGCCGTACGAGAATCAACCGGCCGGATCGGTCCATGCCGACATAGAAGACGCCCGTCTCGTCAATGCCGACATTGGCGCGGCCCCAGAGCGTACTGTCGAAAGCTCGAAATCCCTTGCAGTCGGAGGGGACCAACGCTCCGGTGGCGCCGTCGATCGCGCAATGCCACATGGCGCCAAGCCCGGAACCGTCCGTCGATTGTTCGAACCAGACGAGAAAACGATTGTCGTCCGTGACTTCCACGTTGGCGTAGCTCACTCCGGCGTCGCCCATCGCGACGTCATTGACCTCAAAGGGTTCGGTCGTCGCCTCCGCCGCCGCAGACAGAGGCGACATCTCGCCGGATCCGCTTCGCGCAGCCGCCTGATAGGCGAAGGTTGTTCCTGCAAACAGCCCCGCGTCCTCGAAGATCGTTGCAGATGTCGATCCGACTTCTTGCCCGTTCCGGAAAATCACATACGACGCCGCGGAGGGGAGCGAAGCCCATGTCACCTCAATCTGAGAGGATGAGACGGCTCTTGCCGTAAGCCCGATGGGTGCGGAAAGCGGTGCGACCGGGGGCAGAGGCGGCGGATCGCTTTCGCCGCATGCAGCGGCAGAAGCAACCGCAAAGAAAATGAGCGTCAGATGCCGCAAGCGCATTCCAGGCCTCCGGTGTCACGAAGCATTTTCGCTGCATTAAACGTCGGCGTCCGGCGATCCCGTCGCTCGCACAAAAATAAATCGAGCCCAAGTTGCGAAATTTTACCGAGCCGCATTTTCACAGCCTGTGTCATCGGCATCGGCCAAAACGATCCGGCGACGCCCCGGCGCCGCCGTGCAGTCCCGGCGGGTTTTCCCAATTCGTGCCGCGCCCGCCGCGACGACCGGGCGGGTTTCCATCCGGGTCTATCCAGCAGCGTTCCGCCTCATTCCACCAGCCGTGTCGCGGATGCCAGTAGCCGTAGGCGGGATGAAAATAGTAACCGTCCGCGCGTCGTTCGAGATAAATCCGGCTGCCGTTCACAATGAGCGGCAAGCGATCAGGACTCGCTCCGGGGCCCCCGACAGGACCGGGCGGATTTTCCCAGTTTGTCCCGGGCCCGCCTCGCGGCCCCGGAGGATTTCCGTCGCGATCGTAGGCGCACGCGGAAATCGACGTGAGACAAAGCGCTGCGGTGATGAGGGTTGCTTTCTGCATTCGACGCTCCAAGCAAAACGATGCCTTCATAGACATAGAAACGTTTGAAGACGGGAATTCCGTCGCGGCGGGCGTCCAGGTTTTCATTGAATTTTTTATGACGCTCGCACGTTAACCATCGCTGCGCGTCATCAGCCTCAGGGAGTCACGCTGATCAAACTGTCGAGCCGCAGCCCCGTGGTCGCTATCGGCAATTTAAGAATGCGAATGAGATGCGCCGCGCAACACGTTCGCGCCGAAATTTCGGTTCAGAGCGCGTCCACTTCGGACTCACATAATCGCGGCAGCTTATTACGCGCTGACAGCGTTCGACTGCAGGCAACAAACTGCGGCCACCGCTTCGGCGCGCGTTTCAGCCTACACGTCCAATTCCGCCGTCAGGGCGTTTTCCTGGATGAACTCCCGCCGCGGCTCGACGATTTCGCCCATCAGCTTCGAGAAGATGTCGTCGGCGTCGTCCGCCTCCTTGATCTTCACCTGAAGGAGGACGCGCGCGGCTGGGTCGAGCGTCGTCTCCCAGAGCTGGTTCGGGTTCATTTCGCCAAGACCCTTGTAGCGCTGGATCGAAACGCCCTTTTCGCCGGCCGCCCTCGCTGCGCGAAGGAGGCTGTTCGGGCCGGTGACGCGCTCGCGCTGGTCTTTCTTCATCCATTGCGCGGGCTTTGCGAAAATATCCGCAAGATCGTTCATCAGATCCTGCGTGCGGCGCGCGTCACCCGACACGAGGATGTCGCGCGAGAGAGCGTGACGTTCGGCGACGCCGCGAAGCTCGCGTTCAAAGACATAGCCGCCCTCGCCGTCGGGGGCGCCTTTCCATCCGCGCTCGAACTCGTCGGCGATGACGTCGAGGCGCGCGGCGGTGCGGTCGGCGAGCGACTGGGCCTCCGCCGCATCGGCGGGCGCTTCATGGAGGGCGCGGGCGAGCGCCGACTGGACGATGACGTCGCGCGAGAAGCGCGCGGGAAACTCGTCGATTGTCTCGCGCACCCGCCTCGCCCTGGCGACGATGTCGGCGAGATCGGCGCCGGCGATGATTTCGCCGCCGTCGAGAACGAGCTGCGCCTCGGCGACGCCATCCGTGTAAAGATAATCTTCAAGCCCGCGATCGTCGAGGACATATTGTTCCGACTTGCCGCGCGTGATCTTGTAGAGCGGCGGCTGGGCGATATAGAGGCAGCCGCGGCCGATGATCTCCGGCATCTGGCGGAAGAAAAAGGTGAGCAGGAGCGTCCTGATATGCGCGCCGTCGACGTCGGCGTCGGTCATGATGACGATCTTGTGGTAGCGGAGCTTGTCGGGATTGAAATCGTCCCGCCCGATGCCGGTTCCGAGCGCGGTGATGAGGGTGCCGATTTCCTGGCTGCCGAGCATTTTGTCAAAGCGCGCGCGCTCGACGTTCAGGATCTTGCCGCGGAGCGGCAGCACCGCCTGATTCTCGCGGTTTCGCGCCTGTTTCGCCGAACCGCCCGCCGAATCCCCCTCAACGATGAAGAGCTCGGATTTTGAAGGATCGCGCTCCTGGCAGTCGGCGAGCTTGCCGGGGAGCGATGAGACGTCGAGCGCCGATTTCCGCCGCGTCAGCTCGCGCGCCTTCCTCGCCGCCTCGCGCGCCATCGCCGCTTCGACGATCTTCTGGACGACTTTGCGCGCCTCGCCCGGGTTTTCTTCAAACCACTCCCCGAGCTTTTCAGCGATGGCGCTCTCGACGACAGGCCGCACTTCCGACGAAACGAGCTTGTCTTTCGTCTGCGAGGAGAATTTCGGATCAGGCACTTTCACCGAGAGAATGCAGGTCAATCCTTCTCGCGCGTCATCGCCTGTGAGCGCAATCTTTTCCTTTTTTGCGATCCCCGATTCCGCCGCGTAATTGTTGATGATGCGCGTCAGCGCGGCGCGAAAACCGGCAAGGTGCGTGCCGCCGTCGCGCTGCGGGATATTATTGGTGAAGCAGAGAACTTTCTCGTGGTAGGAATCGTTCCACCACATCGCGACGTCGACCGTAATGCCGTCCTTTTCCGCGGTGAACGATATCGGCGCCTCGATAAGCGGCGTCTTCGACTTGTCGAGATAGCGCGCATAGGCGACGAGCCCCCCTTCGTAATAGAGCCGCTCTTCGCGCACTTCGACATGGCGCGCATCCTTAAGGCGGATCGAGACGCCGGAATTCAGGAATGCGAGTTCGCGCAGGCGATGTTCGAGCGTCTCGAAGTCGAATTCGGTGCCGGTGAAAATCTTGTTCGACGGAAGGAAGGTGACTTCAGTGCCTTTGCCGGCCGCATCGCCGACGATTTTGAGCGGGGCTTCAGGAACGCCCATGCGAAACCGCATGTAATGCTCCTTGCCGCCGCGCTTGATCCGGAGATCAAGCCGTTCCGACAGCGCATTGACGACCGAAACGCCGACGCCGTGGAGGCCTCCCGAAACCTTGTAGGAATTCTGGTCGAACTTCCCGCCGGCGTGAAGCTGCGTCATGATGACTTCGGCCGCCGAGACGCCCTCCGTCGGATGGATGTCGGTCGGGACGCCGCGGCCGTTGTCGCGGACGGTCACGGAGCCGTCTTCGTTGAGGACGACTTCGATATCGTCGCAATAGCCGGCAAGCGCTTCATCGATCGCGTTGTCGACGACCTCATAAACCATGTGGTGGAGACCCGATCCGTCGTCGGTGTCGCCGATATACATGCCGGGGCGCTTCCTAACCGCGTCGAGGCCCTTTAGGACCTTGATCGACTCGGCGCCGTAAGCTTCCGATCCTTCTTTTTTCGTGGCGTTGTTCGCCATGTCGTCCGTATCCTGAAGTTACGTGATTTCCCTGACGGCGCCGTCCCGGACTTCAAGACTTTGGGCGCGCGGCCCCCAAGCCTTGAAGAGTGCGGCGTCCGTGCCCGTCATGAAACACTGAAAGCCGAGTTCGTCGAGAATGTCGAAAAGCGCCGCGCGGCGGTCCTCATCGAGATGCGCCGCGATCTCATCGAGCAATAGCACGAGCGGCGCGGCGCCGGGTTTTAGCGACAATGCGCGGGCGTTGGCGAGGACAAGGCCGATAAGGAGCGCCTTTTGCTCGCCGGTCGAACAAAGGCGCGCCGGGCGGCCCTTCACGCGGTGGCGGACGAGAAGATCGCTCTTGTGCGGCCCGCGGAGCGCGCGGCCCGCTTCGGCGTCGATGCGCCGGTGCGCTTTGAGATTGCGCGCAAAGTCCTCTTCGACTTCCGCGGCGGGCTCGTAGGCGAGCGCCGCCTCGATTTCGCCTTCGAGCGCAATCTCGGCGACCGGGAAGGCGGAGCCTTCATCCTCGATCGCGGCGGCGACGAGCGCGCTCGCCATGTCGCGGCGCGCCGCCGCGACAGCGACGCCGTTCTCGGCCATCTGCAGTTCGAGCGCAGAGAGCCAGGCGTCGTCGCGGCTTCTTTCATCGAGCAATTTCTGGCGCTGGCGCATCGCCGTCTCATAATCTGCGGAAGCGCGTGCGATCGCAGGGTCTAGCGCCATCGCCATGCGGTCGAGAAAGCGGCGGCGTTCACCCGCGCCTTCGACGAAAAGACGATCTTGCGCCGGCGTCAGCCAGATGAGACGAAGACAGTCCGCGAAGGCGGAGGGACCGGAGGCGGTCGCTCCGTCAATGCGGCAGACCCGGCGGTCGACGTCACCGACGCCATTCCCTAAGCCGCCGACGCCGAGCACGCGCTCGTCGCCGTCGGCTTCGAGCCGCGCCGAGACAGCCCAGCCGCCAGCGGCGCCGAGCCGCGCCAGTTCATCGAGCCGCGCATGGCGAAGGCCGCGCCCCGGCCCGAGCAGAGAGAGGGCTTCAAGGAGATTGGTCTTACCGGCGCCGTTCGGGCCCGAGAGCGCGACCGGGCGCCCGTCGAGTCCGAGATCGAGGCGTTGATAGGAACGAAAATCCGTCAGCGAGAGACGACGGAAACGCGCGGGCGCGCCTGCGTTTTCCGTCGACGCCTCGTCGACGTCTACTCGACGGATCGCCGATTCTCGCAACATCTCTTTCCTGTCAGACCCGGAGCGGCATCAGCACATAAAGCGCGCGCGGATCATCCTCATCGACAATAATGCTGGGGCTCGCGGGATCGGCGAGACGGAAGGTCATCGTCGCGCCCTCAATCTGCCCGGCGATATCCAGCAGGTACCGCGCATTGAATCCGATTTCGAGCGGCTCGCCGCTGTAATCGACTGAAAGTTCTTCGAGCGCGCTGCCTGCTTCCGGGTTGTTGACCGTCAGCCGCAGGCGATCGTCTTCGATCGCCATCTTGATCGAGCGCGTGCGGTCGGCGGAGATTGTCGCAACGCGGTCGACCGCTTGCGCAAAATCCTTTGTCTCAGCACGCAGCACTTGCGAATTGTTCTTCGGAATGACCCGCTCGTAATCCGGGAACGAGCCGTCAATGAGCTTTGACGTCAACTGGCCGGCGCCGAATCCAAAACGGATTTTCGTTTCGGAAACGGCGATGTCGACGGTTTCCTCAGCGTCGGCGAGCAGCCGGCCGAGTTCGGCGACCGCTTTCCGCGGCACGATGACGCCCGGCATCTTGTCAGCGCCCGCGGGGAGCGGCGCTTCAAGACGCGCAAGACGATGCCCGTCAGTCGCCGCCGCGCGCAGCAACCTCTGCGGACCGTCATTGAATGCATGGAGATAGACGCCGTTCAAATAATAGCGCGTTTCTTCCTGCGACATGGCGAAGCGCGCCTTGTCGAAGAGACGCACAAGGTCCTGCGTCGGCATGGTGAAGCGGACGCCAAGATCGTTGGTCGTCAATGTCGGGAAATCTTCTTCCGGCAGGACCGCGAGCGAGAATTGCGAGCGCCCGGCGGAAACCTGCAGACGCCCTTCCTCCTGCATCAGCTCGAGACGAACCTGCGCGCCCTCGGGAAGCCGGCGCACGATTTCATAAAGCGTCAGCGCCGAGACCGTCGTCGATCCCTTGCGCGCGATATCGGCGGGAGCCGCTTCTGAAATCTCGATATCGAGATCGGTCGCGGTCAGCGAGAGCGCGCCGCCTTCAGCATGGAGCAGCACGTTCGACAGGATGGGGATCGTGTTCCGCCGTTCGACAACGCTCTGGACGTGACCCAACGCCTTGACGAGAGCGGACCGTTCAATTGTGACCTTCATGCTGTCGCGCACTTTCCAAATATTCGGGCGGCGCGGGATCGATGCGCCCCCCTCTCGGACGCCGTTTCCCGCACCGCCGGATGCCTGAAGCGAACGGGATGACCGGACGTCGGCGAAGAGCGCCCCAGTCCGCAAAACCGTCCGCAGAATCGATCTCGGAATTATAGGCTGAAACCAGAGGGAAACGCCAGCAGAAGCCGTCCTGAAACGGCCGCCGGCGCCCCCCGGCAGGGTCTTTTCAAGCCGTTGCTTTTGCGAGCTGATCGGCGCCGATGTCGAGCCCGATCGCGATCCGGATGGCGGCGACCCCCGCCTTGAAAATCTTGTCGCGGACGATCAGCGCCTCGGCGCGCCGGAGCGAGGAGATGACGGTCGTATGGTCACGCCCGAGAACCCGTCCGATCCTTGGGAAGCTTTCGGCGAGCGCCGTCCGCGCGACATAGACAAACGCATGGCGGGCGCGGGCGATCCGCTGCGGCTGGGCGCGGCCGCGGATTTCCTCCGGGCTGATTCCGAACGCTTCGGCCGCGATGGTCAGCATTTCCTCGAGCGAGACCTTCCGTTTCCGGTCGCCAAGCCGCGCCTGCAGCGCGGTCATCGCCTCATTCGCGCCGACCGCGATCGGCTGATCGCGATAGACAAGCGCGAGCTGTTTGAAGGCGCCAATGCACTCGCGCATCGACGAACTGAAGAGGCGCGCGATGATATCGAGCGCTTCGTCGCTGATTGTGCAGCGAATGTCGGCTGCGGCTCGGTGCTTGGCGAGCACTTCGCGGCGGAGTTTTTCGCCGCCCGGGGCGATGCGCACGGCGAGCCCGCCCGCAAGGCGGTCGGCGAGGCGGTCGTTGACGCCGGCGCTCGCGAGCGCGGTCGGCGGAAGTTCACCCGCAACAATCAGCTGGCGGCCGGCGCTGACGATCGCATTCATTAGATTGAGGACTTCATCGAGCGTCCGCCGCTTGCCGGCGAGCAAATGAATGTCGTCGATCATCACGAGATCGTTCGACAGGAAATCACGCTGCAGATTCATGGTCGAATTTGAGAGGATGGCGCCGACGCAGCCGTTCTGGATATTGTTGTGCGTGAGGTACGCGCAACGCCCGCCCGGATAGCGGCGCATCCATTCGTTTCCGCATGCCTGCAAGATGTGCGACTTGCCGACGCCCGACGGGCCGAACACATAGAGGATGTCGCGCGGCGCGTCCTTGAGAAAGATCTGGCGCGCTGCGGCGAAAGCGACTTCGTTCGTTTCATCGACCGCGAATGATTCAAAGGTCAGGCGGCTGTCGAGCGGCGTCGCAATTTCTTCAAGCGTCGGCTCCCAGCGCTCGGCGCGGTGCGCGCTGCGCGTCTCAGTCTTCGCGCCGACATTGCCGATAAGCGCGACGCGAGGCCGCGTCGTCTCGCCGTGATCGCGCCCGTTCATCGGCGTCGACGGCGCAAGCGCGCTGATCTTTGCGGCGTGCGCGCTGAGGCCGTCGCGCTTGACGAATGAGAGGCGGCGGATCGGATAGATGTCTTCGCACCACGCCTGCAGCAATCCAGGCTTAAACTGCTGATCAAGACGATCGCGGCGCAAATCGGATTCGGTCGACAGCGTCACCGCATCAGCGCCCACATTATCGAGTTCAAGATCCGAGAACCACGATCTGTAAACGGCCGAGCCGTAACGCTTGATCAATGTTTCCCTGAACAATGAGAAGCTCTCCTCGGCCGAGCCGGCATCATTCTTCGCCATTTCCGGAAACCCCAATTTTCGAATTCCGCCCATACGCCAGCGACGCCCACAAGTGCATGCCGGGCCGCCGACCCCACGATCAAAACGCCGCCGGTCCCTCGGCGACGCGAAAACTACTAATGAGAAAGTGCTGAAAACCGCGATTTCATCGCAATCGGGATACCAGAGCAGCCGCCGACCAATTGAACAGTGCGATCAGCATAAGACCGGCCCATCTGCAGCCCCTTAATTCTCAGCGCGTCGATGCGCATAGTTTCCAGCAACCGCGCCGAAATCGCGCGGGAACGATGTGAACAACACTCAGACTGGTTCGGCGGAGCAGCGGCGCATCAATTCGTCCGTGTCCTGCCTAATTGATGAATGGATGGTATCCCTGCGATTCGCACAAGTAAATAGTTCGTCCCTCGATTCTTGTCTCTTTTTTGGTGTTCCGATCCATTGACATTGCACACATTGCGCGAAAACAAAAACTTAGCGAAAGCGCCGACAAAATCCGTGGAAAACTTAATCCGGGCGCAAGGCGTGCATGAGGCAATTTTTGCGCCGCATCCCGCTCGAACGCAATGCGAATTGAATGCGCATGCCGAAAAAAATTCGCCCCGCTCGCATCGCGCGGCGGGGCGCAAAAATCCGTCCGATCAAACTCTCGTTCAGGCCGAAAGTTTCTTGATGCGCGAGGCGAGCCGCGAAAGTTTGCGCGCCACCGTCGCCCTGTGCGCGACGCCCTTCGTCACTGAACGATGCAGTTCCGGCTGCGCCTCGCGAAGCGCGGCCATCGCCGCCTTCTTGTCGCCGGACGCAATCGCTTCTTCGACCTTGCGCACAAAAGAACGCACGCGCGAACGGCGCGCCTTGTTCACTTCGGTCCGCCGCGCGATCTTGCGCACCATTTTCTTTGCTGACGACGTGTTCGCCATGGGTCCTGCTTCCGGTCGCCGCGACGAACGCGGCAAAATACTCTGATTGACGCCCACCCCTTAACAAGGTTGACGAGCGAGGCGCGGCTTATAGCGGCGCGGCCCCGGCCCGTCAACGGCGATGGGGCGCTCGGAAAGATGCGCGCGGTTTCCCGCCAAACGCCGCGTAATTCAAGGGCTTGATCAGGGACGCTGATCAGGAATGAGGAACCCCTGATCAGAGAAAAAGGCTTTTCATCGCCGCCGCTTACGGAGCCTGGCGCTGGCATTTCCTGCAATAAAATGTCGAGCGGCCCGACTGGACGATGCGGCTCACCGGGCCAGCGCACGCCGGGCACGCCTCACCTTCCCGGTCGTAAACCCTGAAGCGGTGCTGAAAATACCCTAGCGAGCCGTCCGAGCCGGCGAAGTCGCGCAAGGTCGAGCCCCCTGCCTCGATCGCCGCGGCGAGCGTCACGCAGATTGCGCTGTGAAGCCGGTCAGCCTCGCGCCCTGTCAGGCTCGACGCCCGTCGGCGCGGAGAGAGGCGCGCTTCAAACAACGCCTCGCAGACATAGATGTTGCCGAGGCCGGCAACGACCGACTGATCAAGAAGAGCGGCCTTCAGAGGCGCTGAGCGGCGCTTGAGCGCTTCCCGAAAGGCGTTCGCGGTGAAATCGCGGCTCAACGGCTCGGGTCCCATGCGGCCGAAATGCGCCGAGCTATCTATTGTCGCCGTCTCGACGAGGTCCATGAAGCCGAACCGCCGCGGATCATTGTAGTCGATACGCGTCTTGCCTCCTGGTCCTTTCATCCAAAAGCTCACATGATCATGCGCCGGATCGGGCCGAGCCGCGCGATCGAGGGGCCCCGATCCCGCGGCGGCCTCCGTCATGCCAAGATGCATCACCAGCGTCTCGCCTGATGACAGCGCCGCCGTCAGGTATTTCCCGCGCCGGCCGAGCGTTTCGACCCGTGCGCCCTCAAGGCGCCGGGCGAAATTCGCCGGCAGCGGGAAACGCAAGTCCTTACGGCGCGTTTCAACAGCAACGAAGACGGCCCCTGCCATGGCGGGTTCAAGGCCGCGGCGCACCGTCTCAACTTCAGGAAGCTCAGGCATTTTCCAAATCCGTGATCACATTATCGGCCCTGCTCTTTCGAACGCCCCGGGCCGCGGCTAGTCTTGCCGAAGGGGCTGAACGCTTGGGCGAACGACGATTTAAGGCTTTTATCAGCTATAGCCATGCCGATGAGGCGTGGGGCGGCTGGCTGCAGCGGTCGCTGGAGAACTTCCGCGCGCCAAAATCGCTTGCGTCGAAACTTGGCGCAAAGGACGAATCCGCGCGGCTCGCGCCCGTCTTTCGCGATCGCGAAGATCTACCGGTCGCCGGAAGCCTCAATTCGGCGATCCAGGCGGCGCTCGCCGACAGCGAGTTCCAGATCGTCCTGTGCTCTCCCAACTCGGCGAAATCACGTTGGGTCAACGAAGAGATCAAACTGTTCCACAAGCTGCACGGACCGGGGCGCGTCTTCGCATTGATCGTCGCCGGCGAGCCGGGCGCGTCGGCGATTGCGGGACGAGAAGCGGAAGAATGCTTTCCTCCCGCACTCCGCTTTCAGCTTGGTGAAAACGGCGAGTTGACGGATGCGCCCGCCGAGCCGCTTGCAGCTGACGCTCGCGAGAACGGCGACGGCAAGCGCTACGCCCTGCTGAAAGTCGCCGCCGGCATGCTCGGCGTCGGCCTCGACGATCTCATCCGGCGAGACGCCCAGCGACGAGCAAGGCTCGCGACCGTCTGGACCGTTTCTTCAGGCTGCGTCGCAGCGGCCATGACTGCTCTGGCGCTCTACGCTGTCGCCAAGAACAACGAAGCGACATTGATGCGCGGCAAGGCCGAGGGCGTCATTCAGTTCATGCTGATTGATCTCAAGAAAGGGCTCAACGAAGTCGGGCGACTCGACCTTCTTGAATCGGTCGGCGAAATCGTGATGGCCTATTACGCCGATCAGGACCCGAAATCGCTCGACGATGACGCGCTGGCGCACCGCGCCAAAGCCCTTATTCTGCTTGGCGCAATCGATCAGAAACGCAATGATCTCGAAGCCGCCATAGCTGCCTATGCGGCCGGCGAAAAGGCGACAGCCGAGCTGTTGCGGAGGTCGCCGAACAATCCCGACCGCATCTTCGATCACGCGCAAAGCGTTTTTTACGTCGGTGACATTCACCGGTTGAATCGCAACTTCGCCGAGGGCGAGAAGTGGTACGAAGAATATCATCGCCTAGCGCAGCGGCTCGTCATCATCGACAGCGACGATCCGAAATGGCGGCTGGAGCTTGCTTACGCAACGAGCAATCTCGGTGTTCTGAAATACGACGCCGGCGACTTTGAAGCCGCGATACCGTATTTCAAGGAATCTACCGAGGCTCGGCGCGTTCTCGCCGAACTGTCGCCGACCGATGAAGACGTGTTGTTCGCATACGCCTACGCCATCTCTTGGCGGGCAGATGCGGAACTCAAGCTCGGACGCTATGGCGAGGCCGTCAACCTCATCAGGAAACAACTCTCGCTCTATGGAACCGCGGCGAGCCCGCAATCCGAGAATTTCTCCGTGCTCGACGCCGTCGTCACGGCGCAGCGCCGCCTCGCCGAGGCCTATGTAGGCCTCGGCGATCTCGACAAGGCCCGCGAAGCGATCGACGCCGCAGCCGGTACAGCAAGCCGGCTGGCCGGGCGCGACGGCGGCAACGCCAACTGGAACGTCAATGCGGCTTATATCGAATTGCAGAGGTCAAGTCTCTTCTCGCTGTCAGGCGACAGGGACGCCGCGATCGACGCCGCCGATCGGGCGGTCGACCATGCGACGGCCGTAACAATGGCCGAGACCGGCGCGCAATTGTATTTGCCTGCTCTCGGCCTGTCCTTCGCCCTCCGGATCAGCCTCAATGCTCACCCCGATAGCGTCGCGGAGGATGCGCGCGAAGTCGGCCGGTTGCTGGCCGAGGCGCGAAAAAGAGATATCCTCGTGAATTCAAATTTTATCGGTTCCGGATCGCTGGCGCTGGCGGATTTCGAAAGACGGCAAGGCCGTGACGAGCGAGCCGCCGCCATCATCGCCGACGGCGTCAGGTCGCTTGAGGCGGCCCGCGACAGACTGCCGGTGAGCGCCCGGATTTATCTGGCAGGGCTGTATCTCGAAGCCGGCGCATCCGAAAAGGCGGCTCCGATTCTTGATGAACTTGAAGCTACCGGCGTTCGCCATTCCGATTATTTGGAATTAAGGAAGAAATTCCAAAGACTTGCGGCGAACTAATCCTGTCATTCCCGGAATCGGCCGTTTTTGGTTTGCTCCGCGTGCGGGTTCGACCTACCGTCACGCGGTTTCGCCATTCTGGAAAGGGGAGGCAATCCTATGCGCATAACCGTTCTCGCCGTCGCGACCGGCGCCGCCTTGTTCACCGCCGCCTGCGTGCATGACGGCGCCTCCGCGGACCTCTCGTCGCCAGCGCCGCGCAACATCTTGCCGGTGAATGCCGATGTCACGATTTCGGAGGACGGCGCCGGCGGCTATTCTTTTAGCTACAAAGCGCCGTTCGCAGACGAAAAGGGAAATTTCGACTTTTCCATAAACGGCGCCGCCTTCAACACAATCCGGCTTTCGTTCACAATCGCCGACGCCTCGGTCGCGGGGATCAAGTTCAAATCCGACGCAACGGACGCCATGTGGATCGTCGAAAAGACGAATGCCGATAAGGCGACCGGCAGTCCCAGCGGACCCTATCGCGGCAGCCAGTTCTCGAATTTCGAAGTCAGCGCGGACGGCCGCCAATTAACCGTCACCGACACCAATGATGACGGCGTCCTCTATCGCTATGGCCTGCGTTTCGATCTCGACGGCAAAACTGTGATCGACGATCCAGACGCACAGAACGGCGGCAACCACTAGAGCAGAATCCGATCACTCTGGCTCATATCCTGCGGCGCTGAAGTAGTTTGCGCATTCGTCTTTCGCGAAGAGGGGAGAACCTGAGCGACCGCGTCCCAGAGGTCGTCGATGGTGCGGGCCGCCTTTCTGCGAAGGAATATAATCCCGGCGTCGTCGTGCGCCAGACGATTGACGGCGAGATTGTCGAGACGCCGATCATTATCGATCCCGACTTGGGCAATGGCGGAATGGGCGGCGGCGGGAACGGCTAAGCCCGCCCGCAACCTTCTCAATGAAAACCCCAGCGGGCGACCGCCGGGTTTTTTTGTTTTCGCGTACCGGGCGGAGGATGCCGTCAGCCTGCATCGCGCTTGACGAACGTCACGGCGAACAGCGGCTCGCCGTCGAAGAGATCCTTCGGCGGCGTCATCCCCTCGATCATCTTGAATGAACGCGGCGTGATCGACCCTTCCATCCGGTAGCCCTTCTCCGCCATCTTGCCGCGATGGAATTCAAGCGCAGCGGCGGTGAATTCGCGCGCAAGGATGGTGATGCGTTCGGGGTCTTTCGGCATGGTTTCTTTCCGATTTGGGGCGCGACGGCCCTTGATGCGCTGCGGCGCAGTATGATCGCGCCCGGGCGAAAAGTCCATTTGCGGACGGCGGCCGGATTGCCTCACGGGCGAGCGCTTCCTAAATTCGGCCCATGCGGAAAACACTGCTGATCATCGGCGTGATTTTCATCGCCGCGGGGCTTTTGTGGCCGCTTATTTCAAAGCTCGGCTTCGGACGGCTTCCCGGCGACGTCGCCATCAAGAGCGACGGTTTCGCGTTCTATTTTCCGATCACGACGATGATCATCCTCAGCGTCATCGCGACGATCCTGTTTCGATTGTTTGGAAAGTAGGGCGGATTTCATCCGCCCTACGCGTGCTGCGCCTTTCTTTTCTCCACCATCCTATCGAAATTCGCCCACACGCCGTCTTGCCCATGCCATTCGCCGCGCGTCGCCGCCTTTGAATATTCGGTCGCGCGCGCCTCAAAGAAATTCGCGTGCTCGACGCCGTTGAGGATCTCGGTGAGCCATGGCAGCGGGTGCTTCTCGACGCCATAGATCTTCGGCAAATCGAGCTGGCCGAGACGCCAGTCGGCGATATAGCGGATATAGTGCTTGATGTCGGCGGCGGTCATGCCCTCGACAGGACCCATCTCGAAGGCGAGATCGATGAACTTGTCTTCAAGGCCGACGACGGTCCGGCAACATTCGACGATGTCGCCCTCGACCGCCTTCGTCACGCAGCCCGTCTCGCGCGCAAAGGCGTGAAACATCCTGATCATGCCTTCGCAGTGGAGGCTCTCGTCCCTGATCGACCAGGTCACGATCTGGCCCATGCCCTTCATCTTGTTGAAGCGCGGGAAGTTCATCAGCATCGCGAAGGAGGCGAAAAGCTGCAGCCCTTCGGTGAAGGCGCCGAACATCGCGAGCGTGCGCGCGATATCCTCGTTGGTCCCGACGCCGAATTTCTGCATGTAGTCGTGTTTGTCGCGCATCGCCTTGTAGTCGAGGAACGCGGTGAACTCCGCCTCGGGCATGCCGATCGTTTCAAGGAGCAGCGCGTAGGCGGCGATGTGCACCGTCTCCATGTTGGAGAAGGCGGACAGCATCATCTTCACTTCGGTCGGTTTGAAGACGCGGCCGTAGCGCTCCATATAATTGTCGTTCACTTCGACATCCGATTGCGTGAAGAACCGGAAAATCTGCGTCAGGAGATTGCGCTCGGCGTCCGAAAGCTTGTTCGCCCAGTCCTTGCAGTCTTCGCCGAGCGGGACTTCTTCCGGCATCCAGTGGATCTGCTGCTGGCGCTTCCAGAAATCGTAGGCCCAGGGATAGCGGAACGGCTTGTAGGCGTAAGACGGCGTCAGCAGGCCGGATTTCGGTTCCGAATGACGGGAGGCGGCGGAAGCGTCAGGCATAATGTCTCCTGCTCGATCGGCGGCAGATTGAAGGCGGACCTGAATGCATGGACCGCTTCGCGCCGGGAGCCAACGCCCTCGATCGGTCCAATCATTCCCCAGCATTCACACCTTGATTCGCGACTGGGGAAGGCGGCTCAATCCTGTGGAAATCGCTCACGCTCGCGGCGGCTGCGGCCCGCCGATCCTCAACGCGCGTTCAGTCTTCCTGCAGCGCCTTGTTGGAGACTTCGGCGATCGGCTTCAGGAGATAGGCGAGCACGGTACGCTTGCCGTTGAGGACGTCGACTTCGGCGGCCATGCCCGGCATCAGCGGCAAGGGGCCGTCCGCCGTCTCAAGCGCTGAATCATCGAGGCGAACAGTGATCAGGAAGTGACGCGCGCCGTCCTTTTCATCCTCGATCGCGTCGGGGCTGATCGCTTCGATCCTTCCCGACGCGCTGCCGTAGGTTGAGGAATCATAGGCGGTGACCTTGATACGCGCATCCTGCCCGACGCGCAGGAATCCGATGTCAGCGGGTTTGATCTTCGCTTCGACAAGCGGCGTGTCGCCGGCGGGAACGACTTCGACAATCGTCTGGCCGGGCTGCACGACGCCGCCGATCGTTGCAACGAGAACGCGATGGACGACGCCGTCAATCGGGCTTCTGACTTCCGTGCGGTCGACCTTGTCGCGAAGCGCCGGCAATTCCCCGGAGACACCGGTCATTTCCGCTTTGGCTTTCGCGAGTTCATCGGCGATTGCGGCGAAATAAGTCGATTTGATGCGGTCTGTCTCGCTCTCGGCGCTCTTTACCGCGATTTCGGCGCGCTGCTTTTCGCCAAACGCCGCAGCGGCGCGTTGACGCGCGCGAATAAGTTCGAGCTTCGGCTCGATGCCTTTGCTGACGAGCTGTTCGACGATCGCAAGTTCCTGCGCCGCAAGCTTGTGGGTCTCTTCGGAATAGGCGAGCGCGGCGCGGGATTCGTCGAGCTTGCCTTGTTCGACCGCGAGCGCCGACTCGAATTCCTGCTTTCGCGCTTCAAAAAGCTGGCGCTCATTGGCGGCGATATCGGGCGCCGCCGCTTCGACATCCGCCGGAAATACGAGCGGCTTTCCGGCCGCCGCCGCTTCAAGACGCGCGATCCGCGCCGCGAGCGAATTGTAACCGTCGCGGCCCTGGCTGAACTGCGCGTTGATCTGCGTCGGGTCGACGCGGACAAGCACCTCGCCTTTCTTGACTTCGGCGCCCGGCTTCACAAGGATTTCCTTGATGATGCCGCCTTCAAGATACTGCACTTCCTGGAGATGATTGGACGGCACGACGCGGCCGTCGCCGCGGGTCACGCGGTCGAGCTTGGCGATCGACGCCCAGAGAAGGCCGACGAACAGAAGGCCCGCGATCACATAAAGCAGGTATTGCGCCGCCTTCGACGGCTCGAGCGGGAGTTCGCTGTCGATATCGGAAGCGATGGCGAGCGTCATTCTTATGCGGCCCTGATCGGTTTGACATTGGTTGCGGCGATCTCGCGTCCGCCGCTTGATCCGGCGATCGCGGGCTGCGCATTTTTCGCAAGCGAGCGGATGATTTCATCCGGGCAGCCGTCGAGGACGATTTGTCCGCGGTCAAGGACGATGATGCGGTCGACGAGTTTCAGCATCGACATCCGGTGCGTTACGAGAAGCAGCGTACGCCCGTCGGTCGCGCGGCGAAGGCGCGCGATCATCTCCGCTTCCGCCTGGCTGTCGAGCGCCGACGTCGGTTCATCGAGCAAGAGGACGGCGGGTTTCGTCGCAAGCGCGCGCGCAAGCGCAATCGACTGGCGCTGACCGCCCGAAAGTCCTTCGCCGCGCTCGCCGAGCCGCTGGTCGTAGCCCGCCTCCGTCGCACCGACGAAATCATGGACGCCGGCGATCTTCGCCGCCTCGAGAATGTCGTCATCGGAAATCTTCTCAAGGCCAAGCGCAATGTTCTCCTTGATCGACCCGGTGAAGAGAAAAACCTCCTGCAGGACGGCGCCGATATGGGCGCGCAAATCCGTCGGGTTGATCTGGCGAAGATCGGTGTCGTCGATCAGGATCTGGCCTTCCGTCGGCTCGTAGACGCCAAGCGCGAGGCGGATAATTGTCGACTTGCCCGAGCCGTTGCGCCCAAGCACGGCGACGCGCTCGCCTTCCTCGATTGTGAAGCTCGCCTTGTCGAGCGCATTCGCCTTTTGTCCCGGATAGGAGAAACTGACATCGCGGAACTCGATGCGTCCCGCGAGCGAATTGCGCTTGAGATAGTCGCGCGTCGGGTCGACTTCGGAGCGCGACGCCATCAATTCATCGAGCGCCTTATAGGACGACATGGCGCCGGCGACGCGGCCGAGGAGCCCTGCGACCTGCGCCAGAGGCGCCATCGCGCGTCCGGTGAGGATGACGCAAGCGATGAGCCCTCCCATCGAGAGCGCGTGCGCGCCGACCATCAAAACGCCGACAACGACGACGCCGACCTGCGCGCCCTGCTGCGCGAAGCCTGAAAAATTGACGGCGAACTGATTGATGAAGCGACCGATCGTTGCGATCCGCGCCTGTTTAAGGACGCCTGTCTTCCAGCGCTGGCGCATGAGATCGCCCGCAGCGACGCTCTTCACCGTTTCAAGGCCCGACAAGGTTTCGATCAGCACGGAGTGTTTCGCGTGGCCTTCCTGCATCGCGTTCTTTGTATTGCGCAGGATCAACGGCTGCGTGATGAGCGCGATGATGAGGGCTGCAAAGACGCCGATCAGCGGAACGAGCGCGATCGGCCCGCCGATGAGAGCGATCGCGCCGACAAAGACGAAAATGAACGGAAGATCGACGACCGCCGTCAGCGTCGCCGAAGAGAAGAAGTCGCGAAGGCTCTCGAATTCCTTGACGAGGCCCGCCGTCGCGCCGACGCCGCCTTTTCGCGCATCGAGCCGCATCGCCATCAGATTGTCGAAGACCTTCGCGCCGACTACGGCGTCAAGGCGCTGGCCTGCGACGTCGATGAAATAGCCGCGCAGCGATTTCAGGATGAAATCGAAAAGATGCGCGAAGAGGACGCCGATGGTGAGCGCGATGAGCGATTCCATCGCGTTGTTCGGAATGACGCGGTCGTAGACCGTCATGATGAAGAAGGACGAAATGAGCCCGAGGAGGTTGACGAAAAACGCCGCGAGGATCGTCTGGCCGTAGACTTTTGAATTGTCGATCAGGGGGCCGAGAAGCCAGTGCTTCGTCGACGCAATGTCCCGAAAAATCGAGCGAACGCTACTCATCGGATGCAGTCCTGTCTTCGTCACGCGGCGAAAAGAAGCGCAGCAAATCGCCTGTGAACTCCATCAGCTCGTAGGACGCCATGTCGCGGTCGGCGAGGCCGGCGAGATAGCCGACGCCCGCTTCAAACCAGTCGCTTTCCGCCTGGATGACGTCGAGGAGATCGCCGCGCGAGGCGCGAAAACGTTCGGCGACGAGCGCGCGCGCTTCACTGTTCGCGATGAGCGCTGTTTCGAGCGCTGCAAGCCTTTCATTGGCGGAATTGCGGCGTTCGAAAGCAATCGCCGCCTCGCGTTCGATTTCCTGGCGGATGCGGTCTTCTTCAAAGCGCTGGCGATCCGCCGCGCTTTTCGCGCTCGAAATCGCTGCGCCGCGCGCGCCGCCCGCAAAGAGATCATAGGAGACGTTGACCCCGGCGCGGACGTCATAATCTTCAGCGCCGTTGAGAACGTCAAAGCTTGAGCCCGAAACCGTGGCGCGCACTTCGGGAAGGCGGTTCGCTTTCGCGGCGCGCCTTTCCGCCTCGGCGCTTTCAGTTCGCGCAATCGCGGCGGCGACGATCGGGTTTTTCTGAAACGCCAACGTCACCGCTTCTTCGCGCGAAGCGACAGCAAGCGATTCATAATCTGGAAAGCGAAGCCGCTCCGGCGCCGACCTGAAATATTCAGCATAGCGAACGTCGGCGATGCGGGCGCTCTCATTTATTTGCGCGACGCGAGAGCGCGCAGCGGCGAGCCGCGCCTCGGCCCTCAGCACATCGGCCTTGACGCCAGCGCCGAGGCGCTCGCGCTCTGCGACATCCGCAAGGAGCTTTTCGTGATGAGCGACATATTCCGCGCCGAGAGCAAGGATCGCCTGATGCACGGCGACATCGTGATAGGCGGAGAGAGCTGCAAGCGCGAGTTCGTTGATGCGCGCTTCGATCGTTCGCGCACTCTCGCGCCGCTTCGCCTTCGCGCTCTTGATGCGGGCGAACGTCGCGCCGCCGTCAAAGAGGAGCTGGCTCGCCGTGACGCCGACATTGACCTGTTCGTCAGGACGCAGCGATTCAACGACGTTGGGCGTTCCCGAATTGAACCGGCGCGCGATGACGTAATCGGCGTCGACACTGGCGGAAAGGCGGGGATAGAGCGCTGCGCGCGCGGCCTTCGTTTCGGCGCGGGCGATCGCGGCCTGCGAGGTCTCGACGGCCAGCGCGGGATGGCGTGCGACGGCGGCCTGTATCGTGCGGTTGAATTCCTCGTTGGCTCCGAGACCGTCGACGACATAGTCGGCTCCGCCGAGCGCACGCGTAAGCGCAGGCCTGGCGGCTGCGGCGTCCTTTGGATAGAGCGAGCCTTCGCTGGCGGCGA
>JBMOOR010000072.1:0-2746 GCA_049324555.1 Pseudomonadota bacterium | reverse complement strand
GAGTTTCATCTGTTCCTGCACGTCGGATTGGAAGTAGCGGTCGGCCGACCCCCTCGCCATCGCGCCGATCGAGCCCATGCCGCGATAGGATTTGTAGGGACGGCCCTGATAGAGAAAGATTTCTCCCGGCGCCTCGTCGGTGCCCGCAAGGAGCGAACCGATCATCACGCAATCGGCCCCGGCGGCGAGCGCTTTTGCGATGTCGCCCGAATATTTGACGCCGCCGTCGGCGATGATCGCGGCGCCTGTTCCCTTCGTTGCGCGCGCCGCGTCCATTACGGCTGTCAGTTGCGGCACGCCGACGCCTGCAACGATGCGCGTCGTGCAGATCGAGCCCGGGCCGATGCCGACCTTGACCGCGTCGGCGCCGGCGTCAATGAGCGCTTTCGCGCCTTCATAGGTTGCGATGTTGCCGGCGATCACTTGCGTCGCGTTTGACGCTTTCTTGATCCGCGTCACCTGTTCGAGAACTTGGGCGGAATGTCCGTGCGCGGTGTCGATGACGATGACGTCGACGCCGGCGCCGATAAGCGCTTCGACGCGCTCAAAGCCATTGTCGCCGACGGTCGAGGCGGCGGCGACGCGCAGGCGCCCTTCACCGTCCTTCGCCGCGTTTGGGAATTTCTGCGCCTTTTCGATGTCCTTGACTGTAATGAGGCCGATGCAGCGATATTGATCGTCAACGACAATGAGCCGCTCGATACGATGCTGATGGAGAAGGCGCGTGATCTCTTCGCGGCTTGCATGCGGGCGCACGGTGACGAGATTTTCCTTCGTCATCAACTCGCTGACGCGCTGTTTCGGATTAGTCGCAAAGCGCATGTCGCGATTCGTCAGGATGCCGACGAGCTTGCCGACGCCGTCGCCGCCGCGCTTTTCAACGACCGGAAAACCGGAAATCTTCCGCTCGTCCATGATCTTCCAGGCTTCATCGAGCGTCGCATCGGGCGAGAGCGTCAGCGGATTGACGACCATGCCGCTTTCAAAGCGCTTGACGCGGCGGACGTGCTCGGCCTGCTCTTCGACCGACAGATTGCGGTGAAGAACGCCGATCCCGCCATGCTGCGCCATGGCGATCGCCATTTCCGCTTCCGTCACCGTATCCATCGCAGAAGAAAGGATCGGAATGTTGAGCGTCACCTCACGCGTCAGCCGCGCCTTGGTCGAGACCTGCGAGGGCATCACTTCGGACGGGCCGGGTTCAAGCAGCACGTCGTCGAATGTCAGCGCTTCACGAACTTGCATGTCGCTCGTTACTCCTCCGCGAACAGATAGACCGAAAATGCCTCGATCGGCGGCTCGGTCGCGTCTTCCCATGGCCGGCGCTGTTCAAAGCGCAGGACGCCCTCGCCCGCCGCCGTCACGTTGAAGAGAAACGCTTCCCAATGCCGCCCGCCGCTAAAGCCGGGCTCAAGCTGCGCGCTCGATGTCGGCCCGCCATATTCGCCCGCCGCTTCGATGAAAGGCGGCGCTTTGGCGACCGCCCAAAGATAGCCTGCCGTCGGGATGCCGACGAGTTCGACCGCGAACGTCGTTCCGACCTTGACGGTGACGTTCTGGCCTTCGTCGGCGCCGATGATTTTCAGCGCGACGCCGTCCGGCGTCGGCGCGGCGAGCGACTTCGGTTCCGCCGGAGCCTCACCCGACGCCGAATTGGCGCATCCGGCGAGCGCGAGGGCGGCCAAAACGGCGTAGGGCGGATGAAATCCGCCAAGTCTCGCGCCGTGGCTTTCCCGGCGGATTTCATCCGCCCTACGGTTCCTCATGCGCCCTCTCCTTCCCCCTAAACCCCATCGCGACGACATACATCTCCGCCGAATCCGCGCGGGACGATTTCGGCTTGGCGTGTTTGACGCCTGCGAAATTCTCCTTGAGGCGCGCGAGAAGTTCGACCTCGGCGCCGCCCTGAAAGACTTTGCAGACGAAAGCGCCGCCGGGCGCAAGCACATCGAGTGCGAAGTCGAGCGCGGCGTCGGCGAGAGCAATGATGCGAACGTGATCCGTCTGCTTGTGGCCCGTCGTCGGCGCCGCCATGTCGGAGAGGACGACGTCCGCCTTGCCCTTGAGGAGCTCCTTCAGTTTCCCCGGCGCGGCCTCATCCAGAAAATCGAGTTCGAGATGCTCCGTTCCCGGAACATGCGGCATGGCGAGATAATCGATGCCGACGACGCAACCCGCCCCCGCCTCGACGGCCGCCTGCAGCCAGCCGCCGGGCGCGCAGCCGAGATCGACGACGCGCGAGCCCTTGGCGATGAGGCCGAATTTCTCGTTGAGCTCCTTGAGCTTGTAAGCCGCGCGGCTGCGATAGCCTTCGGCCTTGGCGCGCGCGACGAAGGGATCGTTGAGCTGACGCTCAAGCCAGAGCGTCGAAGAGACTTTCCGACCCTTGGCCGTCTTCACATTGACGCGCATCTCGCGCTGGCCGCCGCCCGAAGGCGTAACCATCTCATTCTTGCGTTCGGGGAGTTTTTTGAGGCCGCGCTTTTCGGGAACCGCGCCAAGGGCCGTTGTCGCCTGATCCATCGGCTGGCGTTTTTTGGGCCTTTGAGCGCCCTTCGATGCTGGTTTGCGCCGCTCCATGGCGCGCTATAGCAGAGGGGTTTCGAGTCGCAAAGGCCCTAAAATCGGCGCTTTGTCAGCCGGCGGCCGCCGCGGGCGGAACCCTCTCCGCCGACGCCTGCGGCGCCCTGCGGCCGCGCCGTTCGAGCTTCTCGAGCGCTTCCTTCAGTTTTTCGACGCCGACATC
>JBMOOR010000071.1:0-2762 GCA_049324555.1 Pseudomonadota bacterium | reverse complement strand
CGAAAAGCGCGTTAACCATCCATCTTCTTGATCCGCAAAGCGAAAAAAAATCCGTCCCCCTCCCTTGCGAAGGCTTTATGATGATCGCGTTGGAGAATTTGCGCGCACGATGCGCGGGAAAGGATGAAATGGCCGGTGGAACGGCGATCCATGATGCAAATTTTGTGAGCGCGCGCTCACTCGCCATTCCGGCTGCGCGCCGGGGCGGGGCGAAAAATTCGCGCGGCGCGGGATCGCCGGACTTTACGGACAAATCCGCTGCAACCCGCATGGATGCTGGAGTCGTGGGGGTCGCGGGCGCGCGCATCATCCGCAAAAGCCGGACAAAGGGCGCGAAAATTTCGCGCGGATGGCGAATTCCCGCTGCGCGCGGCGCTCGCTCCGCGGGGGGGGCGAGGATAGGCTGACCCCATGTTCACGAAATTCTTTCACGAGCTGAAATCGGCGGGTCTTCCCGTATCGCTCCGCGAATACCTCACCTTGATGGAGGCGATGGACGCCGACCTCGCCGAGCGGAAGGTTGAGGATTTTTACTATCTGTCGCGCGCCGCGCTCGTCAAAGACGAGCGCAATCTCGACAAGTTCGACCGCGTTTTCGGCCATGTGTTCAAGGGAGTTGAAAACCTCGCCGACGGCGTGACCGCGGAAATCCCCGAAGACTGGCTGAAACTCCTGACGCAGAAATACCTGACGGACGAGGAGAAAAAACAGATCGAGGCGCTCGGCGGCTGGGAGAAGCTGATGGAGACGCTGAAAGAGCGTCTTGAGGAACAAAAGAAGCGCCACCAGGGCGGCTCGAAATGGATCGGGACGGGCGGAACCTCGCCCTTCGGGTCGGGCGGCTACAACCCTGAGGGCGTGCGCATCGGCAATGAAGGCCAGCGTCAGGGCCGCGCGGTCAAGGTCTGGGAAAAGCGCGAATACAGGAACCTCGACGATCAGGTCGAACTTGGCACGCGCAACATCAAGATCGCGCTCCGCCGCCTGCGCCGTTTTGCCCGCAAGGGCGTTCCGGATGAGTTCGATTTGGGCGGCACGATCGACGCCACCGCGCGCGCCGGCTATCTCGACATCAAGATGCGCCCCGAACGGCGCAACACGATCAAGGTGCTGATCTTCTTCGACGCCGGCGGATCAATGGATCCGTTCGTGCGCATCGTCGAGGAGCTTTTCTCCGCGGCGCGCTCGGAATTCAAGCACATGGAGTATTTCTACTTCCACAACTGCCTCTACGATTTCGTGTGGAAGGACAATCGCCGCCGCTGGACCGAGAAGACGCCGACATGGGACGTCCTCCACAAATACCCGCACGACTACAAGGCGATCTTCGTCGGCGACGCTTCGATGAGTCCCTATGAGATCACGGTTCCGGGCGGCTCGGTCGAATATTTCAACGAGGAGCCGGGCGCGGTCTGGATGGAGCGCGTGACGCGCATTTACGAAAGCGCGGTCTGGCTGAACCCCATCCCGGAGCGGCAGTGGGATTACTCCGGGTCGATAAAATTGATCCGCACACTGATGAACGACAGGATGTATCCCCTGACGCTTTCCGGAATCGACTCTGCGATGACGGAGCTGCGGCGATGACGCCTAATGTCTGGCGAGCGCTGCAGCCGCGTGCTTTTCGATATCGGCGAGCGGGTGCTTCGTGAGGTCGCGGTCGATTTCGCCGGCGAGGCGCTTCTTGAGGTCCGCGCTGTAATGCGCGCGAAGCTCGCCGAGCGTGTCCGGCGGGGCAATGATGACGAGCCGATCAAAGGCGCCCGCCGTCGCCGCCTTGTTGAGCCTTGCAGCGAAATCGCGCGCGAACTGCTCCTTTGCGAGGCGATGAAAATCGGTCAGTTCGATCGCGGATTTGCGCACGCCGCCGGCTCGGCCGTCATTCATCCGCGAAGGGCGCGCCGCGCCCTGTTCGCGCGCGGGCGGGTTGTCGATTTCCTTCGCTTCGACAAGCCGCAGCGACGGCTTTGTGTCGACATCTTCGTTGCGAAGAATGACGGCTTTCTCGCCGTCAGCGACGGCGACCCAGGTGATGCGGTCTGCAATGTCTTTCGTCATGGCGCGGCTCCATCTGTAGCGGTTTGACGCCACGTATGGCGGGACCTGCGCATCCTAGCATTGCTTTAGGTCAAATTGTCAGGCCGCGCGATCTCGAATCTTTCGCGCAAAGCCGATCGCAGCATTCGCGGCGGCCTTGAGGTCTTCGTGCGCCGCCCGCCGCTCGCCGTTCCGCCCGGAACCGACCAGCGTCTCGGCGCGTTCGGCGATATCGCCAAGCGACCAGGCGCCGACGCCGCGCGCCGCCCCTTTCAGCGTGTGCGCCGCATGCCGCCAACCGTCGTCGTCGAGCGAAGGATCCATACGCGCGATCCAGGCTGCAGCCTGTTCGATGAAAATCGACAGGATTTCATCGCGGAGCGCTGCGTCGCCGAACACATATTTTTCAAGATGCGAAGTGTCGATCGGCGGATTCATTAGTCGCGCACTCCCATTCACGCTTTCTCTCTAGCGTGCGAATGGCTGCGTCTTCATTAAAATTCGAGACACTCTGCTTAACGTCGGATTAACGCCGCCGGTCAGTTGTTGGGCGCAGCCGGTTCGTCCGCAGGCGTCGTTTCAGCAGCTGCAGGCTCCTCGGCGGCAGGCTCCTCGACCGTTGGCGCTTCAGCGGGCGCCGCTTCTTCTACGACTGCTTCCGCACCCTCACCCGTCGCATCGAGCGCGTCGCCGACTGTCTCGCCGGCCGCTTCGACCGCTTCGCC
>JBMOOR010000070.1:0-25356 GCA_049324555.1 Pseudomonadota bacterium | reverse complement strand
GCAAGGACGAGAACACATCCGGCACCAATTTCGAAGTTGTCGTCGGCCTGGTCGTGACGCCGCAACAGGCGATCTATAATCGCTCCGGCAAGAGCCTTAAATTCCCCGATCTTTGATGCTGTTGACGGAAGAGCTTTCCTCGCTCGTCGGCGCCGCCTTCGTCGCCGAAGGGTTCGACCCGTCATTCGGCGCCGTGCGCGTTTCCGATCGGCCGGACCTCGCACAATTTCAGTGCAACGGCGCTCTTGGAGCGGCGAAAGCGGCGAAAGAAAACCCGCGCGCGGTCGCGGAGAAGATCGCGGCGCGCCTCAAGGGCGAGGCGATATTCGCGGACGTTGCTCTCGCTGGGCCCGGATTCATCAATCTCAAATTGACCGACGCATCATTGAGCGAGCGTATCGCGGCGCTTGGCGCCGATGAAAGGCTCGGCGGATGGGCGGCGCCGACGGCAGAAACGATCATCCTCGATTACGGCGGACCCAATGTCGCAAAGCCGCTCCATGTCGGCCATCTTCGCTCAGCGATTATCGGCGAGTGCCTGAAGCGGCTCTTTCGCTTCGTCGGCCATAAGGTGATCGGAGACATTCATCTTGGCGACTGGGGCCTTCCCATGGGGCAGCTCATCACCGAAGTGAAACGCGAGCAGCCGACGCTCGCCTATTTCGATCAGGGGTTTAGCGGTCCGTATCCGGAGGAATCGCCGGTCAGCCTTGACGACCTCGAGCGGCTCTATCCGATCGCCTCGAGCGCCTGCAAGCTTGACGAGAAGCGAGCGGCCGAAGCGCGGCAGGCGACGGCGGAATTGCAGGCGGGAAGGCCCGGCTACCGGGCGCTCTGGAAATGCTTCATTGAGGTCTCCCGCGCCGGGATCGAACGCGAATACGCCGACCTCGGCGTCACTTTCGACTGGTGGAAGGGGGAGGCTGACGTCGATCCCCTGATCGCGCCGATGGTCGAAAAACTGAGGTCGCAGGGCCTTGCGGTCGACGATAAAGGCGCTGTGGTCATTCATGTCGCGCAGGAAGGCGACAAGAAGGAGTTGCCGCCGCTGATCCTCTACAAGTCTGACGGCGCCGTCATGTACGGGACGACGGATCTCGCGACGATCGTCGACCGCCGCGACACAGCGCATCCCGACCGGATGCTTTATGTCGTCGACGGCCGTCAGCGCGACCATTTCGAGCAGGTGTTCCGCGCGTCAGGCCTTGCCGGCATTTATCCCCGCGAGCGCCTTGAACATCTCTGGTTCGGGACAATGAACGGCAAGGACGGCAAGCCCTTCAAGACGAGGGCCGGAGGGGTCCTGAAACTCCGCGACCTTATCGATATGGTCGAAGGGCGCGCCGCCGAGCGCCTGAAGGAAAATGGCCTTGCTGAAGGATATGCGGCTGAAGAGGCGGCCGAGGTCGCGCGCCGGATCGGTCTTGCGGCGCTGAAATTCGCTGACCTGTCTAACCCCCGCACAAGCGACTACATCTTCGATCTTGATCGTTTCATCGCCTTCGAGGGGAAAACCGGCCCCTATCTCCACTACGCAAGCGTGCGCGTCCGCTCGGTCCTGAAGAAGGCGGCGGCTGCGGGCGCGGGCGAACCGGGACCGATCCGCATTGCAGGCGAGGAAGAACGAGATCTTGCCCTGACGCTGCTGCAGTTCGGCGAGGCGGCGAGGGACGCAGCAGCCAAGCGCCTGCCGCACTATCTTTGCGAGCATGCGTTCAACCTGGCGCAGGCGTTTTCAAAGTTTTACGCCGCATGCAGGATCGTCGATGAGGCAGATCCCGCACTTCGTGCGTC
The DNA here is from genome assembly GCA_049324555.1 of Pseudomonadota bacterium. Lineage (GTDB taxonomy): Bacteria > Pseudomonadota > Alphaproteobacteria > Caulobacterales > Parvularculaceae > Amphiplicatus. The sequence goes on along the minus strand of JBMOOR010000070.1, from coordinate 23,562 downwards.
AAGATTGTCGCTGGCGACAGCGTCGGGGCGTCAACTGGATCTCATATTGAACATCCTCGGCATGCCGGCGCCGGAAAAGATGTAGCAACTGTTGCATTGTTGCCGCTGCGCGCGGTAGCGCCAAGCGATTGTTTTCGCTGAAATTGTTGGGGGCCGCGCGTGCGATGCCGAATTATCCGAAGCGCTCACGGATATTTTGAGCAAAGCGGCGCCTCACTGTCACATTCCTGAAAAAATAAAACACTAAGCGCCCACGTCATACGGCGTTGTGCGTCTTTCGGGGCTTTGCGCTGTTCCGCTCAAATCTCATTGGGGTCTATTCGATATGAAAATGAAGAATTTGCTCGCTGCAAGCGCTGCAGCGATCGCGTTGGCTAGCATCACGGGCGGCGTCGCCTACGCCCAACAGACAACATCCGAAATCCGCGGCGTCGTGACGACCGAGGCGGGGGCTCCGGTCGCCGGCGCAAGCGTCACCGTGACCGATACGCGCACGGGCGCTTCGCGCACGATCCGCACGGACAATAACGGCGCGTTCTCGGCGCGCAACCTTGCCGTCGGCGGGCCTTATACGGTGTCGGTCGATACGGACGAGTTTCGTGACGAGACGATCGAAGGCGTTCAGGTTTCGCTGGGCGCCGTCGCCAGCCTTACTGTCGATCTTGAGCCGGCGACGACAACAGATGATGTCATCGTCGTGACGGCGACACGCGCAAACGTTGCACAGGTCGCAATCGGCCCGAATACGACGTACGATCTGACGACGCTTGAATCGCTTCCCTCGATCCAGCGCGATGTGCGCGACATCATCCGCATTGACCCGCGCGTCACAATCGACCTCGCCAACGACGTTCCTCGCGTTTCCTGCCTTGGCGGCAACGATCGCACGAACACATTTACGGTTGACGGTGTTATTCGCGCGGACGTTTTCGGCCTCAACGGCACGCCGTTCGCCTCGCGCAATTCGCTCGTCATCCCGTATGATGCGATTTCCCAGACCTCCGTCGAATTCGCGCCGTTCGACGTTGAATATGGCCAATTCACCGGCTGCAACATCAACGTCGTCACGAAGTCGGGCACGAACGAGTTTCACGGCTCGGCGTTCTTCAACTACACCGGCAGCGGACTTCAGGGCAGCAAGATCGAAAAGAACTCTTTCACGGTCGCCGATTACGATGACTTCAACTGGGGCGCCTCGATCGGCGGCCCGATCATCAAGGACAAACTGTTCTTCTTCGCCGCTTACGAAGAAACCGATGACGGCGACAGCCAGAGCGATGGTCCGATCGGCGGCGGCTTCGCCAATGAGGGCGCCGAGAACGAGCCGGATCTCGCGACTGTTGAGAACGTCCAGCAGATACTGGAGTCGGTTTACGGCATTCAGACGGGCGGCGTTGCGCGTTCGCTCGACCAGTCGAGCCGTCGCATTCTCGGCCGCGTCGACTGGCACATCACCGACAATCACCGCCTCGAATTCACCTATGACCGGCTGCGCGAGTCGAATATTGAATCAGACGATTACGGCTTCGAGCCGGTCGGCTTCACGTTCCTAGGCAGCTTCGAGGACGAAGGCACGAATTCGGAAACCTATTCGGCGCGCCTGTTCTCACAGTGGACGGATAATTTCTCGACCGAAATTCGCGCCTCGCGCGCAGACGTTTCGGATATTCAGGGCCCGGTCGGCGGCGGCGAAGCCCAGTCAGCCAATCCGATCCCGCGCATCATCGTCGGCACGGGGCTGAATTCGCTTGGCCAGCAAACGAGCGTCGTTGCGGGACCGGGCCAGTTCCGTTCTGCTAACGAACTCAACACGCAAGTCGATCAGATCAAGGCGAAGGCGAACCTTCAGGTCGAGAACCACGCGTTCACCGCCGGTTACGAACTGAACCAGCTTGACGTCTTCAACCTCTTCATCGTTAACGCCACCGGCACTTTGGTGTTCAATTCAATCGCCGATCTTCAGGCGGGCGCGCTCTCCCCGGGAAGCAACACTTTCCCGACCTATAACTCGGTCAATGACGGCACTTCTGCGGGCGCGTTCGGCAACTTTTCCTTTACCGGCGATCCGAATGATGCAGCGGCTTCGTTCTCCCGCGCGATTCATGCGTTCTATGTTCAGGACGAATGGACTCCGATTGAAGGTCTGAATGTTCTCGCTGGCGTCCGCTACGAGTTTTACACCGGAAATGACGCGCCGATCGAGAATTCGAACTTCATCGCACGCTATGGCTTTTCCAACGCGCGGGATTTCTCCGATCTCACGGCTATCCTGCCGCGCCTGGGCCTCACCTATGATCTGCCGTTCAGCGTGGCGGGCGATGTCCAGCTCCGCCTTGGATCGGGCGTCTTCACCGGCGGCGATCCGACGGTCTGGTTCTCGAACGCCTTTTCGAACAGCGGAAATCTCAATGGTTTCGGCAGCACCTCCTCGTGCACCCCTGCCGACCTCCAGGTCCTTAACGGCGGCGTCTTCACCGGCGTGCCGCAGTGCGTAATCGACGCGGGGTCGGCTCAAGCCGCGCTCGGTCTTGCAGACACGCAATCGACCGATCCGAATCTCGAGCTTGCTTCGATCGTTCGCTCGAATTTGGGATTCACCTGGAATACAGATTTCACGGGCGGCAACGGATTCTTCGACGGCTGGCGCGTTGACGTTGATTACGTCCACACCCAATTCCGCAATCCGTATTCCTTCGTCGATCTCTCGCAGGTCATCAATCCGGCGCAGGGTCTTGGCGGCCTGACGATCGACGGGCGTCCGATCTACCGCGCGATCGACCCGACGGCTGCCGGCTGCACGGCTCAGCTCGTGGGGACGGGCGGCACGCCGCCGGTCTATCAAAACGTCAATTCGGCCTGCTTCAACACCAGCCGCGACGACGAAATCCAGCTGACGAATGCGGACGGTTTCACCTCTCAGGCGGCGTCGGTCATTCTCAGCAAGGCGTTTGACTACACGGCCTTCAACCGCCCGGCTTCGGTCCGCCTCAACCTCGGCTATGCTTGGCAAGATACGAACAACCGCCGCGACCTGACCAGCGCGCAGTCGACGTCGAACTATGACGCCTCGGCGCTGTTCGACCGCCAGAATCCGAGCGTTGGGACCAGCGGCTTCGAAACCCGTCACAATGTGACGGCGGCGGTGAACTTCCGTCAGGAGTTCTTCAAGGACTATGCGACCCGCCTCGGCCTGTTCTTCAGCGCCGCGCCTGGACGCCCCTACAGCTATACCTTCGACGGCAGCGGCGACTTCAACGACTCGGCTTCGGGCACAGACAACGCCTTGCTCTATGTCCCGACCAGTGTCAGCGATCCGTTCATCAGCCCGACGTCGGACCCAGCGGCCGTCGCGGCTCTCGTCGACTTCATCCAGAACGATCGGCGCGCAGAGTGCCTTCGCGGAGATGCGGGGCATACGGCGACCCGCAACGGCTGCCGCAACGACTGGTTCCTTGATCTCGATCTGCGGTTCCAGCAGGAATTGCCGGTGCCGGGCAGCTTCGTCGACGACCGGCTGCTGTTCTTTGTCGACATCGACAACCTGCCGAACCTGATTTCGAGCGAAGCGAATCTGCGTCGCCTCGTAAACACGGAGGTGGATCTTGTGGATGTCGGCGTCGACTCCCAGGGCCGCTACATCATCACCGACTTCAATCCGGATTTCGGCACTCGCATCGACGTGCCAGCCTCGATCTGGAGCGTTCAGTTCGGCCTCCGCTACGAATTCTGAGCGGGCGGAGCGCTCAAAACATCGGGGGCGGCCTTCGGGCCGCCCCTTTCGTTTCAGCGGAGGGCGCGAAGTCATTCCCCTCCCGCGCGAAATTGCGATTGAAAATACATCTTTCCGAGCGCTTGAACGCACGATGGAAATTCCAATCTCGAACGCTAGATGTGTGAGGCGCTCACCGGCGCCTCGCGGCTCTTTGACAATCAGGTATTGGCGGCGTTCCGGTTCGATCGAACTGGCCGCCGCCGGATGAGAGAAGCAGGCTTTAAGCCCGGGCCCTCGCGCGCGCAGATGCGATTGGGCGCCTATTTTGAAAGCTATTTTGAAAAAGGAGGCGCCTTCTGCGGTTGAGCCTCGCGGAATGAGCCAAAAAAACAGCGCTACAGTCACGCAGCGGCGTTTTCCGCCGCCGGTTGGGTTGCGCGATTGGGATCACGCATGAATGCGACGGCGACGGCGGCGACAAGAGCGCCGGCGGCGTAGATCAGGAAAATCGGCGCGAAGCTCCCCCACCGGTCGGCGGTTTGCCCGGCGAGCGTCGGCCCCAGCATCGCGATCGTCGCGGCGAGGTTGACGGCGCCAAGCAGGGCGGGGCTGTTCTTCAGGCCGAAATAGTCGATGAGGAGCGCCGTCGTTGCAAAGAGCGCCATCCCGAAAGCGAAGCCGTCGAACAGGGCGAAAACGATTGCGGTCGGCAACGACCGGGCGAATGCTAGCGCACTCATTCCAACGGCGTTGGCGAGAAGCGCAGCGACAAGGAGCTTGCGCACATCGATGCGGCGCGCCGCCGCGCCGCCCGCTGCGCGCGCCGCCGCATTGATCCCCGAATAAAGGCTCAGCATGGCGACTGCGATGCCGGGCGCAAGGCCCGCTTTCTGCAGATGCGCGACCGCCCATGTGCTGACAGTGACGCCGCAGAAATAGGCGACCGTCAGCGCAAGCGCGATGATCGCGAAGGCCGGCGTCAGCATCGCCCGTCGCGCCGTCCAGCCGGCGCCATTGCCGTCGGCGTTCATTTCAGCTGCGCCGCGTCCGACGCCAGGCCCTTGGGAGAGCCTGCGATCGGACAAGGCGACAATGATCAGCGCTGCGGCGCCGATAGCGACGGCCGCCGCGCGCCAGTAAAGGCGCCAATCCGATCCGCTCTCGATCAGCGCATTCGCCATCAAAGGGCCGATGACGCCGCCCGCGCCGCCGGCGGCAAGATATGCGCCGATCGCCACGTTTCGCCATTTGATCGGCGCCGCGCGCCCGACAAGATACGTGCCTGGCACATTGGCAAGCGACGCAAACCCCGCGCCGAGCAGGGATGTCGCGAGAAGATACGACGAGACGCCGGTCGTCGCGCCGAGAAGAACGTACCCCCCGCACATCACGACGCCGCCTACGGCGTAATGGAGATGCGGTCCCAGTCGATCGAGCGAGGCGGCGGCGATGGGGCTGAAGACGCCCGTCGTCAGCGCAAGCATCGTGAAGCCGAGCCCGGCCGTTCCCCAGCTCCAATTGAATTCCGCGATCATTGCGGGCAGGACGACGCCGAGCGAGGCGAATGTCGTCGCTGTGATCAGGAAGAAGACCGCGCCGAGTGCTGCAGCGAGCGCCATGTGTCGAAATCGCATCCGGGAATCCTCAGAATGCCGCCTTGAGCGTGATTGAAAATTCGCGTCCGCGGCCAGGCAGGACGCCGACTTCTTCATAGACGTTCTGCACAGGGATGAAGTGGCGCTTGTCGAAAAGATTGTCGATATGCGCCGTCAGCGAGAGGTTGTCGTAAGCCCAATAGAATGAGGTTTTGCCGAGCGCGTAGCGGGGAAGGCGGATGGCGCCGGCGATCTTGCCGCCCGTTTCGCCGACATAGATGACGCCCGCCGTTGCGCCGAAAGCGCCATAGGAAGTGCGCGGCGACGTGTAAGTGAGAAATCCCGACGCCATGACATCGGGCGTCGTGCGGCGCTTGTAGCCGTTCTGAAGCTCCGGGACGCAGCTTGCATTGAGCGCCGCGAAGAGCCCGCCGTAACCGTTCGCCTCAAGAATGCCGAGCCAGGAAGGCGGAAGGACGATAAATTCGCCGTTGCCGGAACCGCACGGGCCGGGCGCTCCGATTTTCGCCTCCTGCAGAGTGATCGCCGAATTGAGGCTCCAGTTGTCGCTGATGAGATATTTGAGTTCGGCCTCGACGCCGCGCGAGGTCTCCTCGTCGAGATTGCCGAAGGGATCGCTCCGTTGACGTTTTTGCCGGTAAACGGCGAGCGATGCGAAAAGATCGTCGCGCCCCGCTTTGACGCCCGCCTCGATGAGGTTGGAATCGGCGACGAAATTTTCCTGATCGATACGGTCGACTTCGATCCCTCCGCCGTCGTTTGTTTCAAGCGCGTTGTTCTCGGCGTAGGTTGCATAAGCGGTGACGCCGGCGCCGAAATCATAGCGCAGCGAGGCCTCATAACTCGCCTTGAAATCATCGCCTTCGAACGTCGCAAAGCCGAGCGCCGGATTGAAAATTGTGGAGCCGGTGTTGATCGACTTCGCCGTGAAGCGGTCGAGCCGAAGGCTTGCAAGAAACGACAGACGATCCGTCAGCGCGACATCAGACACGGCGAAAAACGCAAGGTCGGTCGTGACCGAGGAAAGGTTCGTATCCCATCCAATTCCATTCGGTTCACTGGAGAACGGATCATCGAAAATGTCGCCGGACGTCTCCCCGGCGGTCAAATCACGCCTGTCGACGACGAGATAGCCGGAGAGAAATGTCTGGCGCGTCTCATTATCATAGTGACGCCAGGAAGTTCCAAGGATGTTGTGAAATTCAACGCCGCCAAGCGCGAACGGAAATTCATAGCTGGCGCGCAGTTCAACGACATCCGCAATGTACTGCGCGGCGAAGCCGTAGCTCTGGTGCAGATCGCCGTCGAGCGAGTCGTAAAAGGCCTGAAAGCGAAGCGTCTGGTCCGGGCTGACGTTGATTGCGAGATCGGCGTAGACGGTCGCGGTTTCGGAATCAGCGATATCACGATCGGAAATGAAGACGGTGCGCGGATCGAGCCTCGCCGTTCCAACGCCTTGATCGAGCGAGAAGGCCGGATTCAGGAAGACTCCGAAATCAACGAACTGGCGAATGTTCGACGACCCGAAGAATGATCCGACCGCCGCATCGACTTCATCAGGCGTCAGCTTTCCATCGCCGTTGAGGTCGCGAAGGTCGGTATCGGTTCCGGTGATGTAGGTCCCGTTGTCGATCAGATCTTGCGTGACGCGGTTCCAGCCGATGGTCTGTTTATACCCTTCGGAAGAATGATAGGCGCCGCCGATCTCGAATGAAAACCTGTCCGCGTCGGCGAGCGTGAACGCGCTCTGGATGAGCAGGCGCTTCGGCTCAATGCCGCGGTAGAAGCTGTTCGAATTCTCATACTCCGCATAGGCGTAAACGCCGGCGTCATCGCCGCCGAGATCGAAGGCGGCGCCAGCGGAGCCATGGAGGATTCGTTTTTCGTACGAGCCGGCCGTTCCGCCGATCTCGACGAGCCTTCCCCGCTCGCCTATCTGTTTTTGCGTCAAAGCTGTCAGCGGCGTCACGTTGACAAAGCCGCCGACGCGACCCGCGCCGTAGATCGCCGGCGTCGGCCCGCGGACGACTTCGATGCGCTCGCTCGCCCCGATCGGCGTCGGAAAGGTTCCCGGATTTTCGGCCCGCTTGAAGCCGCGAAAATAGCTGTCGGCGCGATTGCCTCGCAGCGTGACGCTCCCCGGAACGCCGAAGAAGCTTCCCGTAAATGTGCCGGGCGCGACGGCGGCGAGGTCATCGACCGTCTCGATGTTGAACCGCTCGATCGTTTCGTCGCTGATCGCCGAGATGGCGCGCGGGACCTCAGCGTAGGAAAGATCAAGACCGTAAACCGATCGGCTGCTTTCAAGCTCGACGAGTTCGAGCGGGTCGGCGACGACAACGATCTCATCGATCGGTTCCCTCGTTTGGGCCGCGGCAGGAAGGCACGCGACAGCGCCCGAAGCGGCGAAAAACGCGAAGCGAGAAACGGCAGGCATAAAAAACCCCGAGCTTGCGAGCAGAGCCTCGGGGCGCAGCACAGGCTCCAAACGCCTCTGCAAACGCCGCGCAACGTCCTTAAACGGACGCAGCCGCGTTCGCGCGCAAGGCGCGTCGCCAGTGTGATCTTCTCCCATCCGGACTTTGACCGTCGGCTCTGGACTCTCACCAGATCCTGCTCTGCGAGACATTGCTCGCTCGGCTCGCGGGCTGATCGGTTTTAAGGCCGAATCACCGCCGGTGGGGACTTTCACCCCGCCCCGAAGATCTTATCTCGCGGTTTGAACCGCGCGAGGGTATATAGCCGCCGCGCCGACCCCAATCAACGCGCGTCGGCAGTTGCGATCATGGAGGGCCGAAGGCCAATGAAGTTTCCTCGCCGGCAACCTGCGGAATGGGCCGAGCACGAGGCGGTCTGGATCGGTTGGCCGTCCGCCGCCGAATTGTGGGAGGACAATCTCGGCCCGGCGCAGGGCGAGGTCGCCGAGCTTGCATCCGCCATCTGCTTCCCTGATCCCGGCGATGAAAAGGGCGAGCGTATCCGCGGGGAGCGCATCGAACTCGTCGTCAGGGGCGAGGAGGCTCGCGTCGCTGCTGAGGCGATGCGGCTCGGGTTGCCAGACCCGACGGTTGTCCGCCTCCATGAGGCGCCGATCGGCGACATATGGCTGCGCGACACCGGGCCGATTTTCGTTGAAAGCGCCGAGAAGGGGCTTGCCGCCAGCGCCTTCCGCTTCAACGGCTGGGGCGAGAAATATCTCCTTGCGGAGGATGACAGGATCGCCGGCGTCATCGCTGAACGGGCCGGCGCGCGCGTGACCCGTTTTGACAGATTGATCGCCGAGGGCGGCGCGCTTGAAGTTGACGGCGAGGGAACCTGCATCACGACGCGCCAGTGTTTGCTTAACAAAAACCGGAATCCGGACCTTGATGAAAATGAGGTCGACGCAGTGTTGCGCGAGGCGATCGGCGCTGAAAAGGTCATCTGGCTCGATGAAGGCATGACCGGCGATCACACCGACGGGCATGTTGACAATCTGGCGCGGTTCATCGCGCCCGGCAAAGTCGTCTGCATGCGGCCGACCGGCAGGGACGATCCGAATGCGGCGGTTTTCGCCTCAATTAAGAAGGCGCTTGAATCGTCCCGCGACGCCGCGGGCCGGGCGATCGAGGTGATCGAAATACCTTCGCCGGGAAGGGCGCTTCAGGGCGGAAAGGTCGCGCCGGCGAGTCACATGAATTTCTATATCAGTAATCATGCGCTGATCATGCCGTCCTATGGCGGGTTGACGGGTGAAGACGAGACAGCGCTCGAATGTCTTGAAATTCTTGAGCGCCACGTCGATCGGCCGCACTTTTACGCAATCGATTCCTCGCACCTCCTGTCCGGCGGCGGTTCCTTCCATTGCATCAGCCAGCAGCAGCCGATGCTGCGCTGACGACAGATCAATTTGGGGCGTGATGACCGGGACGGAAGAAGCGCTTTCGCCGTCGAGAACCGGCCTCAGCGAGGTCGAAGCGAAGCGCCGCCTCGAGGCGGAAGGATACAACGAACTGCCGCATGGCCGCCGCCGGCCGATCGCGAAGATTGTCGGCGAGGTCATCCGTGAACCGATGCTGGCGCTCCTCGTCGCTGGCGGCGTCATCTATTTTCTGCTCGGCGATCGCACCGAAGCGAGCATGCTGCTCATCTTCGCGTCGCTTTCGATTGTCATCACGGTCGTTCAGGAAGTGCGGACGGAACGCGTTCTTGAGGCGTTGCGCGATCTTACAAGTCCTCGCGCGCTCGTCATTCGCGACGGCGCGCGCAAGCGCATCGCGGGTCGCGATGTCGTTCGCGGCGATCTCGTCGTATTGAGTGAAGGCGACCGCGTTCCGGCGGACGCGTCGCTTATGGAGGCTACGCACCTCGAAGCCGATGAATCTCTGCTGACGGGAGAATCGCTCGCGGTGGTGAAGCGCCTCGACGACGGGCGCGTTTACGCGGGGTCGCTGATCGTCAGGGGCTCCGGCCTTGCGGAAGTGACAGCGATCGGGGCGCAGAGTGAAATCGGCAAGATCGGCGTCTCGCTTCATGCGCTCGAATTCGAGCCGCCGCGGATGCACGCCGAAATGCGCCGCCTCGTCAGGGTTTTCGGCGCGATTGGCGGCGCGGCGAGCATCGCTGCGGTGCTGCTCTATGGCTTCCTCAGGGGGGGCTGGCTCGATGCGCTGCTCGCCGGCATCGCGCTCGGCATGTCGATGCTGCCGGAGGAATTTCCGGTTGTTCTGACCGTCTTTATGGCTATGGGCGCCTGGCGGATTTCACGCGCGCGCGTCCTCACTCGAAAGGCGGCGGCGATCGAATCGCTCGGAGCGGCGACTGTCCTTTGCACCGACAAGACCGGAACGCTGACCGAGAACCGGATGAGCGTCGAAGCGCTTCGCACGGCGGATGGGATTGAAGCGCGCCGAAGCAATGGCGCACTCGCGAATACGCCGGAAATCTTGGCGACGGCCGAAACGGCGGCGCTCGCGAGCGAACGCGATCCTTTCGATCCAATGGAACAGGCGTTCCAGCGGCTCGCAGTCGATTTCGGTCTTCACTTCGATGAATTGTCGCTTGTGAAGACATATGGACTGGAACCCGGGCTTCTCGCTGTCACGAAAGTCTGGCGAGCGGCGCATGGCGACATGATCGTCGCGGCCAAGGGCGCGCCGGAAGCGATCTCAGACCTTTGTCGCCTCAACGATGAAGAGCGCCTCGGGATTCTCGCCTCTGTCGACGAGATGGCTTGCGACGGTCTGCGCGTCCTCGCTCTTGCGCGCGCAACGCATGAGGACGAGGCCTTGCCGGGCTCACCGCACGGCTTCGGATTTGAGTTCGCCGGCATTGCAGGTCTTGCAGACCCGATCCGCGAAACCGCCGCCGCTGCGGTCGCGGAATGCCGCGCGGCGGGCGTTCGCGTGGTGATGATAACGGGCGACTACCCAGCAACCGCGCGCGCAATAGCGGAGAAGGCCGGGATTGACGGCGCAACAATCGTCTCCGGCGAGGAGATCGCGGCGATGAATGACACAGATCTCGCGGAAGCTGCGCGTCGCACGAATGTCTTTGCGCGCGTCAGGCCCGACCAGAAATTACGCATCGTGAATGCGCTGAAGGCGGACGGGGAAATCGTCGCGATGACGGGCGACGGCGTCAATGACGCCCCGGCGCTCAAGGCGTCGCACATTGGCGTCGCCATGGGCGGGCGCGGCGCCGATGTTGCGCGCGAGGCGTCGGCGATCGTGCTGCTTGACGATGATTTCGGCGCCATCGTCAAAACTCTCCGCCTCGGGCGGCGCATTCACGACAATCTTCGCAAAGCGACCGGGTTCATCCTTTCGGTCCATATTCCGATCGCAGGCATGGCCCTGCTTCCGCTGGTGACGGGCCTTCCGATCATTTTCGGCCCAGTTCACATCGCTTTCCTTGAAATGGTGATCGACCCTGTCTGCTCGCTCGTTCTTGAAGCGGAAAGGGAAGAATCGAGCATCATGCGACGCCCGCCGCGGCCTCCGGGCGAACCGTTGTTGACACGGCGGCTCGCCCTGTGGAGCGCGCTGCAGGGCGTCATCGCCTTTGCAGTCGTCGCGGGCGTCTATCTGACGGCGGTCGATCGCGGGTTCAGCGACGGCGATGTTCGTGCGATCACGTTCATCTCCGTCGTGTCCGTCGTGTTCAGCCTTATCCTCGTGAACCGCTCATACAGCGCATCGATCGCGCGTGCGTTCCTCAATCCCAACTGGGCGCTCGGGGTTGTCGCGGTCTTTGTAGCGTTCATCCTGACGCTGACGATGACGCTTGAACCGGCGCGAGCGCTGTTCCGGTTCGATGGGCTGTCGCAAGCGGAGATACTGCTCGCAGTCTCCGCCGGCGCCTTTTCGCTGATTGTTCTCGAAGCGTTCAAGGTAGCCATGAGCCGGAAGAAGCCTCGCTGAGAATTGCTGCAAGGCTGGTCGGGATCACCGCCCGGCGGCGCCCCAGACCTTCTTCACGCGCGCATCGCGGCCGCACGCTGTACGATAGTATTTGTATCGCAGCGGGTTTTTCGAATGGTAGTCCTGATGATAATCTTCCGCGAGCCAGAACGCGCCGCGATCGACGATTTTCGTAGCGACCTTCTGGCCCAAAGCTTTCTCGGCATCAGTGATCGCCGCCTGCGCGGCCGCCCATTCCTCGGCGTTCGCCGGAAAAATTGCGGTCGTGTAGGCGTGGCCGCGATCACAGAATTGCCCGCCGGCGTCGAGCGGATCGATGTGGCGAAGATGATAATCGACGATCTGTCTGTAAGAAACGACTGCCGGATCGTAGGTGACCTGAACGGCTTCGAGATGCCCTTCGTGATTTTCGTAGGTCGGGCTTTCAATCAGGCCGCCGGAATAGCCTGACACGACATCACGCACGCCTTCGAGTTTCTCGAAATCGGATTCAACGCACCAGAAGCACCCGCCGGCGAACACAGCGGTTGTAAGACCCTCCGGCGCTTCGGCGGGAAGCGGATCGGCCGCGTCGGCGGGCCCGCGCGATGCAAACCAGACGCCTGCAACGGCGAGAAGAATGGCGATGGCGAATGAGATCGTTTTAGTCATGATGCGGCTTTCTTTGGGGAACGAGCCTCATAGCCGAGCGGCCTCCAGGCTGGCCAGTTTGTTCACGGCCTTGTCATGGCGGCAGCGGCCCTTTCGCGAACTCGTGATCGACGGTCCGGACGCGCATACCTCGCATTTACCAAGCATTTTGCAAAAGTTTTAACGGCTGCAGGCCGATGATCGGCCGCCGTTGCGTTCGAAAGCTGTGCTCATGCGCGTTCTGATCGGCCTATTGATGCTCGTGCTTGGAACGGCTCCGGCCGCCGCCGCGACGACCGTCTATTCCACAGGCGTTTATGCGCAGTCTGGCGTGGTGACGAATGCGGCCGGCGGGATCGGCGCAGCTAATGGGTCGGCGGCCGGCATTGGCGGCGTTTTTAACATCTTTTTCTTTACGATCGGCCAGGCGGGGCAGGCGGTCTACTCGTTTGCGCAGCCCCTGTCCGGCGCGAATGTCCAGTTGACGGCTCTTGCAGGCCCGGGTGCGCCGCAGGTGCGTGTGTCGATCGGCGAAATAGTCGGAGGCGTCGCGGTCTATTCAACGGAACTTGCGTTTACGGGCGGTGCAGCCGGCCTCTTTGCGTTGGATCTATCGACCCGGTGCGCCGCCATTTCCAGCACAGGATGCTCGTTGCTGCGCATTCGAACGATCGGCGGTTTTGGCGGCGGCGTCTTCAATCTCGATGGCGTCTCCGGCGTCGCCGCGGCGCCTGAACCTGCGATGTGGGCGCTGATGCTGATGGGGTTCGGCGCGGTCGCCTGGCGTTTGAAGCAGCAGCGTGTCGCCGCTGTCCGCTCGGGCGTATTCGCTAATTGACTGATCGATCGCATTGTTAAGGAACAGGCAAGCTTCCTTTAAAGCCTACTAATTATCCTCCACCTCGCTGAATGAGGGGGGCGTGGCGACGTCACGTCCAAGGAGGAAGGCCATGACCATGGCTACCCGAATCGTCATCGTTGCGCTGGCAGCGATGCTCGCTGCGTTTCCGGCGCGCGCAGCGACGACAGTTTACGCAGCGTCGGTATACAGCCAGAGCGGCGTCACAAGCGCCGGCAACGCGCTGTTCGCCGCGAACGGTTCGGCCGCTTTGATCGCGCCCGGCGGCGACCTTGTCCTTCAGTTCGGAAATCCGCTGACTGGACAAAGCATCGCGGCGGCGTTGCTGCCGCTCGCATCGAGCCCCGCCTTCAACATCCTCGCTGTTTCCATCGGTGAGGTTATCGGCGGCGTTGCGACGTTTTCCGGCGAGTTCGTTCTGGTCGACATGGGCGCCGGCGGCGCGCTTAACGCGGATCTGTCGGCGTTGTGCTCGTCCGTGTCAGGGAGCGGCTGTTCATTGCTGAAATTCCGCAATGCAGGTTCGATCAATGCGGCCGGCGCGCTCCTCGACGGCGTCAGCGGCGTCAGCAATGCGCCAGAACCAGCCGCATGGGCCCTGATGATGCTCGGCTTTGCGGGCGTCGCCTGGCGCCTCAAGAAAACGCGCAAGAGCACAAGACTGCTCGGCCTCTCGCCGAGTTCGATTGTGACTTTCGCATAAACGACCCCCCGCCGTTCAATCCCCTCCGAACGGCAAGAGAACCGCCCGGCAGACCCCGCCGGGCGGTTCATTTTTCATCAGCATGCCGACGTCCGCCAGCGTGTTGCGGTAAGCGCGTCGCCCCCTTCGGGCAGATCCTCAGGAGCCGAACACCCGACGAAATATCGTGTCGACATGTCTCGTGTGATAGGCGTCGTCAAACAGCGCTTCGATCGCATCGGGCTTGAGCCTCGACGTCACCTCGGCGTCGCCTTTCAGATTGGCGAGGAACGTTCCTTCGCCGCGCCAGGCCGGCATCGCATTCCTCTGGACGAGACGATAAGCCTCCTCCCGCGACGCGCCGGTTTGAGTCAGGGCGAGAAGGACTCGCTGCGAATGAACGAGACCGCCGAGGCGGTCGAGGTTTTCACGCATCCGCTCTGGGTAAATCACCAGATTTTCAACAACGCCGGCGAGGCGGTTCAGCGCAAAATCGAGGTGGATCGTGGCGTCAGGCGCAATGCCGCGTTCGACCGAGGAGTGCGAAATATCGCGCTCATGCCAGAGCGCGACGTTCTCCATCGCCGGAATGACGCACATGCGGACAAGCCGCGCGAGCCCGGTGAGGTTTTCCGTCAGAACGGGATTGCGCTTGTGCGGCATCGCCGACGAGCCTTTCTGACCCGGAGAAAAGTATTCCTCCGCCTCAAGGACTTCCGTCCTCTGAAGGTGGCGGATTTCCGTAGCCAGCCTCTCGACGGAGGAGGCGACGACGCCGAGCGTTGCGAAGAAGGCTGCGTGCCTGTCCCGGGGAATGACCTGCGTCGAGACCGGCTCAACGCTGAGGCCCATTTTTTCGGCGACGTGAGCTTCGACGGAAGGATCGATATTGGCGAAGGTGCCGACCGCGCCGGAAATCGCACAGATTGCGATTTCCTCGCGCGCCGCTTCGAGACGGCGCCGGGCGCGCGCAAATTCCGCGTAGAACCCCGCAAGCTTTACGCCGAAGGTCGTCGGTTCCGCATGGATGCCGTGGCTGCGCCCGATCGTCAGCGTCATCTTGTGCTCGAAGGCGCGCCTTTTGAGCGCCGCGAGCACGCGATCGACATCGCCGATCAGGATGTCGGCGGCGCGCGTCAGTTGGACGGAGAGGCAAGTGTCCAGCACATCCGAGGATGTCATGCCCTGATGAACGAACCGCGCCTCAGGGCCGACGATTTCGGCAAGATGGGTGAGGAAGGCGATGACGTCGTGCTTCACCTCGCGCTCTATCGCATCGATGCGCTCGATATCGAATCTGGCGTCGCGCCCTTTTCCCCACACCTTTTCCGCAGCGGCCTTCGGGATGACGCCAAGCGCCGCCAATCGGTCGGCGGCGTGCGCCTCGATTTCAAACCAGATGCGAAAGCGGGTTTCCGGCGACCAGATTGACGCCATTTCTTCGCGTGCGTAGCGGGGGATCATGCGGGTCTCCTTTGCGAGGCGGCCTACGCCGACCGCATTCGCCTGTCAAAAACCCGGCGTGTTCAGGCGAGGCTTGAAGCCTGTTCGGACCAGCGCTCGCGCACGACCCGGCCCGGTTCATTGAGCCGGATTTCGATCCAGCGCGCGGCTCCCTCGTCCCATGCCGCGACTTGGCGGAGATGGAAGACGCCGAGCGCATTCAGCCGTCGTTCAGTCGCCGGATCAACGCCTATGATCTGGGTGAGATCATCCGGCGGTCCGTCGGGCGTCAGAAGAAGAGTCGCCGGCGCCATGGCGCTCGCCGGCGCGAGAGGCTCGACGATCGATCTGTCGTCCGCCGGCGCCGTCTGCGACTTGCGCGCTGCGGCTATCCACGCCCCTGCGGCGACGCCAAGGATGAATGCGAGAAGAAGCAGGAACCACATTTCAGCAATGAGCCAGAGCATTTGCCTGTCACTCCGGTCCGATGTTGTCGGCGGCGAGAGCAAAATCTATCCGCCGGTTGCGTCGCTGGCCCTCGCGCGTGCGGTTAGAGGCGATCGGTCTCGTTTCGCCATAGGCCCTTATGATGAAATTCGATTGGTGGTCGGAGCCTTCAAGAAAATCCATGACGGCATGGGCGCGACGCTCGCTCAGTGCGAGATTGGCCGCAGCGCCGCCGGTCGAATCCGTATGGCCTTCGATGATGATCGTCCGCCCTCCGCAGATGGAAATCTCCCGGGCGAAATCTTCAAGGAGCGCTCGATCGGCTGCGCTGAGCGCGACGCTGTCCGGTCGAAATGTCAGTTGCCGGCCATTCAGCGCGCGATTGATTGCGGCTTCACACTCTTTCGCTTCGCCAGGGGCGAGCGCAGCGAGAGGCGTAGGCTCCCTGCTTCGGGCGGCGGCCGCCCCGCGATTCGCGGACGCATCGGCGGAGTCTTTCGAGAGAGGGACATCCTGCGCGGTATCGGCGGAAGCCTCGTCGAAGAGTCGAGCGGCTTGGCCGGTCTCCGTGAAGCGAGACTCCTCGCGGCCGTTCATTTCGGGCCCTCCTTGCGCGATGGACGCAAGGCGCGCCTCGATCCGCCCGGCCCCGAACGGCCCATGGACCGCCAGCGACCCGAAAATAAGAAAACCTGCGACGCTGATGGCGATCCTGTTGTAAACCGACGCCACTCGAACTCCAGACTGCAATCACCATTTGGCGCTCGCGCCTGCGAGCATTCTCATCGAGCTTCCCGTGCAAATCAGGAGCCAGTCGGCCGTGATCGGGCGCGTCGCCGATTTGGCCCTTGATGATTGCATCTTGTCGTGTCTCTTGCAGCCGATGGTTGCGGAACGCCAGTGTTCGGCGCGAATCAGCGCCAAATCCGGAGCGGGAAAGCGAGTGTGATGCAGGCTTTGACGATAGTTGGGTCCACTAACGTGACGGGCGGCGAGATCGCGCGCCTTGATCTGCCGGCAATGGAGATGCCCGCGTCGGGACGCCGGTGGCGGCTGCGCCCGGTTAACCCTTCCGCAGCAGCAGCGATCGAGGCCGAGGCCGGATGCCCCGCCGTTGTCGCGAGAATTCTTGCAGGAAGGGGTGTTAAACCCGCCGAAGCAAAGCGTTACCTGCGCCCATCCTTGAAAGAATTTCTTCCGGATCCGATGACGCTCGTTGAGATGGACCGGGCGGCGGCGCGGATCGCTAAAGCTGTGATGAGCGGCGAGAAATGCGGCGTCTTCGGCGATTATGACGTCGACGGAACATGCGGCGCGGCGATCCTCAAGGGATATTTCAATACGCTCGGCGCGCCGCTCGACGTTTATCTCCCGGATCGAATTCTTGAAGGATACGGCCCAAGCGCCGAAGCGTTCCGCACACTGAAAGAGCGCGGCGCGCGCGTCGTCATGACCGTCGATTGCGGCGCGGCGGCGCATCAGGCGATTGCGTCCGCCGCCGAAGAAGGTCTCGAGATCGTCATTCTCGACCATCACCAGATGGACGGGCCGCCGCCGCAAGGCGCCTACGCGACGGTCAACCCGAACCGGCTGGACGATCAATCGCACTTGCAGAGTCTCTCCGCCGCGGGCGTCGTCTTCATGGCGATTGTTGCGATCAATCGCGCCCTTCGGGACGCAGGGTTCTTCACCGGCAAGCGGCCGCCCGATCTTCTCAAGTTTCTCGATCTCGTCGCGCTCGGCCTTGTATGCGACGTGATGCCGATGACGGGGCTCTCGCGCGTGCTGACGGCGCAAGGGCTCAAGGTGCTCAATAACGGCGGCAATCGGGGCCTTAAAGAACTTGGCGCCCGCGCCGGCGTCGGCGCCTCGGCCGGCGTCTATGACCTTGGCTTTCTGTTGGGCCCGCGCATCAATGCTGCGGGGAGGATCGGGCACGCACAGCTCGCCTTTGACCTCCTGACGACCGAAGATCCGATCAAGCGCGCGCAGCTCGCCGACAGACTGCATGTCATGAACGCAGAGCGCCAAGCGATCGAAAGCGATGTGCTGGCGCAGGCGATTGAACAGGTGGAACGCAATCGCGGAAGGCTGCCTGCGGTGATCGTCGCGGCTGGCGAAGGCTGGCATCCAGGCGTCGTTGGAATTGTCGCCGGACGCATCAAGGATCGCTACGACCGGCCTGCTGTCATCATTGGCGTCGACGGCGAAACCGGCAAAGGCTCGGCGCGTTCCCTCGACGGCGTTGACATCGGCGCCGCGATCCGGGCGGCGCGTGATAAGGGTCTTTTGATCGCCGGCGGCGGCCATGCGATGGCGGCGGGGCTGACGGTCGCTGCGTCGGCAATCGGGGAGTTCGCCGCTTTTCTTGCGGAGGGGTGTGCGGCCGATGTCGAACGTGCGCTGAGCGTGCGGATGAGAGAAATCGATGCGGTCATTGCGCCGACGGCGGTGACCGGCGATTTCGCAGCGCTGATCGCCGAAGCGGGCCCGTTCGGCCCGGGCAACCCTGAACCGGTCTTTGCGCTCTCCTCGATGCGTGTTGAACGCGTGAAGGCGGTCGGCGCGGCTCATCTCGCGTGCGATCTCACCAGCGATACCGGCGAAACGGTGCGGGCGATTGCGTTTCGTGCAGCGGGCGAGCCGCTCGGCGCTCTGCTGACGGCGAAGACGAGGCTGCATCTCGCGGGGCGGATTAAAGCCGACACCTGGCGCAGCGCCGGGGCGGGGCAGTTCCAGATTATCGACGCCGCGAAAGCGGCTTTCTAAGCGCCCCAAAAGGGCTTGCGCCGCTTCTGAATCCTCGCCTATACAGCGCCCTCGCTTTGCCAAGCGTTTTGCCGCCGCGGGCCCTTCGTCTATCGGTTAGGACGTCAGGTTTTCAACCTGAAAAGAGGGGTTCGACTCCCCTAGGGCCTGCCACGCGCACCGACTGAGATAACCGCCTCATCTGTGGAAAAATTCGCGCCTCGAGCCCGCGCCGCAGCCGGCGGGAGCGGTCGGCGTCACCCATTCGCCAGATTGATTTTGTCGCGGATTTCCGATGTATTAAGGCTTGGTAAACGGTCGATCGTTTGTGGAGGGGCGTCTTGATTAAGGTATTGGCAGGCGCGGCTGCCGGAGTGTTGCTCGCGATTGCGCCTCTGTCGGGCGCTTCAGCGGCGGGGGTCACCAAATCCCAGATCGCGGAGTCTCTTTCCGCCAAAGGGTATTCGGTCCAGGATTTCAAGCCGAACATGCTGGCCGTTGTCGTCGGCGAGCATGTCGTCCTAGTCGGCGTTGACGGGGCGGACGCGGATGTTTCCTACATAACCTATCTGAATGATGTGACGCTCGGGGAGGGCGGTCACAAATTTCTAAGCAAATTCAATAGCGAAGTGAAATTTGGCCGGGCTTATATCGATCGAGACGGCGACGTCGCTCTGCAGATGGATCGCAATTCCAATGGCGGCGTGACGGTCAGGAACATTGAGTCCGATTTCGAGGTGTTCTTGCTCCTGATTTCGAAGTTCCTGTCCGACTATCAGGCGCAGGGATCGGTCTAGGCCCCGCCGTATCGACGGGGCGTCCCCAGACCGAGCCATTCGGACGTTGAGAAAAGGCGAGACGATTTCCCTGATTTGGTGCAAGATAAGAAGATTGTTCAACCAGGCGAGGCTCGGGAGGGCTGGCTTGGAATAAACAGACGAGTCAGTCGATTAGAGAGTCCCGGCTTTTTGAAGCGAGATCGATCGGGCGGCAGTTGAGCCGGCGCCCGAGGGAATAGACGGGGATAGCGGCTTATATGGCGGAGATATCTGGGGGCGCATCCGGCGCCAGGTCGCCGGGCGGAAACGAGGACGAAACCTTCACGATCGAGGGGATCGTGAAATGGTTCGACCCCACGAAGGGATACGGCTTCCTGATCGCCGCCAATGGCGGCGGCGACATTCTCATTCATTCGTCCTGCCTGCGCGAAGCGGGCCGGTCGACGGCGCGAGAAGGTGCGACGGTCGTCTGCGAAGTCGTCAGGCGGACCAAGGGCCTGCAGGCGCTCAAGATAATCAATATTGATGACAGCACGGCGACGCCGTTGACGCCGCCGATGTCGATGATGAGCCAGACGCCTGCCGGCGATTTCAAGCGCGCCATGGTGAAGTGGTTCAATCGCGCGAAAGGCTACGGGTTCCTGACGCGCGGAGACGGAACCGAGGATATTTTCCTGCACATGGAAACGCTCCGAAAATGCGGCATGGGCGAGGTCCTTCAGGGCCAGCGCGTGCAGGTTTCCTTCGCTTCCGGATCGAAGGGCCTTCTCGCGATCGAAATTCGACCCGATCCGGAGAATTAGCCAGAGTTGCGGTCGGATATTTCCATGCCGTTGCGTCGAATATTGGCCGCCTCGTTCATCGCCGTCTTTGCGTCCGCCGCCTCCTGCGCGCCGACCGGGCGGGACGCGAGCGGCGGCGCGAGCTCCCTCGTCATTACGTCGGCGGACGGAGAACATCGCTTCGACGTCGAAATCGCCGACACGGATGAGGAGCGGGCGATCGGCCTCATGCACCGCACATCTTTGCCGGAGGACGCCGGAATGTTGTTCGACTTTCGGCAAGATATCTCCGAACATTCGATGTGGATGAAAAACACCCTGATCCCGCTCGACATGGCTTTCATCGCGGCGGACGGGCGTATCGTAAGGATTGCGGCGAACACGACCCCGCGCTCTCTCGCCTCGATCAGGTCCGGGGAGCCTGTGGCGGCGGTGCTCGAGGTCAATGGCGGCCGCTTCGAGGCGCTCGGCGTCAGGGAAGGCGATCTCGTCCGCCATGCCATTTTTGAAAATCATTGAGCTTTACAGCCCGACGAGGTTTCGCCAATAGGCTGCCTTGGCCAAGGGACGGAGCGTAGCGCAGTCTGGTAGCGCATCTGCTTTGGGAGCAGAGGGCCGCAGGTTCGAATCCTGCCGCTCCGACCACTCGGCTTTTGAAGAATGAGGTTAAGCCGGAATGATCGCAAGAATTTACCAGCCCACGAAGACTGCGATGCAGTCCGGAAAAGCCAAAACCGGATCATGGCTTCTTGAATTCGAAGCCGAAGCTGCGCGGAGGATCGATCCGCTGATGGGCTGGACGAGCACGGATGATACGACGGCGGGTCAGGTCAGGCTGTTGTTCGACACGAAAGAGTCGGCGGTCGCTTACGCGGAAAGCCGGAACATCCCTTACCAGGTGCTGGCGGCGCACAAAGCCTCGCCCGCGACGAAAGCCTATTCGGACAACTTCGCATTCCGTCGTAGAAAGCCCTGGACGCATTGATCCGGGTTGAAGACCCCGTAGCTCAGCTGGATAGAGCACCCGCCTTCTAAGCGGGCGGTCGCAGGTTCAAGTCCTGCCGGGGTCGCCATGCTCTTTCATGAAATGATCGTCGGACGCATTCTGAGATAGTCTGGCCAGCAGACGCCGCGTCTCGCGTCCGCGCATCCAGACCTTCAGTCCGAGGCCGCCGATGACCGCAACGGACAGAAGATAGGCCGCCAAGACATATCCGCCATATTTATCCATCTGAGAAATCCCAATCGGATCATTCCGTTACACGCGATTTGTGATCGTGTCATCATTGCCGGTCCGCTTGGCCGTGAGCCGGGCGCGGCGTTTTCACCGTTGTATGCCGTTGGGTTACGCGCCAAATCGTAGCCGGCAATCAACGAGCGGCGTTGAGCGGCGGGAGCGCCGCGCGCCGCAAAACTGGGAAGGACGCTCTCAGCACATGGCCGCCGAGTTTGGTCAATTCACGCTGATCCTCGCGTTCGTGGTCGCGCTGTTTCAGGGCGTATTCCCGGTGATCGGCGCGTCGCGAGGCGACATTGCGCTGATGCGCGCCGGGCGCCGATCCGCGCTGATGCTCGGTGCGCTGGTCGGCCTGTCTTTCGCGTGCCTCGCTTACGTTCATGCGGCATCAGATTTTTCTGTCGTCAACGTCGTCGAGAATTCGCACTCGGCCAAACCGTTCGTCTACAAGCTGAGCGGCGTTTGGGGCAATCACGAAGGATCGATGTTGCTGTGGGCATTGATCCTCGCCGGCTACGGGGCGGCGCTCGCGTTTTCTGTTCCGTCCCGCGTGACGCCGCTCGCCGCACGGGCGCTCGCCGTTCAGGGGCTCGTCGCCGCCGCATTCATCGCCTTTATTCTATTCACATCGAATCCCTTCACGCGCGTCTTTCCGGCGCCGGCGGATGGGATGGATCTCAATCCGCTCCTGCAGGATCCGGGGCTCGCCCTGCATCCGCCATTTCTCTATCTCGGCTATGTTGGCTTCTCGATCACCTTCGCCTTCGCCATCGCAGGCCTCATTGAGGGGCGAATTGACCATGCTTGGGCCCGCGCCGTGCGCCCTTGGGCGCTCGCGGCGTGGATATTCCTGACCATCGGCATCGCGCTTGGCTCGTGGTGGGCCTATTACGAGCTCGGCTGGGGCGGCTTCTGGGCGTGGGACCCGGTTGAAAACGCGTCCTTCATGCCGTGGCTCGCAGGGACCGCGTTCCTCCATTCCGTGCGTGTCGTCGAAAAGCGTGAGGCGCTTAAGGTCTGGACCGTGCTGCTTGCGATCCTCGCTTTCTCATTGAGCCTCATTGGAACGTTTCTGGTGCGGTCAGGCATCCTGACGTCGGTTCATGCGTTCGCCGTCGACCCCACGCGCGGGGTCTTCATTCTTGCAATCCTCGGCGTCGTGATCGGCGGATCGCTGGCGCTTTTCGCCGCCCGCGCGTCGCGCCTCACATCAAGCGCGGCGTTCGATCCAGTCAGCCGCGAGGGCGCCATCCTCATTAACAATGTGCTTCTGGTGACCGCGTGCGCGACAGTCTTTATCGGCACGTTTTATCCGCTCTTCATCGATATCGTGAGCGGCGAGCGGCTGTCGGTCGGCGCGCCGTTCTTCAACGCGACGTTTCTGCCGTTCATGGCTCTTGCGCTCGCGCTTCTCCCGGTCGGCGCAGCGCTCGCGTGGAAGCGAGGCGGCCTCAAAGCGGCGTTTGCGGTCGTATCGCCAGCGCTTGCGGCGGCGCTTGCCATCGCAATGATTGCCGCGTGGATCGCCTGGCCGAAGCCTGTCGCAGCAGCCCTTGGCGCAGGGCTCGCCGCTTGGGCGGGCATTGGCGCCGTCCTCGATATGCTCTCCCGCGTCAAGGCGTTTTCGGCGCCGAGGAATGCGTTCGCGCTCCTCGCCGGATTGCCGCGATCCTATGTCGGCATGACGCTCGCCCATGTCGGACTTGCGATCGCGGCGATCGGCGTCATTGGGGCGAGCGCATGGCGAGCCGAGAGCGTGAGCCTGATGCGGGTTGGCGATGTTGTCTCGATCGGCGGCTTTGATGCGACGCTCAACGAAGTCGCGCCCGAAAACGGTCCGAATTACGTATCGGAGAAAGCGATATTCTCGGTTTCGAAGAATGGCCGCGCCATGCGCGAGCTTCACGCCGAGCGACGCTTCTATCCCGTGCGCGGAATGCAGACGACGGAGGCGGGCATCTGGACGATGGCGCGCGGCGACCTTTATCTGACGCTCGGAGAACAGACCGGCGCGTCCGGCTGGGCGGTGCGGGCCTATTTCAATCCGTTCGCAGTCTGGATGTGGATCGGCGCAGGCGTGCTGGCGATCGGCGGGGCGGTTGCGGCGGCCGATGCGCCGGCGCGAGCAAGGCGCCGCGCCGTCTCCGCAAAAGCCGCGCTCGCGGCAGGGAGGGCGTGACGTGAACCGCCTCCTGTTCGCCGCGCCGCTTGTTCTCTTTCTTGTTC
>JBMOOR010000069.1:8125-25559 GCA_049324555.1 Pseudomonadota bacterium | reverse complement strand
TGCGTTTGCGATCGAGGAAGCTCACTCCGCCGTAGGTCCCGAGGTAATGGTAGGGGCGGCTGATGTAATAGTCGAAACGATATTGATCGCCGTTCGGCGCGACCGCAAGGAATCCCTCGCCGCCGTTCGTCGCCGGAATGCAGGTGATCCTCCAATTATCGGTCGTGACGTATTTGACCGTTCCGTTGGGCCCGCCCGTCCATTGGGCGCCCGGCGGACCCTCCAACAGCTGCTGCGAGCCCGCCCCCGGAACATCGAGGGTAACGCCCTCTGAATACTGGCTGTTGGTGTAACTGATCGACCCAATGTTTCCCTCTCCATCGGTCCAACCGATGTTGATCGTCGGAAATGAAGTCAGGAACGAATTCGAACAACGATTGCCGGTCCATCCGTTGGGGCCGCTGATCGCGTGAATTCGCGGAGCGAGCAGCGCCCAGTCGCCGAAATCGGCCGCGACATCCGGGCTAAAATAATAGCCTTGGCTTCGACGCCGCCGAACCGAGACGTCGAGTCTGGAGTTGCCGGGTATTATGACATCCGTGTGCTCAAAGGTGATTGCGCCGGTGCTAGGATCAATCTGATCGCCGAGGAGGTCCGCGCCGAACTTTTCAAGCCGGCCGTCCTGACCCATTCGCTTTTCCCATTCGACGGCCGGCGTGTCGCCGCCGGGGCTTTGCGCGAACGCCGCGCCGCAAAGCGCAATTTGGACGGCCGCCGCAATCGCGGCGCACAAGAAACTCGTCAGGCGCATGAAGCTCCCCCCGATGCGATCAGTTTCGGCGATTCAGCGTCGCCGGCTGGACTTGGCGGAAGGCTTGCTCAGTTCAGGTAAAAAGCCAAGAGGGAAAATAGCGAGCATTGGAAAAGTTGATCAATGTTGGAGGCGCACACCGCAGCCACATACATAATAATGTATTAATTCGCCTCTAAACTGCTCAGCTCCGGTCGCGCGCCGACCTGTTGCGCCGCCGGAACAGCCAAGACGACAGCCGCGCGAATGGGACGGCCGGCTTACGCGCCTTCGTCTGCGGACCGGAACCGGCAACTATTGCAATATCCACCGGCGAAAGCGGCATGAAGCCGATCTCACTTCATAAACCGCACATCGCCAACAAGCGAAAACGACGGCGCTTATTGCGCTGAACACCTAATCGCATCGCTTCCAGTATCGCGCTGCAATATTTGTTGATATGACACCGTCGGCGAGCGGGGCGAGAGTGAATTCATGTGCGGAATCATTGGAATACTCGGCAAGTCTGACGTCGCGCCGCTGATTGTCGAGGGCCTGAAGCGGCTTGAATATCGCGGCTATGATTCGTCGGGCGTCGCGACCATCGAGCGCGGCCGGCTCGACCGGCGCCGCGCTTCCGGCAAGCTTCAGGTTCTCTCGGCGCGTCTGGCGAGAGACCCCCTTCATGGCGCGACCGGCATCGGCCACACGCGCTGGGCGACGCATGGCGCAGCGACCGATGAGAACGCCCACCCGCACGCAACAGAGCGTCTGGCGCTCGTTCATAACGGCATCATCGAGAATTTCGCCGAACTCCGCGAAGAGCTCAAATCCAAGGGCTTCAAGTTTTCCTCGCAGACGGATTCGGAAGTCTGCGCGCAGCTCATCACTTACTACCTTCAGAACGAAAATCTTCCGCCCAAGGATGCGGTCAAGAAAGCGCTCGACCGCATGCGCGGCGCGTTCGCCTTCGCGATCGTCTTCACCGGCGAGGACGACCTTCTCGTCGCCGCGCGCAGAGGCTCGCCGCTCGCGATCGGGCGCGGCGACGGCGAAATGTTCGTCGGTTCGGACGCCTATGCGCTGGCGCCTTTCACCAATCGCGTCACCTATCTTGAAGAAGGCGATTTTGCGGTCCTGACGCGCAAGGGTTTCGACATCTACAATGAGCAGGGAGCGATGGTCTCGCGCAATGAGACGATTTCGTCCGCATCCGACAACATGGTCGACAAGGACGGTCACCGCCACTTCATGGCGAAGGAAATCCACGAGCAGCCGGAAGTCATCGCGCACACGCTCTCGCGCTATATCGACGCCGCGACGGGGGCGATCCTGCTCCCCAAGGGCGGCTTCGATTTTTCAAAGCTCGAACGGCTGACAATCTCGGCCTGCGGCACCGCCTATTACGCGGGGCTCATCTCGAAGTACTGGTTCGAGACCTGGGCGAGGCTGCCGATCGAGATCGATATCGCATCGGAGCTCCGCTACCGCGATGTTCCCTACCCCAAGAACGGCGGCGCGCTCTTCGTCTCGCAGTCAGGAGAGACCGCCGACACGCTCGCCGCGCTCCGCGACGCGAGGGCGCACGGCCAGAAGATCGCCGCTGTCGTCAATGTGCCGGAATCATCGATCGCGCGCGAGGCGGACATCATCTTCCCGATGGCGGCGGGCCCTGAAATCGGCGTCGCATCGACGAAGGCCTTCACCTGCCAGCTTGCCGCGCTCGCCTCGATCGCGGTTGCTGCAGGACGCCAGCGCGGCGTTCTCTCGGCGCAAGAGGAAAAGGAAATCGTCGCTGCGCTCCTGCAGACGCCGCGCCTCGTCGGGGAAGCGCTGAAGAAATCCGCGTTCATCGAGGAAGTCGCGCGCGAGATCGCGAAAGCGACCGACACGCTCTATGTCGGGCGCGGCGTTTCCTTCCCGCTCGCCATGGAAGGCGCGCTGAAGCTGAAGGAAATTTCCTATATCCACGCCGAGGGCTACGCCGCGGGCGAGTTGAAGCACGGGCCGATCGCGCTCATCGACGAGCGTATGCCGGTGATTGTCATCGCGCCCTCGGACAAGCACTTCGAGAAGACCGTCTCCAACATGCACGAGATCATGGCGCGTGACGGCAAGGCGATCCTCATCTCCGACGCCGAGGGAATCAGGAATGCAGGTCCCGGCCTCTTCGCCGCGATCGAAGCTCCAACAACCCATCCGCTCCTTTCACCAATCGTTTACGCCGCGCCCATTCAACTCCTCGCCTATTACACGGCGACGACCAAGGGCACGGATGTCGACCAGCCGCGGAACCTCGCAAAATCCGTCACCGTTGAATGAGTTTTGACCGCGCCGCGCGAGGGCGTTAAGCCGTCGCCGCGATCAATGAAGACGACCGCATGACCCGGCTCGCCGCCGCCATCAATCGACTGATGCAATGGCATCTCGCAAACGTCCTGCCGCTCTGGGCGCGTGCGGGCGTCGACGCGCGCGGCGGATTTTACGAGAGCCTCGATTTTTCCGGCGCACCGCTGACGGGCCAAAAACGCCGCGTGCGCGTCCAGTCCCGCCAGGTTCATGCGTTCACGCAGGCTGCGCGCAAAGGCTGGCTCATCGAGGGCGAGGCGATCGCGGCGAAAGGGTTCAATCGTCTCATTGAAACGGCGTGCCCGGACATGGCTGCGCGCGGGTGTGTTCACGTGATCGACGATGAAGGCGCTGTCGTCGACGCAAGGCGCGACCTTTACGATCAGGCGTTTCTTCTCCTCGCCTGCGCCTCGCGCATGGAGGCCGCAAACGATCCGCGCGCGGCGGAGATTGCGTCAAATACGCTCCGCTTTCTGGACCGCGAGCTTTCCTCTCCCTGCGGCGGCTATCGTGAGGACGACAACGGCGCGGCGCCGCGCCGGCAGAACCCGCATATGCATCTCTTCGAAGCGACGATGGCGCTTTATTCCGCGACCGGCGACAATGCGCACCTCGTTCGGGCCTGTGCGATCGAACGCCTTTTCAGCAATCGCTTTCTTGACCGGAAGGCTGGGGTTTTGCGCGAATTCTTCAACGAAGACTGGACGCTGGACGCAAAAACCGGCGACATGATCGAGCCGGGCCACATGATGGAATGGGCCTATCTCCTCCACCGCTTTGAAACCCTGGGCGGCGAAAAGCGCGCCGATGAAAAACGCATGCTCTACCGGTCGGCGAAGGCGATCGCCGCGGCCAAGGATGCGCCGTTCCTCCCGAACGCCGCCCTGATCGGACAAAAGCCGATCAGAAGCGCGCGCCGGCTCTGGCCGCAGACGGAATTCCTTCGCGCCGCGCTCGTTCTCGCCTGCGAGGGCGAAGAGGCTGCCGCCGCCGACGCGGCGCAGCTGATCGAGGCGCTCTTTAAAAGCTATTTCGACCAAAAGACCGCCGGCCTCTGGTGCGACGAATTTGACGCCGAAGGCCGGCCGATCGCGAAGGACGTTCCCGCAAGCATCCTCTATCACCTTCACGAAGCCGTTTCCTGCGCCGCCGAATGCCGCCATAAACTGCCGCAATGACCGTTCGCGCAAAGATCCAGCCTGTCATCATGTCCGGCGGCGCCGGGACACGACTTTGGCCGATGTCGCGCGCCGCGCGCCCCAAACAGTTCCTGCCGCTATTCGGCGGCCGCTCGCTCTTTCAGGAAACGGCGGCGCGCTTCTCCTGCGGCGAGGATCTCGACTTTCTGCCGCCTGTCGTCATCGCGGGCGCGGCTCATGTGCGACTGATCGAGGAACAGCTTTCCGAAATCAGCGTTGACGCCGCGCAGATCATCATCGAGCCGATTGCGCGCAACACAGCGGCGGTCGCCGCTGTCGCCGGCGCCTGGACGGCGCGCCATCGCCCCGGCGCGCTGACGCTTCTTGCGCCCGCCGATCATCACATCGCCGACGCGCCCGCTTTCCGCGCCGCCGTCGCCCAGGGCGCAGCGTCCGCCGCAAAGGGCGTAATCGTCGCCTTCGGCGTCAAGCCGACAGAGCCCCACACCGGCTACGGCTATATCGAGGCGGGCGCGCCAGTCGGCGAGAGAGTCGCCGAAGTCGCCTCGTTTCGCGAAAAGCCGGATCGTCAGACAGCGGAGCATTACTTTAACGACGGGCGCCATTTCTGGAACGCCGGCATCTTCCTTTATGCGCCCGACGCGATGGCGGGAGAACTCTCAGCCTTCGCGCCGGCGATCGCGCGCGAGGCCGCCGCCGCCCTCCATGAAGCGACGACGGAAGGCGTCCTCTGCCGCCTTGACGCGGATCGCTTCGCGCTTTGCCCGTCCGACTCGATTGATTACGCCGTCATGGAGAAGACAAGGCGCGCCGCCGTCGTCGGCCCCGTCGACGCCGGATGGAGCGATATCGGCGCATGGCCCGCGCTTTCGTCCGACGAAACGGATGCGCGCGTCGCCGCGATCGAGTGTGAGGATGTCGTCATCCGATCGGATGGTCCCTTCATCGGCGCCGTCGGCGTTTCCGGCCTTATCATTGTCGCAACGGGCGACGCCGTTCTCGTTGCGCCGAAGGACCGCGCGCAGGATGTGAAAAAGATCATCGACGAGCTGAAGGCAAGAAAGCGCGAGGATCTTCTCTGATGTCGAAACGCATTATCGTCGCGGGCGGCGCGGGCTATATCGGCAGTCACGTCTGCGTCGAACTTCTCCGCGCCGGAAATGACGTTCTCGTCGTCGACAATTTCGCGAATTCGAGCCCGAAGGCGCTCGACCGCATCGCTGAAATCGCCGGCAAGGCGCCGGCGCTCCTCGAAGCGGACCTCGCCGATCCAGCGCATACGGATAAAATTATCGCCGGCGTCAGAGCGTTCCGCCCCGACGGCGCCATTCACCTCGCCGGGCTCAAGGCGGTCGGGGAATCCGTCGCCGAACCCGTCCGCTATTACTCGGTCAATCTTCCGGCGACTTTCACCCTTGTCCGCGCGCTCGAAGAAGCCGACGCCCGGATGCTTGTCTTTTCATCCTCCGCGACGGTATACGGCGATCTCAATCAAAGTCCGGTCGATGAAACGGGCGCGGTCGGGCCGACCAATCCATACGGAAGGACGAAGCTCTTCATCGAAGAGATGCTGAAGGACCTTGCGCGTGCGGATCGCCGCTGGAAGGTCTGCAATCTTCGCTATTTCAACCCGGTTGGCGCGCACCCGTCGGGAAAAATCGGCGAAGACCCGAACGGAATTCCGAACAATCTCTTCCCCTTCATCGCGCAGGTCGCCGTCGGCCGGCTGAAAAAGCTCAAAGTCTTCGGCGCGGACTATCCAACGCGCGACGGCACGGGCGTGCGCGATTATATTCACGTTACGGACCTCGCCGCAGGCCACGCCGCAGCGCTCAATTATCTGGCGCGGGAAGAAGCGCCAGGCGCGGTCGATTTCAATCTTGGAACGGGGCGCGGCGTTTCCGTCCTGGAAGCGATCGCCGCGTTCAAGCGCGCCTCGAACCGCGACATTCCTTTCGAAATCGCGCCGCGCCGCGAGGGCGACATCGCCGAGATCTACGCAAAGCCCGACAAGGCGCAAAAAATTCTCGGCTGGCGCGCCAGGAAAACGCTTGAAGACATGTGCGCCGATCACTGGCGCTGGCAGAGCGACAATCCGAACGGCTATCGCGACTGATGGGCGAATTCACTCAGGTGAGCGCCGCAACGCCCGATATCATTTCATCGTTGAACCATCGCGCAAGACACGCACCGATCTCCGCGATCGCCGCTTCGCCCGCGGCGCCGTTTGACGCCAGGCGGCAGACCTCGCCGAAGGAGAATCCCGCGAGCGCGAAGCGAAGGGCGGAAAGCTCCGTTCCCTCGATCGTGCGAAAGCTCGGCGAAAGGTCCTTTCGCCAGACGACGATCGCCGCCGGCTTTTCATAGAGTTCGACCGGGGGCGGGGCTGCGCCTTCCTTCATCGCCGTCCAAAGCGCCCCGCTGTTGGCGGCGACGCCCGAAAGGCTCAGCGTCGAAACAAATCGCAGCGCAATGGCGTCCCAATCGACATCTGCGCAGTCCTGAAGCTTCAGCGTCGTCGCGTCGGGACCGTCGAAAGCGCGCCGAAGCGCCCACTCAAGGCGGCAAAGCTCGGCGATTTCCGGATCGTCCGGGTAAAGAATGGCCGCAAGATTGGCGAGGCGCTCGCCATACTCGCCAAGCGTCCACGCCTGCGGCGGATGAGTTTCGATATAGCGCGCGCAAAGACTGTCGAACGCCTCATCGCCAAGCCACGCCCAAGTCTGCTCATAAGTCTCGCGGAGGCAGTTCCGCAAACGGAGGCGATAGGCGGTCCGATAAACGCCGAACCCCTTCGACGCGTCGCCCGCCATGCGCGCATGCGCCGCCTCGGCCGGGCCAAGGAGCCCCGCGCGAAAATCCCGTTGCAGGGCGAGAAGCGTCACGCCGCAATCTCTCTCGCCGCGCTCGCCGCGCGGGCGCGCGCGATAGCGAGCTCTTCAAGGAGCGCATCGAGCGGGGGAATGTCGTCATCGCGCTCGATCATCGCGGCGACCGGACCGACGCGGCGCATCGCCGCTTCAAAAATCTCCCAGACGCGCGCCGGCACGTCGTGATCGTGCGTGTCGATGAGGACGCCGTCGCCTTCGCTCGGACCCGCAAGATGCATCTGGCGCACGCGCCCCGCGGGAATTCCGCCAAGATAGTCGTAAGGGTCGAACCCGTGATTGGTCGCGCTCACATGGATGTTGTTGACATCGAGCAGGAGAAAGCAGCCCGTGCGCGCGCAAAGTTCGCTCAGGAATTCCCATTCCGTCATGTCGCTCTCGGCATAAGCGACATAACTTGAAGGATTTTCGATAAGGAGCGGACGCTCCATCGCATCTTGCGCCACGCGGATATTGGCGCTGACGACATTGAGCGCCTCCTCCGTATAGGGAAGCGGCAAGAGATCGTGAGAATTGAACCCGCCGACACCCGTCCAGCACAGATGATCGGACACCCATAGCGGGTTGACGCGCGCGGCGAGCGCCTTGAGGCGGCGCAGATAGTCCGGATTGAGCCCGCCCGTCGAGCCGATCGACATCGAGACCCCGTGCATGACGATGGGATGGCGTTCGCGGACCGCATCAAGGATGCGCAACGGACGCCCGCCGGACACCATGAAATTTTCAGAGATGATCTCGACAAAATCGACAGGAACTTCCCGAGAAAGATAATCCTGATAATGCGGCGGACGAAGTCCAAGGCCAAAGCCGCCGAATGGCGCGATCGTCGCTTCCGTCATCGCTCTACTCCGCACTCCGTGGCAACGCCGGCGAGTGCGCCGGCGCCGAATTCCCCAGCCGCGCCGCGCAGTCGATCGATTGAAACGCCGGTCCGGCTCAGATCGTTCGACCTGAACCGGACGCGACATGCGATTTGAAATTGAGCTTAGCTCTTTTTCGCGGGCTGAAGGTCGCCGATGACGCCGCCGCCGGTGAGGCACTCGCCAGCCGCCGAAGCCTTGAAGCCATGGCCCTTGCAGGCGTTTTGGCCTTTGCATTCGTTCGCGGCGGTCTTGCAGTCAGCCGTGCCTTTGCACGAATTGACGCCGTAGCAGTGAACCTTGTCGGCCGAAGCGACGGCGATGCCGCTCGATCCTTCAGGCGCGGGCGCCGCGTTGGCGGCGGCGAACGCATACATGGCGACGGCGGACGCGAAGGTCACACCGGTTTTCAGCGAAGTCATCAGATTTTCTCCATAGTTCGATAATTGCGCCGGAACGGCATTCCCTTATTCGCTGCATGGCGGCCGCCGGTTACAGCTCACGACGAAGTTACCGAGGCGCACCCTTCCTTGCGGACTTCCTGCGTTTCCCCAAGCGCGCGAATGCGCCATCGTAAATACATTTTTCGAGCGGCTTGAACGCGTGAGGGAAATCGCCATCTCGCCCGTTTAATGATGGTGCGCGGGAACCGTCCGCGCAGGCTCTTTTGACATGGTGAAATCTTGCGGCGATCCGGCCTTGCGAATGCGGGGAGACACATGACGGCTCTTCGTTCGCCTCGCCGAGCGCGCGATCTCACGCGCGGGCGTCGCGATCCTGAAGAACCCGCTCTGGAAATATTTCAGAGTGCGGATGATCCGCACAAAAACGCTGTAGCCCGCATGAAGCAAGGAAACGTGGGGTCCCGCGGCCGCCGGATCGCCCCGACTGTCCGCACTTCTGACCGCCGGGATGAGGCCTTCGAATTCTCAGGCGAGGCGTTCGGCGAATTGTCCGTATTTGCGAAAGCGAACGAGATAGGGCGGAACGATCGCCTCGACCGTTCTCGGCGCGATCCCAAGGTCGGCGAGCGTTCCGACATCGCCGCCGGCGTTAACGACATTGTCGCGCTTCAAGAGGCGGATCTGATCGCGCGTGATCGGCGGATCGAAGAATGGCGACGCGCCGATCGCTTCGCCCGCAAGGCCGAGGATCGGCGCGAGCGTAAACGGCGCCGGAAAGAGAATGCGGCGATGGCCGGTTTCTTCCATGATGAATTCGAGAATCTGCCGGAACGTATATGTGCGCGGCCCGCCGAGTTCGAAAGTGCGCCCCTGCGCCTCCGGCTTTTCGAGCGCGGCGAGGACGGCGTCGGCGACGTCATCGACATAGACGGGCTGGAACTTCGTTGCGCCGCCGCCGATGAGGATCGGCAAGGGCAGGAAGGCCGGCGCCATCGACATCATCGTCGCGAATTTGTTGAAGAACTGATCCTCCGGACCGAAGACGACGGAGGGCCGCAGGATCGTCGCCGACGGGATCGCCGCGCGAACCGCTCGCTCGGCCTCGCCCTTGGTGCGGGCGTAAAGGCTCGCGCTTTCGGCATCGGCGCCGATCGCCGAAAGGTGGACGAAATTCCGGACGCCTTCCTTGGCGGCGATCTCGGCGATCGACGCCGCGCCCATCGCCTGCACACGCGAGAATGTCTGCGCGCCGGACTGAAAGAGAAGACCGACGAGATTGACGACGGCGTCCGCGCCCTTGAGCGCCTCGGCGATCGAGGGCCGGTGGCGGACATTCGCCTGGAAGAGCTGCACCTGCCCGACCGCGCCCATCGGGCGCAGGAACTGCGCATGATGCGGACGGCGGACCGCGACGCGCACACGCCAACCGCGCTTGGCGAGCTCGCGCACGACATTGCGCCCGATAAAGCCCGAGCCGCCGAAAACGACCGCCAGCCTCTCCGTCATCGAGCCGGACTCTCCTTCAATTGCGGGCCGAACGCCTATCCGAATTCTGACGGAGAGACAACGCGCGAGGCGGCCTTCGCGACGCCCCGCAGGCCGCTCATTGACAATCGCCGCCCCCCTCACCTAAGTGACCGGCCTTATGCCCAGATGGCGGAATTGGTAGACGCACCAGTTTCAGGTACTGGCGCCGCGAGGCGTGGAGGTTCGAGTCCTCTTCTGGGCACCAGAAATACTTCTAACTTATTGTTTTTACTAGATAATTTAAAACGCTCAAAAATCAGACTACCGCCGAGCCCACCCTTTCTCTTGCGATGCAGCGAGCAGCTATGGGCACCGTGACAACCCCTCCTCCCGCCCGCTAGGCTCGCCCCGCCTGGGTATTGTCGTAACCTTGGGCATCGCGATGCTCTCATCCTTGGAGACATCGTGATGAGGATACTTTCGAAGCGCCAACTGAAGGAGTTGGTCCTCTACTCGCCGCAGCACATCGCCCGCCTTGAGAAGGCCGGCCAATTCCCCAAGCGGGTCCAGCTCGGCCCGAACCGGGTGGGGTGGGTTGAAGACGAAGTGGTCGACTGGCTCCAGCAGCGCCTCAAGCGCCGCGAAGAACCTACCCGACACTCCTGAGAAGGAGCGAAGGTGGCCGGGTCTGCAGAAACCCGGTCACCTTTTTATTTCCGTTTCGTCGGGTCTATCTGGAAGGAGACAATCGTGAGGGCAGCACCATCTTCCGATGTGGGACAGTAGCGGTCCCCACCGATCAAGAACTCTAATCGCGACGCGCGGACATCTTCGGCCTTGCGTTCAATCGTCTGGAAGGCGAAACAGAACATCCTAGAGATGGCACCCTACGTTTTTCAATCGTGTTTCCAGACGGAACTGCTTTTGAATGCGTCCAGGTTTCGGACGGCTTTTGGAGGTTGAATCGCCCGGCGAATACGGCAAATTAATGATTTTAAACAAACAATTGCCAAGCTCGGACTGCGATTCGGCACACGATTTGGTGAGGGGGCATGCGGCGACCGAAATTGAAGAATGGCTCGCGCAAGCGTTTAGCAAACCTAACGCGTGATTGGGGTGCCTGGAATAGGGTTTCTCTATACTTGGAACGTTGTCAAATTGATACGCCTGATGAACTCGTTCAGGCCACATGGAGTCACGTCCGCGCTCTAAGAAAGCGAATTGGAACCGTCGTCGATTTCGGCGCAGGTGACGGGAGATTTGCCCAGCACGGTTCATACAAGGATTATGTCGGCTACGAGATCGATGAACAACGATCGTGTGGGGTCATGTTGCCAGCCAACGCGACAATTGTTCACAAGTGCGCATTTTCAGACACCGTCACCGACGCTGACCTTTGCATTGGCAACCCTCCATTCGTTCGGAATCAGGACTTGCCCGTCGGATGGCGACAGCGCGCCGCCGCAGTGTTGAACGAACGAACCGGCATTTCGGTATCCGGGTTAGCTAATGCCTGGCAGTATTTTTTTCTTTTGGCACTCACAAGCGTGAAGCGGACCGGCATGGTAGCATTGGTCGTTCCCTATGAATGGGTGTCGCGCCCCTCATCTGCCGACTTGCGAGCGTACATCAGATCCAACGCTTGGGACGTCGATGTTTATCGGCTGGTCGACACCACTTTCGATAGTGTTCTCACGACCTCCTCGATCACAATCGTCAACAAAGCTGCCAAATCCGGACGGTGGCGATACTTCAAGGAGAGGGCAAACGGCGAGTTTTCGCCGCTGAGGTCGCCTAGCGGCGCGCGCAGTGGCGTCATCAGCTATACACAGCGCGCGCACGCTAATGCTCAAGATGTAAAGGCCAAACGCGGCCTAAGCCCAGGCACGCAAGAAGTGCTAACTCTAACGGAGGGGGAACGCGTTCGCCATGGCTTGAGGGTGCGGACGGATGTCGTCCCTTGTGTCACCACACTTCGGCACCTTCCTTCGGACGTGACAACCCTCAACAAAGAGGTGTTTGATCGTTGCTTTCGGAGAGCTGGGGAGCGTTGTTGGCTTATTCGCACAGATAAGAAGCTTAGCCCAGAGCTACGGGCCTATCTGACTTCTGTGCCGCCTGCGCTCTATCAAACCAGTACATGTCTGGAGCGAGAGGATTGGTGGCGCTTCACAATGCCGGAAGTACCCGACATATTGGTCGCTTCGAGTTTTCGCAATCGATTTCCTAAAACAATCGTCAATGAAATCAGTGCTCGCGCTGTCGGCGGAGTCTATGGTGTATACAACAACTCTGCGCTGTCGCCACGGACACTTTCGCTTCGGTTACGCAAAATGGACATTGCGAACCGCGTAGTCTCGCACAGCAACGGGCTTCGCAAGGTTGAAATCAATCAGCTGAACACTCTGTTGCTTCGGGCCTCGCAGCGGAAACAAAGAAAGAAATAAGGACGTGGCTGACGCGGCCGATCAAGTTCTCGACAAAGGTACTCTCAGTTTCACCATCGAGAGCCGGATTTTGCGCGAATTGGGCGAGCGCCTTGTCAAGCAGCCAGAAGTCGCTTTGCTTGAATTAGTAAAAAATAGCTACGATGCGGATGCGACGACATGTTCAATTGAGCACGATGATGAAGCTCTCGTCGTATCGGACAACGGCGCGGGCATGACAATCGATCAATTCGTTGACGGATGGATGCGGATTGGCACGAGCGCCAAGGAGAACATAAACCTCAGCAAAAAGTACCGTCGTCTCATCACTGGCGAAAAAGGCATCGGCCGCTTCGCCGTCAGATTCCTCGGCAGAACGCTGAGCGTCGAATCGATTGCGGACGATCCAAAGCGTCGGCGTCGCACTAAGCTCATTGCCGAATTCGATTGGACAGAGTTTGATAAGAACGAAGACATTGGTCGGATAAAGGTGCCCTACAGGATCGAAGCCGCTGCCCGTGAGACGACGGGCACCAAGCTGACCATTGGCGACCTTCGGCCCGGCGTCACCGATCTCGACCTGAAGAAGGTGCGAAGCGGGTCAATTGGAATTTTGTCGCCGCTGAGATCGTTGTTCCGTCAGACTAGGCGCACTAATGACGATGACGACTCTCAGGAGGGGACAACAGATCCGGGATTTTCACTCGAGATCGGCGCGAGCGGTGATCCTCAGGCAGGCGAGGATGTTGCCGCTCGGATTCTCGATGCCTTTGTCTTGCGGACGACAATCGAACTTAAGGGCGATCGCTTAGACATTCGAGTCTATCGGCGAGGCGCGCGCAAAGCTCAAATTAAAATCATTGATCGTTATTCCAACCACATTCAGCGACTATCTGCCGACATTCGGTTCTTCCCGCGGCGCAAAGGGGCGTTCACCGGCCTAGGCGTCGACGGGCGGACGGTGACCGGCTGGATTAGCGAAAACGCTGGCGTCGCAGTTTTCGATCGGGGCTTCCGCGTTCATCCATACGGAACGCCTGGTGATGATTGGTTGAGTCTCGCGGCTGACGCCGCTCGGAATCGTCGTGATCCGCGTTCGGCGATTTCCACCAAGCATTTCTCTATGACAACTGCGGTTCGAGCGAGCACGTCTGAAAACTGGATGCTACGCTTGCCACAACCGGCTCAGCTCGTTGGAATCGTGCGTGTTGAGGGCAGCAAGTCTCTGGATTCCGAGGATCAAGCGCTCATTGCATCGGCGGACCGAGAGGGATTTGTCGATAACAATGCGTTCCGCGAGCTCGTGGACATTGTGCGCGGCGCTGCAGAACTCATCGCCGTGGCTGATCGGGAGTTGCAGCAGGAAGAGGAGAAGGAACGTCAACGCGCTCTGCGAGCGTCCATTCGTGCGGAAACACGCTCTGCGATAAATGAGATAGAGGCCAATCCACGTATCTCTGCCAGCGATAAAAATCGCATTGTCGCGGCACTGGCTGAAACGCAGAAACTAGCAGAGCACCAGGAGCGTTCAGCTAAAGAACGCGAGCAGCAGCTTGAGGTTATGAGCTTATTGGGCGTGGTCGCCGGATTCATGACTCACGAATTTGGCGTCGCGTTGAAGGAATTAGAGGATACTCTCAACGAACTGGCGGCGATCGCTCGGAAAGACGCGCGATTCAAAAACGCCGTAGAAAACCTTGGTGTGCATATTAAGAGCCTGCGGGATTTTACGTCATACTCGCAAGGTTACATTCAGGGCGCGAAATCGCGTCCAGAAGAACCCTATCCGGCGCGACCGCGCTTATTGCAAGTGAAGCGTGTATTCGGAAAGTACGCCGAAGAACGTAACATCGCGGTCGAGGTGAGCGCCGACACGGATGTCCTCGCGCCGTTGGTTCCGCCTTCTTTGTACAATGGCATTGCGCTCAATCTTTTCACAAACGCGCTGAAAGCGGTGACGGCAAAGGTGGGAAAGGAGCAGGGGCGCATCGCCCTACGTGCCTGGAACGAAAGCGACTGGCATTACCTTGAAGTCTCCGACAATGGCGTGGGAATTCCGGCAGCGCTCCAGCATCGTGTGTTCGACCCACTATTTTCTACGACCCAATCGAGGCAAGACCCGCTTGGGTCAGGGATGGGGTTAGGACTAAGCTTGGTCAAACGCGGCGCGGAAGCTTTTGGAGGCAGGGTAGATTTAGTCTCACCGCCTTCTGATTTCGCTACATGCGTTCGCGTTCGCCTACCGCTGGACAGGGACGAAGACGAATGACGACGAAGGCTACAAAGAACTGGTCAGTCCTGCTCATTGATGATGAGCAGAGCTTGCTCGATAAGCTTTCCAACGAGGTACGGGAACGCGTCGATCCCATGGGGGTGGAGGTGCGTACCTGGCTTCCGAAGAAAGAAGAATCGAATGCGCAGGATACGTTCGACGCAACAGTCGATAGCAACACGCTATTGGTGGTTACCGATTACGACCTCTCGAAGGGCCAAAAAGGCCTTTTCGGAGTTAGCATTGTCGCGTGGAGTCAAGCCAAGGCTGTTCCGGTCGGCGATTATTCCCGAGGCAAGCCCGCCGCCCTCCCAAGCGAGCCGAACTTTTTCGAACTCCGCGTTCCAATTGTTGAGGGGAAAGCCGCAGCGTTTATCGCAGCAGTGTGCGAAGGCTTCAAAGAAGTACGCGAGGCAACCAAGGAGAATAAATTTGGCGATAAGCGCAACCCTGCTGCAGTAATCGCGGCGATTGTCGAAAAGCCAGAACTGGAGCGACAATTCGCTCTGTTTACTGCGCGCTTGGGGGCCGCGAACGCAGGTCTCGTTGAAAAATTGCGCGCGACAGCCGGCAAGGATGCATCGCCAGATGCGCAGCAGAGGTCAGAACTCCTTGCATACGTTGTCGGTCACGTGTTGCTCAACGCTGTTCTTAAGTTTGCTGGTCCTGTGCTTTCAGAGCCCGCGCTATCCTCATATGTGGCAATTCGCGCAGACCAACTTAGTGTGGTTGCTCCGCTCTTAGAAAAGGCGGTCTATTCAGGACCATTCCGAAGCGTCGAGAAGTACTATTGGCGAGATAGCATCGACGAGATTCTCGCGGGCGCAGCAGATGGGTTGGACGAGCAAACCTTCGAGACAGTTGGCGAGATGAATCGAGCGGCGCTCGAACGTATGCTTGGCAAATCGCTTGAGAGGCACGGATGCGATCGGTGTAACGGTAACAACGGCGGTTACCATTGCCCGTTCACCCAGCGAACCGTCTGTCAGCGTGCGGATTGCTCGGTTACGGCTAGCAGCTGGATTCCGCAAGGCGCAGACGTGTGCCGTGTAGAAAAGGACTTTTACGACGAGTGGGCACCATTGTTGGGCCTTTAGGCGGGGCAGTCTTTGTTCGATCGCGATCAGAAATTTGCGTTCGGCCGCGCCGAACACGCTTGGAAAGAGATGTATGCGGGCGTTCAGCGTATGTTTCAGGCGAGCACAATAGCGCCCTCCGCCTTTGCTGAGATTTTCCAGCCATCGGAGAACGCACCAGATAATGAAGTACGGCTGACGGTTCGCCCATTCGTTGTTGCAGTGCCAGAGCGTGCCAGCCACCAAAAAATCGAGCTGTTTGTTTGCGTCGAGGGATTCATAGGTTTTGACAAGGCCGAGCTTAGAAACAAGAACCTGAGGACAATGAACTTCAGCACTCGCGTCGGCTATTTTCGTTATAAGCCCAACGAGTTGGTCCATGTGTTTGGGGCGCATTTTGATTTCGATGAAATCACACCCGGACATCCAATTTTTCATGCGCAGATGGGCCCCCAATTGCAAATGTGCGAGTCGGTGAAAAAGGCGGCGACTTCGGTCGCCGAACCGACAAATGTCATTGAGGGCATTCTGAAGAATGTGAGAATGCCGTCAGCTCAGATGGATGCGTTTTCCGTTCTGCTCCAGATCTGCGCGGATCACCTTATCGACAACAACTCCTCACAGGTTGTGAAAGACGAGTTCCTCAGTCTTACTAGGGCTTGCGATTTCTTCTTGGGGGCGGCCCATCGGTTTCCATCGCTCACCGCCGAAAAAGCCGCGAAGTGCTATCGCTCCCTGCATTGGTACGCACGCTGATAGATGCGAAGGATGTTGATCTGCACGTGGGATATCAGCTAGCTAATTGATCCCATAGCTCAGTTCGATGGAGCACTCGCTCGCTAAGCAGCTGCATTGTTGGTATTGTCCGCCACTGCGCTTTTTCGGCCGTCGACGTCACAACTCCACCTGCATGAACAGGTTCGCCACTTCGTCCGACTGGATGCAGAGATAGTCGAGCGTTTGCTCCTGCGAAGTATGTCCGTACGCCTGCATCAGGATCGGCAGCACCATGTGCGGTCTCGTTTCGGTGTTCTGCCGCAGCTGGTGAAAGCCCCATGTCTTCCTGAGCGTGTGGCTGCCGTAATTGCCGTGCAGTCCGGCGTCTTTGCACCACGCTTTCACCATGTTTGAGACCGTGGAAACAGTGAGCGGTCGGTCCGTCCGTGATCGGAACAGTGGCGCATCGTCCTTTGGTTCTGGGTGAACTGTGAGCCAGAGCTGTATCGCGGCTGCTGCCGCATGATTGAGCGTCACCGCGCGGTGCTTCTTCGTCTTGCTTTGTTTGAGATCGAGCACGTCGCCGGGCACTAGATACGCCACCTGCCCGCAGGTGAGCGAGAGTAACTCATTCGCACGGTAGGCGGTGTTGATGCCGAGCACGAACAGGCAATAGTCGCGCGGTTGCGATTGAAGATTTCTCTTGATCCGCTCAATCGCGGCGATGTCGCGGATCGGCTCGACCTTGATCGTTGATCCTTTGGGCGGATGGTTTCGGTTCCCCTGCGGCCTTCTCATAGCTGAATATGGATTAGGCGCGTGCGCGCGGAACAATCACGCGGGCAGTGCGCTCGAATAAGGTGAGAAGCCTGTACGGGAAGCCCAACTTCTAAACATTAGTTGGGATGAAAGCGCAAGCCATGCTGTTGGACGCTGTTTGAAAGGCCGTGCGCCTCCTTTTTGGGCTTCTAAATCATTGTATCACGCGGCGAAATTCCGAGGCCCAACTATTGTTTATTAGTTGCCGATCTTGGCGTTGGGGGAAGCCGATCTCTGGCGAGCCCCGCGCCTGTTGCGCGGGGGTT
>JBMOOR010000069.1:0-8115 GCA_049324555.1 Pseudomonadota bacterium | reverse complement strand
CCGCGCGCTCGCAGCCTTTGGGAGGGAACATGGGCAAAGGTCTCGGCATCGCTGCCATCATTCTTGTTGTATTGTCGTTTCCGATCCCTGTTCTCGGCACCTGGGTCGGCTATTTCGCGCTCGTCGTCGCAGCGCTCGCCGCGCTCTTCGGCAGCCGCACGCTGGCCATCGCCACGGCCGTGCTCGCCGGCGTCAAGATGTACTTTCTTTCGCCTGGCCTCATGGTCACCATGTACGGCAAAGTCGAAGGCTATCCGGTGAGCCCGTTCTTTGCGTTGACGACCTTCTTCGTCGCGCTACCGATCGTGGTGCTGATCTTTCGCCCGATGATCACGAGTTCCTTGCGCAAAGCTGGCGTCCTCAAAGGCCCAGCGTCGAGCGCCGTGCGCGACTGAGCATAGCGAAACTTCAATCCATTTTTCCGGAGCCGTTCCCATGAAACGCCTGTTGCTCTCGCTCGCCATCCTGCCGCTTGCTGGTTGCGTCGCCGCGCCGCTTGTCCTCGCCGGGGCGAGCCTCGCCTATACCGGCTACGGCCTCTATTCGATCGGCCACATTTCCGACGCCAAATACGAGGTCGAGAAATCGGAGCCCTCGACCGCCGCCCTTGCCGAAATCCGCTCGGCGAAGTCCGTCGCCGTCTTTCCGACCAACAGCGCCATCGACGGCGCGGTCGTCGATATTTTCAACGAGCGGGCGAGCGTGCCGACCGTCTCCTCGCGGAAGACGATCGGCGTGATCGAGCGGGCGAACATCACCGAAACGAAAATCCTCTCCTATCCCGCCGCCGAGCGGGCGATCGAACTCAGGAAATTCGGTGCGGCTTCCGGCGCGGATATCGTCGTGTTCGCAACGCACAAGGACACGGCGGTCAGCATGAACCCGCTCCTCATGAAACAGCGGGCGAACGTCGACATCAACTGCAAGGTCGTGAGCGCCAAGTCTGGCGAAATCCTGGTCGACGAAGACCATTCTGTCTCGTTCGACCCACGCGGCATGCCGACTAACGACGAGATCGCCCAACTGGTCGCCATGGGCGTCGCCGACCGCCTTCATGAGTTCAGGACGGGCGAGAAGCGCAAGCTGGCGAGCGCGAAGGACAATGCAAAATGACGCTGAGGAAAATCTGTCTCGCTGCGCTCCTGCTCGCAGCGACGGCCTGCGGAAATCAATCGACTGAATCCGCCTCCGGAGAGGCGGCCGAACGCCTGCCGGCCAGAGAGAAAGCCAAACTCACCAAAAACGCGGGATACGACGCCCTCATGGCGATGGTGGACAGCAAGTACCTCAAGTGCGGCGGCATCTATTCGACCAAGGAGGTCGAAGTCAATTCGCAGGGAAAGATATGGCGCATCGACTGGGTGCAGATGTCCGGCTTCGATCCCGCCGTTGAAGAAATCGAAGTTTCGAGCGCCGACAAGCTCAATGGCATCACCTTCCGGGGAATAGCGACTTTTGGAAACGACGTGGCTTGGCGGGCGATGTGGAATTATTCGAATGACTCATGGCAGCCGTGG
Organism: Pseudomonadota bacterium; assembly: GCA_049324555.1. Classification (GTDB taxonomy): domain Bacteria; phylum Pseudomonadota; class Alphaproteobacteria; order Caulobacterales; family Parvularculaceae; genus Amphiplicatus. The sequence continues at coordinate 6,598 of JBMOOR010000069.1, read as the reverse complement.
GAAGCCGACATTTCCTTCTGGAAAGACCCCACAGCGATCGGCGTGATTCCCCAGCCGCCGGTCTGGATTATCGTCCGCCAGAATGACGTATGGGCGCTCAGCAACCCAGTGCCGCGCCAGCCGGCGCCGATCAAAGACAATCAAGTTCGCCCGTCCTCTTGCGATGAAGTGCCGGCGGAGGTCGCAAAGAGCCTTTAAAGAACGCGCGTCCTCGATCGCTTAAATGGGGATACGGACACGGTTCCTCTATCCCCATCAGTCTCAAATTCCGTTCCCCATCCATGGAGACACATACCGAATCAGCCGCGAACGGATTTTCCGCACTCCCCACTGTGACTTCATAACCCATTTCGGCTTCTGAACCCCTCCGCCGCCCTTCTCGCCAGGCATTCTCGCATCAGACGGCTTGCCTCACCGGCCGCAATCGGCTTTCCTTCGGTTTCTTGAATGAACCACGGGGGAGACGATGGAACTTCTATTCAAGCGCGAGCAGTCATTGGGGGAAATCGGACCGGTCGCGTTCCAGCTCTGGGGCAAGATCGAACTCAACGACGACGAACAGGCGCTCGTCAAACGGTACCGCTTTGACGAGACCGTTCTCATCTATGAAGAGACGCCGAACCTCCTTCGCAATGCGGCGCTCTTAGGCGCGCTCGCCGGCGTCATCGTCTATCTCGCGCTCGATAGGGTCATGCCCGCTTCGGCGGCGGGCGTGCTCGCCCTCACCGCCGCGCTCGGCACCCTGTACTGGCACATCCACAACAAGCGCGAGACCATCTTCGTGCGCGACCTCTTGCATGGCCGGCATTTCAGTTGCCGCTCGATCATCGACCTCTCGAAGAAGGAAGCGCACCTCGCCGGCATCGTCTCGGTGCTCCGGCAGGTGATGGAGAGCGCCAAGCACTGGGACGGCACCGAACGGCATACGATCGAGGCCTTGCCGAAAGAGGAAGCCCGCGCGCTCGTCGCGAGCCTTTAGATGCGCCTCCACTTCGCCGCGCGGATGCACGCCTTGGTCCATAGCCTGTTTCGGCCCACCGACGAGGCGGAAACCCGCGCGCTCTTCCAATCAACCGCCGACCTGTTCGAACAGCATGGGTTGCTGGCGCAAGGCGGCCGGGAGGCGCTGATCACTCGGTTCGCTGAAGAGACCGCCGCTGAATTCGGCATCGCTCCGCGCGATCATCGCTTCGCTGCGATCGAACGCTTCGTTCGCCGCCTCTTCGACTATGAAAGCTTCTTCGTGCTGCCCGCTATCGACTGGAGCGAGAGACGGAGCACGTCGGCGTGGTGGGAGCTGCGCGAAGCGCTCAATGTCCAAAAGGCGCTCGCCGCCGATTTCGACGAGCATGTCTACCTCATCCGCTGCGCTCTCACCGAACTCGTGCGGCCGGTCATCGATGCTGTCCCGGCGTATCTCAGCGATCGGGCGACTGGTTCCGACCTATCGGTGCCGACCAACCTTATTCACAGCCTCGGCGATACTGGCGCGGTCTTCGATGAAGTGCTGGCGACCGCTTTCGCCAAGGACCTCAAAGAGCACGCGCTTTTCACTCGCCTCTCTGCACAAGTGGAGCGCAATCTCATCGCCGCCTCGGGCGGCAATCCCCACGATCCGCGCGGCTTCACCCGCTTGGCGATCACGCCATCGAAATCATCGATCAGGGATCCAGCAAAGCTTGCGGAAACCTATCTCTCCGCGACGCCGCTCCTTGAGTTTCTCGATCAGGACATCGACTTCGTCATCCCGGAGAGCGTCCGCTTCGAGCACGCCCATATCGTCGCCGGCAGCGGCCACGGCAAATCGCAAACCTTGCAGTATCTCATTTGCCGCGATCTTGAGGCGGTCGCGCGCGGACAGCGCTCCATCATTGTCCTCGATAGCCAGGGCGACCTCATCCGCAACATCGCGCATCTGAAGGAATTTGCGGCGGGCGGGCCCTTGCATGACCGACTCGTCCTCATCGATCCCTCCGATGTCGAATGGCCGGTCTCGCTCAATCTCTTCGATGTCGGGATCGAGCGCCTCCAAGCCTATGAGCCGTTGGAGCGCGAGCGCCTCACCAATTCGATCCTCGAACTCTATGATTTCGTGTTGGGATCGCTGCTCTCGGCCGAGATGACGCAAAAGCAGAACGTCATCTTCCGCTACGTCACCCGCCTGATGCTCCACATCCCCGACGCCACCATCCACACGCTGCGGGAGCTGATGGAGCCGGACAGTCACCTCACCTTTGCGCTGCACATCGAGAAACTCTCCGGCACCGCGCGGCGCTTTTTCGAGACCGAATTCAGGGACAAGGAATTCGCCGGCACCAAGAAGCAGGTGCTGCGTCGCCTGTGGGGCATCCTCGAAAACCAGACCTTCGAGCGCATGTTCTCGCACCCGAGATCGAAGCTCGACCTTTTCGCCGAGATGAACGCCGGCAAGGTCGTTCTCATCAATACGGCGAAGGACCTCCTCAAGGAGCAAGGCTCGGAAATCTTCGGCCGGTTCTTCATTGCGCTCATTGCGCAAGCGGCGCAGGAGCGCGCGACGCTCCCCGAACGAAAACGCTTGCCGACCTTCGTCTATATCGACGAAGCGGCTGACTATTTTGACCGCAATATCGGGGTCATCCTCGCGCAAGCCAGAAAATACAAGGTCGGCATGGTGCTGGCGCACCAATTCCTCGGGCAATTGCAGCCGGCCTTGCAGGACGCTTTCGCAGCCAACACTTCGATCAAGCTCGCCGGCGGCGTGTCGAACAAGGACGCGCGGGCGCTCGCGGCGATGCTCCACTGCGAGCCCGAGTGTATCGAGACGCAAGCGAAGGGGAGTTTCGCCGCTCAGGTGCGCGGGCTCACCAAGGCCGCCGTGCCGCTCCAGTTTCCGCTGGGGTTCCTGGAGCGGAAGGCGAAAATGTCCGCCGCCGATTGGATGGCGCTCCAGAGCGCCATGCGCAAGCGGTACGCGGTGCATTATTCGGAGCTGGAGACGGCGGAAAACGAGCGAGAAGCGCCTGCTGACGCGCCGACCGCGCCAGCGTCGAAAAGCCGGAACGCAGCGAAGCCGCACAAGTCATCCGATGACATCGACATCGAGCCGGGACCGGAGTGGTGACGGCGGGGAAGCTCCTTCCTCTTCGCTCGCCGAAACCTTTTTCGGCTGCGCATTGCTGCACAGCGCAGCGCCTCGCGCGAACGTGATGTGCTTCCCATACGGATGAATTGCCGAGCGTTGCGGCTCGCTGCGGAACATAGCGCACGGCGACAGCGACCGTTCGCGCCGCTACCCGTCCTCCTCATCAACCAAAGGAGAACGAACCATGACATTTCTATGCGAGACGGCGGAATTGACGCCGGTGCGGCCGGTGAAGCCAGCCGCCGCCTATTTTGGCGGCAAATGCCGGCTCGCCAAAACCATCATCGAACACATCGGCGCAATCCCCCATGACGCATACGCCGAGCCCTTCGTCGGCATGGGCGGCGTCTTCCTGCGGCGTTCGGCAAGACCCCGCGCCGAGATCATCAACGACCTAAGCGGGGATGTCGCCAATTTCTTCCGCGTCCTCCAGCGCCACTACATCCCCTTCACCGAGATGCTGCGCTTCCAGCTGTCGGGCCGCCTTGAATTCATGCGCCTCGCCGCCACCGACCCCAAGACGCTCACCGACCTCGAACGCGCTGCCCGCTTTCTCTATCTCCAGCGGCTCGGCTTCGCCGGAAAGATCGTCGACCGGGCGTTCGCCATCAAACCGGACAAGGCGGCTTATTTCGATACGGGCAAGCTCGCCCCCATCCTCGCCGATCTCCACGAGCGGCTCTCCGGCGTCGTCATCGAGTGCCTTCCTTATCAGGAGTTCATCCTCCGCTACGACCGGCCGGGCACGCTCTTCTATCTCGACCCGCCCTATTTCGGCCGCGAGAAACAGTATGAGGCAGGGTTGTTTGAGCGCAAGGATTTCGCCGCCCTCGCTGATTTGCTCCGCGCCCTCAAAGGGCGGTTCATCCTGTCGCTGAACGACACGCCGGAAGTCAGGAAGCTGTTCAAGGGCTTCCACATCGCGAGCGTGCCGGTCACATACAACACCAATTCGGCGACGAAGCGCACGCACGAACTCCTCATCGCCAACACCGCTCTCGCATGAGCGCGGGAAATGACGCGCTCGGCCGGCGCTCCCGGCTCCGGCCGCAAGCGACCGGAAAGCGCATCGCCTTGCAGGAGAGAGACTGGCTCTGGCTCCGGAAATTGCATGAGCACGGGCCGCTCGCCTCTTCCTTCCTGCTCGCTTTCGCCAAGCATGTGGGCGCGAGCGAGAAGCGTGCCAAAGAACGCCTCACCGATCTCTTCCATGAAGCAAACACGGCGCATGGCGGGCCGTATCTCGCCCGCCCGCCGCAGCAATTCGCGACCATCGACAGCCGGTATAATCAGCTGGTCTATGATCTCGCGCCGGCGGGCGTCAGGGCGCTCAAGGAGCGCGCCCTTTGGCATGAGACCAACGCCGCGCGCTCCGGGCCGTGGCTCCATAATTTCATGGCGGGTTCGATCACCGCGTCGATCGAGATCGGCGCGCTGGAGCGCGCTGATCTCGCATACATTCCCGAGCATCGCATTCTGGAGCGGGCGAAGACGACGCTGTCCTATCCGGTGACGATTATCGATCCGATAACAGGAAAGAGACTGACGAAGGAATTGAAGCCGGATGCGCTCTTCGGCCTCGAATACAAGACCGAGCAGGGAAGTCGCTATCGCTTCTTCGCGGTTGAGGCCGATCGCGGGACGGAACCGGTGACGGCAGGGACACTCGATCGGAAGAGCGCGCTGCGGAGCCTGTTGCAGTATCGGGAATATGTGGCGGGTGGAATATACAAGAAGCATTTGAAGCTCAGCGCACCGCTCTTGGTGCTGACGGTGTGCGGGGATGAGGGGCGGATGGACGCTCTGTTGCGTCTTGCCGCAAAGATTTTCCCCGAGGGAAATCCGTACCTGCTCTACCAGTGCTGGAAGGCCTTTGGGGTTCCGTGGCGGACGCCTATGCCGAACAGCAATATTGTAACGAAAACGCACTTTCGGCCGGCGCGTTCAGATCTCTTCATCAACGGCAACCCATAAGGATGTCTATGCGCGACTTTCGGCACCTTGTTGACTCAGATTTCGAGCCCACTCAAATCTATCGGAACATCGAAATACTTGAGGATGAATGCAAAAGGGCGAAGGATTGGGTAAGCGTCCCGGGCAGGGGCAATGAAATATGCACTGATCGTCAGGCTGATCAATATGATGAGATACGTTATGTATTGGGAAGTTAGAAACCCTGATCTCATACGGCGCTTCACGACCCGGATGCGCGTCTCTATCGCCTGTATTTCCTCGCTATACAATGAGATGAGGTTTCGCAGTCGGAGCATCATCCCGACGATAAGAATTGAAACCGCGCCGTAGAAAAGCGTCGCCGCAATATAAAAGACAGGCTCCTGAGTTTCCCTTGCATTGATGGCGGCGACAATTCCGAGTAGCACCGAACTCATTATGCCGTGAAGCATGAAAATGCGTATAAACGAATTGAAAAACGTATTGTACATCGGCACAAAATTGGCGTACCGCATCAAGAGCAACGGTTCATCGATCTGATACAGCGCCTCTTCAAAGGCCGGTTTTTTCTCTTGCTTGCGAAGCATTCAGGCCCCCGTTAGTCGATTGAATTGTAGTAGAGCTCCCGCAATTTCTTCACTAATCGTGCTGTTTTTGTCATGAAGTGATTTTGGCTCACTTCTTCCTTGCTCCGACCCGCCACTGACATGATAAAACTCTCAGCAAACAAGTCGTTAGAAGCGCCTCCTCCGGGACGAATGTCCCACACGAATAGAGACGCGGCATACATCGAGAAGGCCAGGATGACTGGTATCGTCCACCCAAATTCCGGGCGGCTGAAAGAAAATAGTGCGGTAACAAATAGCGCAAGAAGCCACCATTTTAGCACTCGAAAAAACCAAGTTATGTAGACAAACTTTGTCTGCACTCTCCAAGAGATCGTTGTCACGTAGCGGTCGTATAATTCGTGGAGGCTAAAGAGCCAAAGCGCGGTTGCAGTCCACTGCTCTGCACGCTCGTCGCAGCCTTCGGATGTTGGGGCGTCGTCGCTAACACGCTCAAGCGCGAAGTTTGCCTTGTTGTTTAAAAGACTTAGGTGCGCATTGAACTCAGAACCAAAGTCGCTCGATGCACGCCTGACCTTGTCTAACTGCGATCCTCGGGTCAGCCCCGTGATTATCGGGATGATCAGTGGAAGGAACAACGGCCACGCTTTTTCGAACGCCGGGGAGGTCAGGCTGGCCGACTTTCCGTCCAACAAATTGATGATGAAAATCACAGCAAGAAGATAGAACGTAAAAAGCAAAAAGGTTACGCAACGCATCGCAGTTGCCACCTGCACGGCATCCTTCTCGGCTCGATCAGCGTGATCGAAAAACGGCGTCAGCACTGGATAAAGAAGTCGGAAATCAGACATGACCTGCCGTGTGAACGGACGACGGTATTTTTCGAATTCACCAATCTTTGTGTTCTCGATGTACGACGCTGCAGCTTTATAGAGTCGCTCTCGATTCTCACGCT
>JBMOOR010000068.1:24647-25722 GCA_049324555.1 Pseudomonadota bacterium | reverse complement strand
GCTTTCAGCCCCTTCAGAAGCTCCTCTTGCGCACCCGGCAGGTCGAGAGACGTGCGGCTCGCCGCCTCGCCCGTCATGTCCCAACGCTCGCCCATCGCTGCGATGACAACATCCGCCTCGCGCGCCGCTGCGAGCGCTTCCGCAAAGCCCGAACGGTCTTCAGCGTCGGCGAAATCATACCCGGCGCCTTTGACGTAGCGGATCGACACGCCCTCGCCCGCCCGCGCCGAAAGGCCTTCAAGCAACGTCACTGGGTCGGACGCGCGATCGCCGGCCCCCGCCCAGCTGCCGATCATGTCGGCCTTGCTGTCGCCGAGCGGCCCGATCAGCGCGATCGACTTCACCGATTCCCTGAGCGGCAGGATATCGCGCGAATTCTTGAGGAGGACCATCGATTTCCGAGCGACGTCACGCGCCGCCTCAAGATGCTCGGGTCTTTTCACCATCGTTTTTTCACGGACAGGATCGCTATAGCGATACGGATCATCGAAAAGGCCCAGGCGGTATTTCATTTCCAGCACAGCCCGCGTCGCCTCATCGATGCGTGCGGCGCTGACCCGTCCCTCGGACACCGAGGCCGCGAGGTGCTCCATGAAGGCGCCGCCCTGCATGTCCATATCGAGCCCGGCGTTGATGGCGAGGTCTCCCGCGTCTGCTTTGTCAGCCGCAAATCCATGCGCGATCATTTCATTGACGGATGTGTAATCGCTGACGACAAATCCCTCAAAGCCCCAATCGCCGCGCAGAACGTCGGTCAGCAGATATTTGTTCCCGGTCGCGGGCTCGCCGTTGAGTTCGTTGAAGGCGCTCATGATGCTCGCAACGCCCGCGTCCACCGCGGCCTTGAACGGCGGCAGGTAGACTTCCCGCAATGTGCGCCCTGACATATCGGTCGTATGGTAGTCACGGCCGGCCTGCGCCGCGCCATAAGCGGCGAAATGCTTCGCCGTCGCGAGGATGGTGTCCGGCGCCGCGAGGTCGGCGCCCTGAAATCCGCGGACGCGCGCCGCGGCGATGAGCGACCCGAGATAGGGATCCTCTCCGGCGCCTTCGGAGATGCGCCCCCAGCGGGGGT
>JBMOOR010000068.1:23704-24637 GCA_049324555.1 Pseudomonadota bacterium | reverse complement strand
CGCGCAATGTCGACCATCGGCGCGAACGTCCAGTTAACGCCTTCGGCCGACGCTTCGATCGCTGAAATTCGCGCGCTCTTTTCGATCGCTTCAAGGTCCCAGCTGGCGGCCTCGCCGAGCGAGATCGGGAAGATTGTGCGATGTCCGTGAATGACGTCGAGCCCGATCAGAAGCGGAATTTTCAGCCGCGACTCGTTTACGGCGATCGCCTGCAATTCGCGGGTCGTCTCAGCGCCGAAAGCGTTGAACACCGCACCGACCTTGCCGGATCTGATCCCCTCGCGGAACGGCGCCTTGCCGGAAGGGCCCGTAATCTGCTGATCGGAAGTGAACAGCGTCAACTGACCGATCTTCTCCTCGAGGGTCATCCGCGAAAGCAACTGATCGACGAATTCGCTCCTTTCACGAGCTTCGTCGGCGGCGGGCGCCACGCTCGCGACGGGCAGGACTTCCGCCCAACCCTCCGCAGGGGTTGCAAGCTGCAACGCGCCAAGGACCATCCAGGCGACTAATGCTGTCCGGTTCATGATCGACTTCCCTCTTATATATTCGCCGTGCGCTGATCAGTTCCACTAGTGTCGGTCGGGCGCCCGGCGGCGCTCCGCCGGCCGAATCGATCGGGGCCGAACGCGCGCTGCGCGTGGCCCACTCATGGGCTGCGCGCCAGGCGCGCGAACAGGCCGATCCGCCCTTTCGTCACTTTACATTGAAAACGCTTACATGCAATCTTTGCGTCCGCGCGATCAGGACGATCGCGACCGAACGGCGCATTGCGTGACGCGATGACAAGCGGAATTCGCATCATGCGCCGCCGGAGACGCTGAGAAAGTTTGAGGGGTGATCGCCGGCTGGCGCCTGGATGGAAAATCGCTTGGCGCGACACGGCGAAAACAACATGAGCATTTCGGAAATCTATCTCATCGCAATGATCAT
>JBMOOR010000068.1:0-23694 GCA_049324555.1 Pseudomonadota bacterium | reverse complement strand
GAAGACGGAATATTACGCGCCGCTCGTCGTAGTGCAGATCATCGGCGGGATCCTGCTTGGGCCTAGCGTCCTCGGCGCCGCGGCCCCGCAATACTACGCATTCATTTTCAGGCCAGAAGTCATCGGCGCATTGAACGGCGTCGCATGGTGGGCGGTCATGATTTTCGTCTGGGTTGCAGGCATCGAACTTGACGTGAATAAGGCATGGGCGAACAGGATCGAGACCGGGGTGACGGCGAGCCTCGCGCTTGGCGCGCCTCTCATGTTCGGCTGCGTCGGCGCAATCTTGATGCTTCAGATGAGCGACGGGTGGGTCGGCGCGCGCGGGCAGACATGGCAATTCATCCTTGGCATCGGCATGGCCTGCGCCGTCACCGCACTGCCGATTCTGGTGCTTTTCATGGAAAAGCTCTCGATCCTGCGCCTGCCGCTCGGCCAGCGGATTCTCCGTTATGCAAGTCTCGACGACATTGCGATCTGGGCGGTGCTGGCGTTCATTCTGCTCGACTGGGAGAGGGTTGGACGTCAGGCGAGCTTTCTCCTTGCATTCATCTTCGCCGCACGGCTCGTGCGCATGATCATGCGGCGAATTCCTGAACGAGACCGCTGGTATGCGGGATTGATCTGGCTCGCTTTGTCCGGGTTCTTCGCAGACTGGTCAGGGCTTCATTTCATGGTCGGCGCGTTCCTCTCGGGGGCGGTGCTCGATTCTGATATGTTCGATCAAAAACAGATGGACGCATTTCGAAATCATGTCCTGCTTGCGATCATGCCTGTCTTCTTCCTGAGCACGGGTCTGCGCACGAATTGGGAAGTCGGCGGCGTTGTCGTCTTTGCCGCCGCCGCCATCCTGCTCATTGCGTCCGTCGCCGGAAAGCTTGCCGGCATCCACCTCGCAGGCAGGATTTTGGGTTGGCGAAAAGGCGAAGCGACGGTCATCGGGTGGCTCCTGCAGACCAAGGCGCTGATCATGATCATTTTCGTGAACATCCTGCTCGACAAGGAGATCATCACCAGCGAAGCGTTCACCGCGACGCTGCTGATGGCGGTCGCAAGCACGATGCTGACGATTCCCGTAGTCACCCCGCGCTTGGCGCAAATGAATCATCCGCCTTCGACCTCCGCCCCGCCGAGGGAATGGATATGACGCGGCAGTCGAAGGAGCTTACCAATGGTAAAGGGGCAGCGCCGAATGCAAAAGGCAGGAAAAATTTTCCTCTTGTTCGCGGTCATGATCGCTTCAAGCGCCGTCAATGCGCAGGATCGCCCGCTTTTGCACCCGCTTTTCTCCGATCATGCGGTGTTGCAACGTGACCGTCCAATAACGGTTTGGGGGTGGGCCGCCCCGAATGAGCGCATCACAATTTCCTTAGGAATGGCGCGAGCGCGTGTCGTCGCTGATGCTTCCGGCGCATGGCGCGCAATGCTTCCTTCGCGCCCTGCGGGCGGCCCGTATGTCTTGTCGGCGCGCGCAGCGGGCGGAACGGAAAGCATCATTTCCGACGTGCATCTCGGTGATGTCTATCTGTGCTCCGGCCAGTCAAACATGGAGTTTCCCGCGCGCAGCGCCAACAACGGAGCGGGGGCCGGCGATGACGGCGTCCGCCTTTTCAAGGCGCCGCTCGAAAGCGCGCTGCAACCGAAGGCGATGTTTTCAAAGCCGGCGCATTGGAGTCTCGCACAAGGCGAGGACTTGAATGAATTCTCCGCAGTCTGCTTTTTCTTCGCTCGCGAGATCAAAGACGCAGCGAAAGCGCCGATCGGCCTCATTCAGTCCGCATGGGGCGGCACGCGCATCGAATCCTGGATCAGCGATGCGGGACTTCGCAGTGTTGACGGCTTCGACGCGGCGCTTGATGAACTCGCTAACGCCGTCACCGATCCCGTCGGCGCACGCGCTCGATTCGAAGCTGGTCTCGTCCAATGGTGGATGAAGAACGACCCTGGCGCGCGAGCGGGCTGGGGCGGATTCGAATTTGACGATTCGAAATGGCCTCGCGTGACGCTTGATGGCGGGTCATGGGAGAATAGCGACGCACCAGCGCTCGCTGAATTCGACGGCGCCGTCTGGTTCAGAACAGAATTCAACCTGACGAAGGAACAGGCCGCGCACCGGGCGGAGCTGACGCTCGGTCCGATTGACGATATTGATGTTACGTTTCTCAATGGCGCTGTCATCGGCGGGGAAAGCGGCTGGCAGTCGCCGCGCACCTATCAAGTCCCCGCGGGAACCCTTCGCCCCGGCCGCAATACGCTTGCCGTCGGCGTCCTCGACACCATCGGCGGCGGCGGACTGTGGGGCGAGCCGGAAACTCGGACGGTGCGCTTTGCGGACGGCTCTGCAGTCGCGATCGGCGTCAATTGGCGATACAAAATTTCCGCCGGGTTATGGGACTTGCCGCCGCCGCCTCCGCGCGCTCCCTGGGACGGACAGGACGCTTATACCGGCCTTTACAACGCGATGATTTCTCCGCTCGCGCCATTCGGGCTGCGTGGCGTTCTTTGGTATCAGGGCGAATCCAATGTCGCGTCGCCCGATGAATATGCGCGTCTCTTGCCCGCGTTGATGCGCGACTGGCGCAAGGCATTTGAAGCGCCTCACCTTCCATTTCTGATCGTGCAGCTTGCGAATTTTGGCGCCCCCGCAATGAAGCCGCAGCCTCATAGTTGGGGCGGTCTGCGCGAGGCCCAGCGGCGGGCCGTCGCCGCCGATGCGAACGCCGGACTTGCGGTGACCATCGACATCGGCGACCGCTTCGACATCCATCCAACTCAAAAAAGCATCGTCGCTCAGCGGCTCGCCAGAATCGCACGCCGTCTCATTTATGGCGAAGAAATTGTCGACATCGGCCCGACGCCGGTTGCGACAAAGCGCGCAGGCGACGCCGTCATCATCGACTTCGACCATGGTCCGCTTGTCACATACAGCGCGGCGCGCCCCATCGCTTTTGAACTGTGCGATACGGATCGCGATTGCCGGTTCGCTGACGCCGCGATCGACGGCTCGCGCGTCAAGATTGACGCTCGCGGCTCAACTCCGGCATTCGTGCGATATTGCTGGGAAGACGCCCCTATCTGCAATCTTTACAACGATTCCGATCTGCCGGCCGTTCCATTTGAAGCGCCGATTGAGCATTAATTGCACTTGATCGCGATTGAACATCGCGCCGACCCAAGTTCGCCGCATCGACTTCAGTGAAGCGGCTTCGATTCGCTTCGGGCGGAGACGCCTGATTCGTTAAACGCTTCGACGGCGACATAATAGTTGACGCCGATGTTGAGCGCGCGCAGCGCCTGCGATGCGCGGCCGTAGCGTTCCGCATCGTCCGAGAACACCTGATAGGCGAGCGTCAGCCTGTCGGGCCTGATGCCCCAGAGGACATTGTAGCCGACCGCTCCCTCGACCGGCCGCCAGATGATCATCGCCTCGCGCGCGTCGGCGCCGCGAACCGCCTCAACGTCCCGCGGCGTCATCGGAGCGGACCCAGGCGCATTGCCGAACACGCGCAAATCGGAGATCGCCAGATGCGCGCCGCCGACATGTCCGTGCACATAGCGGACGAAACGCGCATCGACCGGATTTTTCAGTTCGAGGTAAGCGTTCGGCCTGTCTCTTCGCGGGGCGCTGGCGCCCGCGATTGTCTTCCATTTCGCCCCGTCGATTGACGCGTCGATATGAAACTCGGTGTAGATGTCCGGCGCGTCGGCGTAGCGGTCCGACTCATGGTCGGCGAAGTTCACCTGAATGGCGCGAAGGGTTTTCGGCGCGCCGAGATCGAGCGTCAGCGTCTCGCCCTTCTCGTTCTTTCCGGCGGCCCAGAATGTGCGAGGATTTTCGTCCGAGGCGCGGTTGGCGGAAAATTCGCCCATCGTCGAGGAGGCCTCTGCACGCTTGCGGTAGGAAAGGAGCATCCAGCCCGTGAACAAACTTTCGGGATTTTCGACCCTTTCCGTCGGGACGTAATGCGGGAAGTCGCCGAAGCGCGTTGAAAACCACACCTGACCGTCATCTTCGAACTTGCCCGGAAACATGCTGATCCGTCGCTCGAAAGTCCAATTATGCCCGATCCACGGCGTGCCGGTGTTCCACCAGTTTCCGTATTCGTCTTGAAAGGTCGATCCGTGTCCCGCACCTTCCGCAAAGCCGCCTGGTCTGTAGGCGATGGGATTATAGGGCGCATATTCGAACGGCCCGAGCGGCGAGTCCGAAACGTAGGTGGCGTTGGCGTAGGCGTTATACTCCGTACCCGGAGCGGCGTATTGAAGGTAATATTTCCCTTTCGTCTTCGTCATCCACGCGCCTTCGATGAAGGGTGAGATCTTTTCGCCATTTGGCAAGGCGCCGCTGTGGTCCTCGCCAAAACGCTCCCAGCCGTGGCTCTCCGGATCAAGAGAGATCAGCGGAATCGGCTTGCCTATGTAGGTCAGGCCATCGCCCATATCGATCTCAACGCCGTAGATCGGATAGAAATTGGACGAGTTCCAGTAGAGATACCAGCGCCCATCGTCATCCTCGAAGAGAGCAGGATCCCAAGGGCCGGGCGGAATCTGGCTCATGTCAGGATGGTCGGGATCTGGGATCGGCCTTGCGCCGGGAAGCGGCGGTGTCAATCGATCGAAGAACTCGACCGCGCCGCCCTCGGGATCATCCAAAGCCAGAATGAACTTTTGCGACGTCATGGACGGCATGAGATAGAGCCGCTCGCCGTCAGACCAAGCGGCCGGCGCGACTATGCTTTCGAAGGGCCAGCGGCTTGGCTTCGTGAATCGCCAGTCGACGAGATAGGTCGAGCGCCAATAGCCATCCGCGAGAGTATGGAAGAGATAGTACGCGCCGTCATGCCGGACGACCACGGGATCGGCGCCTGTCCGGTAGGAGATCTTTTCGTTCTCCTGCTCGAAATTGTAACGGTAATCGATATCGAGCGGATTGGCGTAAGTGGGCCGCTTGCCGGCATGTGCGGCGCACGACGAGAGTGCGGTCGCCAACGCGGCCAACAGGATAGCTTTGCGGATGCGCGCCATTTTCTATCCCAACTGGCGCAGGCGGATGAACAGATTCGCCGTCAGCCGCCCGACTCGCGGATCACTCGACAGCGGCATTTCCGGCGGAATGACGCCGGAATGCAGCATCGCCCCGCGATAGACGGCGAGGCGGTCCGGTGCGCCTTCGATCCTGCCTATTTCCTCATAGTGCTCGTTTGATCCGGCGATATAAGCCTTCGGAAATTCGCGCGCGACGCGCTTGGCCGTATTCACATAGAGATCGACATTGTTCTCGCGCACCGTCTCAATTCCCGTCGCCCGCTGGCGGTAGAACGCCGTGCCCGCCGAGGGCATGTCGCTAAGGTAGTGAATGACGGCGATGTAGGAGGGATCGGTCGAATCGAAATGCGGCGCGCGCTGTTCGGGGGCGAGGTCGTCCGGCGCAGCAGTCACGATCGAGAAGCTCGCTTCCAGAAGATAGAGCGAGTCGGCGTCGAACGCGCCGCCGATATAAGGCGCAGCGTCGGAGAGAAGCTGCGTAATGTAAAGCCAGGCTGCGTCGTCCTCTTTCGTAATCACGCGGCGCAGTCCCGGATAGACGTTTCCGCCGCTCGGCGGGAACGGCGCCATGGCCGCGGCGATTTCGACAATTCCGCGCCGCCTGCCGCTAAAGCAGTCGAGGATTACGACCGGATTTAAGTCGGCGCCGAAGCGCAGAAGTTCTGGTTTCATGCGCGATCGATAAGAACGAAGCGAAACAGGTTCTATCGCACCCGGTGGAACGGCGAAACCTCCGCCAAAGCAAAAGGGAGGAGCGGTCCGCTCCTCCCTTCGTAATCCCCGGCGTGAGTGCGCCGTCAGAAATTGTATTTAACGCCGACCTGGAACTGGCGTCCGTCATCGCCGACTTGGCTGTCCTCGACGAGCGGCGGCGGCGAGCCGCCGCCCGCACCCCATGAGGAGTAGTTGCGGTTGAGCCAGTTGAAGACGTTGAACGCTTCGAAATTAAACACCAGCTCGTGGCCCCACGGCGTCTCGATCGACTTTTCAAGGTACAAATCGAACCGCTTATATCCAAAGGTCTTGTCCGGATAGAAAACGCCGCCGAGATTGCCGTAGCAGCACGCGCCGTCAGGAACCTGTATCGACGGAGAGCTGTTCCACGGCGCAATGATGTTCCCGAAGGCAGGCCCCGACGAGAGCGTCAGCCGCGGGGACACCAGGATGTCGAACGGCGCGCGGTATTGACCGCTTGTCACGAGGCGCCATTTCTCGACCCCGTTGACATAACCCGTACCATACGCTGTCTGCGAGGCGCCGTTGAAGAACTCATCCGAATTGAGTTCCTGTGCGACGTTCGTCCGCGCCCGCTGGTAGGTGAACGTGGTCTGCAGTCCCCAGCGCGAGTCCTCGGTGAAGGGTTTTTCGATCGTCACAAAGACCGAGTTGCTGCGCGCCTCGCCGTCGTTCCGCCCGACATTCAGCTTGCCGGAGAAGCCGGGCAACTGACCGCCGCCGGCGGGACAGGCGGCAAAGGTTGTGTTCGGCGTGAAGTCCTGGATCCAGGCGTCGCCGCCGTCCGTGCAGCCGATCACGTTGCCCATTCCATCGAACTGCAGGAAGCGAGAGTACCATCCGTTCGTATAGAAGTTCGCACGGGTGAACTGGAAGATGTTGTGCGATCTGATATGCGAATAGATGACCGACACACGGATGTCGCCGAACTGACGACGAATGCCGAGGTCGAACTGGTCGGAAAACGGCAGCTCCGTCTTGTTGTTAAGGAGCCAGACATCGCCGCCGGTGCCGGCAAGCTGAGTGAGCGCAAATGTGCGCAAGGCGTCGGCGTCCGTGCAATAGGCCGGACCATTCCCGCCGAGGCACGCCCCGGCGAGGTCGACGCCGACGATCCTGTTGCTGTTGGTCAGCGTTTCGATCACGCCTTCGATGAAGAGCGAGCGGTCGTAATATCGGCCGGCGCCGCCAAACAACACGGTTTTGCCGTCGCCGCCGAAGTCGTAAGAGAAGCCGATGCGCGGTTGGATCGCGCCATATTGCGGCTTCCGGTTGCTTCCCGTTGAAATGTAGTCCGCGGGATCAATGCCGCGCGCCGCCCAGCCCTGATAGTTGTAGAGCGCCGTAACGATCGCGGCCGGCGTTACATAGTTGTTGTTGTTGGCGTTGGTTTCAAAATCCCACCGAACGCCGGCATTGATGGTCCAATGATCATCCGGACGCCATTCATCCTCGACATAGAAGCCGAGCTGGAAGTCCTTTCCATTCAAAGTCGGCGTCGGCTGAATGTTGATTCTCGCGCCATAGGGGACCGTCGGATCAAAACTGCCGCCCGCCCCCGGGTTGGCGAAATAGTAGGTGCCGTTAAAGGTGTTGTTGACCGTGCGCGACAGGTCGAGGTGGACAACCTGGAAACCGGTCTTGAGCGAATGCTCGCCGAGAATCCAGGTCGCATCGTCCTTGACCGTCACGGTTTTCTGACGGTCGCCCTGTTCGAAGAAGTGTGCGCCGAACTGCGCATCATTCGCGTTGGTGTTAAGATTCGACAAGACGTTGAATAGCGGATCGTTCGTGTCGCTTACTGACACGCTGTCTTTGATAATGAATTCGGGGCCGGTTCCGACGCTCGGCGTTTCCTGCGTGGCTTTATCATAGGAAACGTTGAAGACGTTCAGGAAATCGCCCGCGCTGTGCCGCCACCTGAGCTGATAGCGGTTCTCATGCGTGAGGATCGTGCGGCCGTGAGTGCTCGCTGCATTGGCGTCGATGTCGGAGAGATTGTTTTCGCGGCGGATGAAGGCGGTGAAATCGACCGAGTCGTTGTTGGTGGCGAACCAGCTCAACTTGCCGAAATAGAGCCCCTGTTTGAAATCGCGGCTGTGGGGCACAAGGATCTCGGAGGTGATTGACGTCGGCAAGGTGTTGCCTGGCGGCAGAAAACCGCTCGTCGCAGGCCGACTTTCGATCGTGCCTTCGCCCGCGACATAGAAGTTAAGCACGCCGGGGATGATCGGTCCGCCGAGCTCGCCGCCGAACTGTTTACGGCTGAACTCCGGCTTGGGAACGCCATTCTTTTTGTCGAAGAACGGCTGCGTGATGAACTTGTTGGGCTGATATTCGAGGAAGGCGGAGCCGTGAAACTCGTCGCCGCCGGTCTTGGTCACCGCGGTGACAAGCGCCGATCCCGCCTGCCCGGTCTCCGCGCCGAAGTTCTGCGTGATGACCTGATATTCCTGGATGGCGATCTGCGGGAACGGGTTCCCGAGGCCAAAATTCTGCCCGAACACGCCGCCATGGTTGATCGGGTTCTTGATGCTGATCCCGTCGAGCAGCACGTTGACGTTGGATGCGCTCGTCGCGCCTGCCTGGATCTGGGAGTTGCCGCCGCGGGTGACGGCGACGCCGGGCGCGAGTTCAGCAAAGCTCAAGAAGTTACGCCGGTTCTGCGGAAGCACCTCGATCTGCGCCGGCGTGATGCTGGTCGAGACAGACGAAGAACGCACATCAAGGACCTGACGCGTGCCGGTGACGACGATGACGTCTTCGCCTTCGGCGATAAAATTGAGAGTTGCGGTCTGACCGACAAACAAGGTCGTCGTTTGCGTCCCCTTGCCTGCGACGCTGACCGAATAGGAGGATGGGCGCAGGCCGATGACCCGGTACTTGCCGGAGGCGTCAACCGTTGCGACCGATCTCTGCCCCGTGTTGGTGTCGGTGACGACGACCTGCGTGCCGGCCGGAACGCCATCAACGCGACCTTCAAGCGCCGACGTGTCGGTTTGCGCCCAGACAGGCGTGGCGGCGCCGAGGGCGATCGCCAAAGCTGTCGCGGAAACGCCCTTTTGGAAACGATTACACTTCGAGCGTCGGAACATTATCGCACCTCCCATTTTCGCCGGCCTCGCTGATCGCATCCGGCATTCTTAATGTTTTTTGCATCGGCGAGCAGGAATCGCCGCTTAGGCGTCATTATGCCTATGTTGTAAACGGTTACAATCCTTTCGTGGGGGCCTCTCTCCCGGAATTGTGAACTGTTGCAAAAACGCTTCAGCCGCGCTTGATCGGCGCGCCGATTGCCCCTTCAAGGCGCGCTTCCCGCTCCGGAAGGCGGGAGATGAACGCTGCGTGGTCGGGCATTTGCGCCGACTGTTCAGCGATGGTTTTGGCCGTGTCGCGAAGATACGCGGCGAGGTCTTCGTCACTGACGAACCGGGTGACAGGGTCGCCGCTGGCGTTTAGTCCCTGACCGAGCAGCACCTGCACCCAGCTTTCCTCGGCGAAGAGTTCGAGCTTGCTGTGCCCGAAAAACCGCGCGGAAGATTCAAAAAGCGCAATTCGGCGCGCCAGCGAATCCGGGATTTTCATCTCGCGCACATAGTCCCAGAAAGGTTCCACGCGCCGGCGGGTCACCTTGTAATGGGCGATGATGAAGTCCCGGATATCCTCGTATTCAAGCTTCGTCTGGAGGTTGAATTCGTCGATATCCGCCTGGTGAAAGCCGCGCGCCGGAAACAGCGCCAAGAGACGATGCACCGCAGTCTGGATGAGGTGGATGCTTGTCGATTCGAGCGGCTCCAAAAATCCGCCGGAAAGCCCGACCGCGACGACGTTTTTCCGCCACGCTTCGATCCTGCGGCCGGGCTTGAATCTCACCGGGCGCGGATCGGCGAGCGGCGCCGAGTCGAGGCCGTCAAGGAGCGTCCTGGCCGCCTCGTCATCACTCATCAGTTCGGCGGCGTAGACAATTCCATTGCCGATGCGGTGCTGCAGCGGGATGCGCCATTGCCACCCAGCGCTGCGCGCGGTCGACCTTGTATACGGCGTCAAAGGCGTCACGCTTTCCGAGGGAACAGCGAGCGCGCGGTTGCAAAGAAGCCAATGGCTCCAGTCCTCGTAGCCGACGCCGAGCGCGCCTTCGATCAACAGCCCGCGCATGCCGGAACAATCGACGAAGAGGTCGCCGCCGATGCGCCGGCCATCGGCGAGGATGACCTCATCGACGAACCCGGTTTCGCCGTCTTTGGCGACGTCGACGATGCGTCCCTCTATGCGCTCAACGCCGCGGCCCTCGGACTCGCCGCGCAAGAACCGGGCAAGCAGGGAAGCGTCGAAATGATAGGCGAAATCGAGATCGGCGAGCGGCGTATTGGACAGGCGCGAATCCTGGAAGCGGAAGCGATTGTCAAGCGCGGCGCGGCAGTTGATGGCGTAATTGTCAAAATGCCCGACATCGAGACCGCGCTCCTTCGCAGCAAGCCATAGCTGATGGGTGTGCAGCCAAAGCATGTCGCGTCCGATCCGGCCGAACCCGTGAATGTAGGATTCTCCCGGCGCGCCCCAGCCGACAAACTGAATGCCGAGTTTGAAGGTCGCCTTGCTCGCGTGCAGCATGCGCAGCTGATCGACGCCCGCCAAAGCCATGTAATTTCGAATATGCGGTATCGTCGCTTCGCCGACGCCGATGATCCCGATCTCGTCGGATTCGACGAGCCGGACCTTCACTTTGCGCAGCAGTTGGGAGAGGACGGCGGCGGTCATCCAGCCGGCGGTTCCGCCGCCGACGATGGTGACCGACTGCACCGGATCGGTCGTTCCGGAATTCATGCTCGGCTCGGAGTTCATCGTCTGACCCTTTCTCTGCTGGCGGCTCTTTCCATCCCGCATCAAGCGGCTCTACCGCAATTGCGCCGAGCGTCGCGCGTCCGTCGCCGCCAGAAACGACGAATGGCTCCAGGAAAGGCTATTTGAGGAAACGCGTTCGCCGGTGTCCCGGTGAAGCTGTTCCCCGATTTCTCCTGATTGAGGCGTTCGCCGGCGAATTGCGCGCAGCATGTCATCGCCGCGCAAAACGAGGCCGTTCCGCAGTGCGGCGCGGGCGGTTCCGTTCGCAATCGCATCGCCTCCGATTTCGAGCGGCGTTTTAAGGCCTGCTCTGGCCGCAGCCCGGCTGAAGAACTCGCGATTGAGCGGCGTCACGGGAAGCGACGGCGCGACATTCAGCAAGCTTGATAGCCGATAATAGGCTTCAGCGAATTCGAGCGTAATGAACGACCAGGGATTGCCGCCGAAATAGCTGTCGCCTTCGTAACGGCCGATGAGGACGCCTTCGTCCGGCGCGCGATCACGGTTGACGCGATATAGTCGCGCGAACAAATCCTCGGCTTTGACCGCACTCGCAAGAATTCGATCGTCGAGCAGCGAAAACCGCCCCTCTTCCAATCCGCCATGAAGCGCTGCTGTCACGATAGCCGCATCAAAATTCTCGCCGGCTCTCGGCTCGCCCGTGTCGCCGCGCGCGGCCGTCTGCTTTCCGAAAAATCCGTATGCCCCCTTATCGGCAAGCCAATATTCTTCGAGCGCTTCGCGGAGGCCTTTCTCCGCCTCACGGTATATCCTTGCGCGCTCTTCATCCCGTTCTTCGATGGCGAGGCGCGCGCCAGCGTTCAGCGCCGCCGTCTGAACGACGCGCGTGTGAAAATCATGCGCTTTGCACTCTTCCCAGAGATCGAAGCCCGGCCTCATCCAGTTCGCGGCGATGTAATCGAGATCGGCGTTGACCGCCTCCTTCAGCACCACTTCAAGGTCGCCGGCGAGCGGAGCTGCGCGCAGGTTTCGATACCGCAACAGCGCGAGCGCTCTCAGCGCAGGCCCGTCGAATTGCGGCCTCGACCATTTGAGGTAGTCCTGGCTGCCGTCCATGTTGAAGCGGACTTCGCCGAGCCCTTCCGGCGAATTGGAGAGTTGAAGCGCGCGGGTGAACTCTATGAAATCGGCCAGGCGGCGTTCGATATTCGACGCGAGCGCGGGCGGGCCTTCCGCGTAAAGCGCTGCAAGTTCCTTCATGACAAGCGCGCTATCCCTTACCCAGTGAAAGAAATAATCGGGCTCGTCAGGTCCCCCGCGCGCAGCCGCCGCGACGGATCCCGGTCGCGCCGCAATCGATTGATGAAGAACTCCCTCTTCGATGCGAACGCTGGCGCCCGTTTTCGCGGCATCGCTGCTGACGAGTGGCCAGCGGTCATCCGCGATCCACTTCGTCTCAACGGCCCTCTCGACGCCCCCGGCCGGCGATATGTTGTGCAGCAAATGTTCAATCGACAACGCTCGCTGGCGATCGATCCAAGCGTCAAGATCGGACAACGCCGGCGCGTGTCCCGTCTTATCGGAACAAGCGTATACGGATAATGGCGAGAGGAGACCCGCCAGAAACACGCGACGATCAAACGCCGCCTGGTTTTGCATATTCTCGAACGCCCTCGATTTCGCTCATTGTTCGTGAGCCGCGCTAGCTGCGCGGGGATTTACGCTCTGTTCGATTTTCTGCAGCGCCATTCGGATGTAAGCGCATACATGTTGCATCCTGAACTAAAAATATGCTAGTTGTTAATAGGGATGTAAACGCCTACAGCGCACTGGAGCGCGGGCCGCCCCGGGGGCGGGCTGCGCTCTCGGGAGTGCAGCCATGAAGAAGAGCAAGAATCGGATGGCGGCATCACGGCAGCCCGGACGCACCCGCAAGATCACTGTCTTGGAGGTCGCCGAGGAGGCGGGCGTTTCAATCGCTTCGGTTTCTCGCGTTGTGAACGGCCTCGGCAATGTTGCGCCTCCGACGCGCAAGGCGGTCCTTAACGCCATCGCGCGATTGAATTACGTGCCCCACAGCGGCGGACGGGCGCTCGCCACGCGCCGCAGCAACCTTATCGGCGTGATCCTTCCGGATATTCATGGCGAATACTTCTCAGAGCTCGTTCGCGGCATCGACGCTGCGGCGCGCGAAAAGGGCCTGCATCTTCTGGTGTCAAGCGCGCACGGCGACGCTGACGAGGTTCTTTCGCTCATCCGGGAAATGCGCGGCCGCATCGACGGCCTCGTGCTGATGTCGCCATTTCTGAATACGGATGAACTTATGGGTGCAATGCCGGGCGATCTCAGCGCGGTGCTGCTCAACAACTCCGGCGGGCGGCAAGTCGATTCATTCGCAATCGACAATTTCGGCGGCGCTCGCGACGCGACGCGGCATCTGATCGCCTGCGGCCGCCGCAAAATCGCCCATATCGCAGGCCCGAAGGGCAACCTCGAAGCCGAGACGCGTCGCGCCGGCTATCTTGCGGCGATAGCCGAAATGCGCGGCGATGTGCAGCCGCTCATACTTTCCGGCGACTTTACCGACGCTTCGGGATTTGAGGCAGGTATGGCGATCAGCGCCTGCCGCAGCGATTATGACGCCGTATTCGCGGCGAATGACATGATGGCGCTCGGCTGTCTCGCCGCATTGAACGAACGCGAGATCTCGGTTCCCGGCGACATCGCGCTCGTCGGGTTCGATGACATCCCCCTCGCCCGCTTCGTCAATCCCTCTCTGACGACCGTCGGGGCCAATATCGCGAGTCTCGGCCGCATGGCGCTTCGCCGCGTTGTCGAACGGATCGAAGGAGACGAGACCGAATTCGCCGACGTCACGATACAGACGAGGCTCGAAGTTCGCAGATCATGCGGTTCGGCGACTCCCGTGAACAGAAATTCAAAACAGGGCGTGCGAGCATAGGCGCGTCGAAAACCGGCGGAGGAAATACAGCTGCATGAGTTTGAAGCTTGCGACAGACATACGCAGAAATAACGCCTGCGCGGACCGGGCGATGGTTACATGGACGAGCGCTGCTCGCGCAATGAGCTTCCCCGCGCGCCTGTGCGATTTGCGCCGTTCGGCGTTCGGCTGACACTTAATGCCGAAGCCGCGGACGGGCGCAGCCGCGCTATCCTCCCGACGCGGCTGCGCCCGAACTTTTTCGGAAGAGCGGCCGGTCGCGATTTGCGTTGCGCGGCTCTTCGGATCGGTGCGCTGGCGCGCGCCTCAAGGCGCGACGATGATCGGCGGGGTTAAGGCGGTTTTGATTTCGACGATGGAGCAAGGTTCAAAGAGTATGTCGCAAGGAGTATGTCGGCGGTGACGAGAAAGACACGGACCCGGTTAACTTTTTTGGCCTCCGCCATGATCTGCCTCGTCGCCTGCGCACCCGCGAGCGGGCATACATCTGCGCTATCGATTGATCAGGGTACGTTCTTTCCCGCAGGGGAGGATCTCCGCAATGTCAGCGACGAGGCGCTGGTCGAGGACCTCGCTCATCGCACCTTCAATTTCTTTTGGGAAACAGCCAATCCCGAAAACGGCCTCGTTCCCGACCGTTGGCCGACGCCTTCATTTTCGTCAATCGCCGCTGTCGGTTTCGCCCTCGCCGCCTATCCGATCGGGGTTGAACGCGGCTATGTCAGCCGCGAAAGCGCGCGCGAGCGCGTGCTCGCGACCTTACGGTTCTTCAAGAACGCGCCGCAGGGCGAGGCGGCGTCCGGCATGGCCGGATACAAGGGGTTCTTCTATCATTTTCTCGGCATGAAAACCGGCGCGCGTTTTTCCGCCGATGTTGAGCTCTCAACGATTGATACGACGCTTTTGCTCGGCGGCGTCCTTTTCTGCGCCTCCTATTTCGACGGCGATGATCCGCAAGAAGAGGAAATACGCTCGCTCGCTGAAGCGCTCTACGCGCAAGTCGACTGGGAATGGGCGCTCGCCGAACGGCGCACGGTGTCGATGGGTTGGAAGCCGGAAAGCGGATTCATCAAGGCGGATTGGGTCGGATATGACGAAGCGATGCTGCTCTACATCCTCGCAATCGGTTCGCCGACGCATCCGCTTCCGCCCGCGGCGTGGGATGAGTGGGCGAAGGGTTACGCGGATAATTGGGGCGATGCGGACGGCGAGCCGCGGATCATGTTCCCTCCCCTCTTCGGGCATCAGTACAGCCACGCCTTCGTCGACTTTCGAGGCATCGCCGATCGCTTCATGCGTGAGAAAGGCTTTGACTATTTCGAGAACAGCCGGCGCGCCGTTTACGCGCAGCGCAATTACGCGATTCGCAATCCCCATCGTTGGCGCGGCTATGACGAGAACGTCTGGGGGCTGACGGCATCGGACGGTCCCATTGACGCAAAGCTCGATTATCGCGGCGAAAAGCGCGACTTTCACACCTACGCGGCGCGCGGACATGAGGGAAAGCCGGATCACGGACAGTTCATGAAAGGTTATGACGACGGAACGATTGCGCCGACCGCTGCGGCGGCTTCAATCGCTTTCGCGCCGGAAATCGCCATCCCCGCGATTCGCGCCATGCGCACTCGTTATGGGCGCGAAATCTATGGAGACTACGGATTCTTTGACGCGTTCAACCCGAGTTTCGATTTCGAAGTCGCGCCCAAGCTCGGTCGGCGCGCCGAAGGCGTCGGCTGGAGGGATACGGATTATCTCGGAATCGATCAGGGGCCCATTCTGATCATGATCGAGAACCATCAAAACGGGCTCGTCTGGAAAGTGATGCGCCGCAATCCGCACATAAGGGAAGGATTGAAACGCGCAGGCTTCAGCGGCGGGTGGCTCGACGAATGAGAGCGACGGACAGGATCTCATCGATCCCGAACGGCGTCGCCGCCCTGATCCTCGCCGCCTGCGCCATCGTCCTCACGGCCTGTTCCCCGACGCAGCCGGGCGTGACGGAGGTTGAGATCTGGGCGATGGGCCGCGAAGGCGAGATTTTGCCGGAATTGCTTAACGAATTCGAGGCGAAGCATCCGGCGATCCGTGTCAAGGTGCAAAAAATTCCGTGGACGGCCGCGCACGAAAAACTGCTGACGGCGTTTGTCGGCGGCGCGCTTCCCGACGTCGCCCAACTCGGCAACACCTGGATCGCCGAGTTCGCCGCGCTCGACGCGCTGACGGATTTGACGGCGCCCCTCAACGCATCAACTGCAATCGACAGGCGGGACTATTTTCCGGGCGTGTGGGCGACGAACGTCGTTGACGGTTCAGTCTTCGGCGTCCCGTGGTACGTCGACACCCGCCTCCTTTTTTATCGGACCGATTTGCTTGCGAAGGCCGGCTTCGACCATCCGCCGCGCGACTGGGCGGAACTGCGCCAGGCGTGCGAGGCGGTGAAGAAAGCGGCGGGACCCGGCAATTATGCATTCCTCTTGCCGCTCAACGAATTCGGGCCGCAGTTAATGCTCGCGCTCCAGCAAGACGATCCGACGCTGCGCGAGAATGGGCAATTTGGAAATTTCTCGTCGTCGGGGCAGCGCGCCGCGCTCGACTTTTACCTCTCTTTCTTTCGCGATGGCCTCGCGCCGCCGGCGACGGACAGCGAAATCGCCAATGTATGGAACGAATTCGCGCGCGGCTATTTTTCATTCTACATCACTGGCCCCTGGAACATCGGCAATTTCCGCGAGAGACTTCCGCAAGACCTTCAAGACGCCTGGATGACGGCGCCGCTGCCGGGGCCTGACGGGCCAGGCGCGTCGATTGCGGGCGGATCGAGTCTCGTTGTCTTCAAGACAAGCAAGCATACGAAAGCAGCGCTGCAACTCGTCGAGTTTCTCGCGAAGCCGGAAATCCAGGCGCGCTTTTACGCGCTGAGCGGCAATCTGCCGCCCCGCCGGTCCAGTTGGGATTTCCCAGAGACGAGGTCCGATCCTCATATCGCCGCATTCCGCGATCAGCTGGAGCGCACAGTTCCTGCTCCACAAGTGCCCGAATGGGAGCGCATCGCCCAGGAGCTGCGTATCGTCACCGAAAAAGCGGTGCACGAAAATTGGGATGCGGAAACCGCCGCTCGCGAACTCGACAGTCGGATCGACGCCATTCTTGAAAAGCGCCGCTGGATGCTGGCGCGAAAAAGGGACGCCTGATGAACCGCTCAGTCATCGGCTGGTGCTTCGCAGGCCCCGCTGTCGCCATCATCGCCGTATTCTTCATTATTCCTGTTTTCGCTGCATTCGCAATAAGCCTGACGGATTTCGACATTTATGCGCTCGCGGATCTGTCCAATCTGCGCTTCGTCGGCTTCCAGAATTATATCGACCTTGTGAAGACTCCTCTTTTCTGGCGCGCCCTCGTCAACACACTCTATTTCGTCGTCGTCGGCGCGCCGCTCTCGATCGCCGCCTCGCTTGGGGCGGCGCTCCTGTTGAACGATCGTTTTGCGCGCTTCAAGCCGTTTTTTCGAACTGCGCTCTTTGCGCCGGTGGTGACGACGCTCGTCGCCGTCGCCCTCATCTGGCGTTACCTTCTGCACACGAAATATGGTCTGATGAACCTTTCCCTCAATGCGATCGGGTTGCCGACGATTGACTGGCTCGGAGATCCGAGGTTTTCGATGCCGGCGATCGTCATTTTCTCCGTTTGGAAAAACTTCGGCTACAACATGATCATCTTTTTTGCGGGGCTGCAGGCGATACCGCAGGACATCTATGAAGCGGCGAAGATCGACGGCGCCTCGAAAGTCCAGCAATTCTTCAATGTCACACTGCCGGGTCTGGCGCCGACCCTCTTCCTCGTCGGCGTGCTGACGATGGCGGGCTACTTCCAGCTGTTCGCTGAGCCCTATGTGATGACCCAAGGCGGGCCGGTGCAGAGCACGCTCAGCATTCTCTACCTGATGTACGAGCAGGGTTTCACATGGTGGAGCCTCGGCTCCGCGTCGGCGGTCGCATTCATCCTCTTCGCCTTCATGGCGGCGGCGGCGAGCGCACAGCTTTATCTGACGCGCCGGTTTGGAGGAGCGGCATGAAGCGCAAGACGATCCGCGAGAGGGGGATCGGCGCAACGGCGGGGCTCGCCGTTGTCGCAGTCTTCACCCTTTTGCCGCTGTTCTGGATGACGAGCGTCTCCTTCATGTCGCCGGGCGAGGCAAGCGCGTTTCCTCCGCCGCTTCTCCCCAGACATCCGACGCTTGAAAATTATCGCGCGCTCATCGAACAGGCGGAGCTCGGACGGTATTTCGTCAATTCCCTTTTCGTCGCCTCTGTCGCGACCGCTCTTTCGCTCACTTTCAACGTCGCCGCCGGCTACGCATTCGCAAAACTCGATTTCAAAGGGCGCGAGGCCGCCTTCCGACTTCTCCTCGCCGCCCTCGTCATTCCGGCGCAGGTCGCGATGATCCCGCTCTTTCTGATGTTGAAGGGAATGGGACTCGTCAACACGTGGATCGGCGTCCTTGTTCCCTTTTTCGCGACCATTTTCGGCATCTTCCTTGTCCGGCAATATGCGCTGTCGATCCCGACTGAAATGATCGAGGCGGCGCGCATGGAGGGGGCGAGCGATATCCGCATTTTCCGCTCCGTCGTTCTGCCTTCGCTGTCGCCGATCCTGGTGACGCTCGGCCTCTTCACTTTTCTCGGAGCATGGAACGATTTCTTCTGGCCGCTGATCGTTCTCGCCGACAGCGACAAATATACGCTGCCGATCGCCATCGCGGCGCTCTCGCGCGAACACGTGCAGGACGTCGAACTGATGATGGCTGGCGCAGTCGTCACAGTGACGCCTGTGCTGATTCTCTTTCTTGCTCTGCAGCGGTTCTACATCCAGGGGCTTCTTGTCGGGAGCGTCAAAGGATGAACGCGCACGCCTGGATTTTTACGCGTCTTGTTGCGCTCGCCGCAGCGATCGGCGCCGCCTCATGCGAGGCGCCCGGCAAAGGGGGCGACGGCGCGGCGCGCGTCATCGATGGATTCAGGACGACCGAGACATGGTCGCCAGGCGCGTCAGAAGGCGGCGCGGCAGCCGCAGCGAATATCCGCGGCGAGCAGGGCGGAGGATTGCGGCTCGCCTATGAATTCCCGCAAGGATCAGGCTATGCCTTCATCCGCCGGCCGATTGATCTGGATCTCACCGGAAATTTCGAACTTTCATTTCGCCTGCGCGGAGATGCGCCGCAATCGACGTTCGAAGTGAAATTCGTCGATGCAAGCGGCGACAATATCTGGTGGCGCCAGATCCGCGGAAAAGAATTTCCGGCGGATTGGGAAACGGTTAGCATCCGGCGCAGCGACATCAGTTTCGCTTGGGGCCCGGCGTCGGACCGCACGCTGAGGAAAATCGCCGCCGTCGAATTTGTGGTTGTCGGCGCCGCGGGCGAAAAGGGCGTGATCGATTTCGACCGGCTCGCTATTCGGCGACTGCCTGAGCCGCCTGTGACGCAGCCCGCGGTCGTCGCAGCCGCGTCCGGAGAACAAGCGGGCTCGCCCGCACGCGCCGCCGTCGACGGGGATGCGAGGACCGCATGGCGCGCACCATCCGGACGCAAGCGGCCTTCGATACTGACGCTTGATCTCGGATATCTGCGCGATTTCGGCGGGCTGACGCTCGACTGGGCGGAAGGCGGGGCACCCGCCGAGGTCGAGGCCGCCTTTTCCGAGGATAAGAGCATCTGGTCGCCAATGCATGTTCTCGAGAGGGGAAGCGCCGGCGCGACCTATATTCGTGCGGGCGACGCCTATGGTCGATTTGTCCGTATCCGGATTACGCCGATGCCAGATCGTGTGATCGCACTCGCAGAGGCGAGGATCGAGGCGAAGCCCTTTGGCGTTGACGACAACGTGTTTCTGCAGGCGGTGGCGGACCGTTCGCCGCGAGGCGCATTTCCGCGCAGTTTTTCGCGCCAGCAGTCGTACTGGACGATTGTCGGCTCTCCGGAGGGCGGACGAACCGCGCTCATTTCTGAAGACGGTGCGGTCGAGCCTGGCCCCGGCGCCTTTTCGATCGAACCCTTCATCATTGTCGACGGCGAGATCAAAACCTGGGCCGACAGCGCGCATGCTCAATGGCTGACGGATAATTATCTGCCTCTGCCGCACGTCCGCCGCATGGGCGCGGATTATGTGCTCGACATCTCTCCGCACGCTTCGGCGGTCGCAGGCCGAGAGCGCACATTTGTCACGCGCTATCGCGTCGTCAACACGAGCGACAAGGCGCGCAGGTTCACGCTGGTCCTCGCCGTGCGGCCGTTTCAAGTCAATCCGCCTACGCAGTTCCTGAACATCGCGGGCGGGGCCAGCCCGATAAGCCACATACAATGGTCGGGCGCCGCGTTCACGGTGAACGACGACTGGCGGCTTTATCCGACCCGCAAACCGACGAGTGTCGCGCTCGCCTCCGTGATCTCGGGCGGCGTCCCCGCCGCGAGCGAGGACGCCGGCTCGCCCAGAGAGATCAAGGCGCCGGACGGCTTTGGATCGGCTTATTCTTATTTTGATTTCGAGCTTGCGCCCGGCGCCAGCGAAGAGTTCGCCACCGTCGCGTTGCGGGGCGGCGCGGCGATAGAGCCCTCCGATCTGACCGAGACCGCGATTGCGCGAAGCGAGGAAGCCGCAGCGGCGGAATGGCGGGCGGCGCTCAGCGCGACAGAAATCGAAGGGCCATTCGAGGCATCCGCAATCACCGATAGCTTGAAGACCGCCCTCGCCCACATCATGATGACGCGCGACGGCGCGGCGCTGCGGCCGGGAGCGCGGTCCTACGCTCGTTCATGGATCCGCGACGGCGCAATGATCGCTGAGAACCTCCTGCGCCTCGGGCGGGCGGATGCGGCGACTGCTTTCGCCCGCTGGTATGCGCCTTACCAGTTCGAGAGCGGCAAGATTCCCTGCTGCGTTGATGCGCGCGGCGCCGATCCTGTTCCGGAAAACGACAGTCACGGCGAGTTTATTTTCCTCGTAGCTGAAATCTATCGCTACACAAAGGACAAAGCGTTCGCGGCGGAAATGCAGCCGTATGTCAATCAGGCCGCCGCAGCAATCAATACGCTCCGTCTCTCGGAAAGAACGGACGCAAAGGAAAGCGGCGAGCGCGCAGCCTATTTTGGCCTGCTTCCGCCTTCGATCAGCCATGAAGGCTACTCCGACAAGCCGGCTTATTCCTACTGGGACAATTTCTGGGGCCTTCAGGGCCTTCGAGACGCCGCGTTCCTCGCCGGCGCGCTCGGGGATCCGGCCCGCCGGAGCGCGCTGCAAAAGGACGTCGACGAATTTTCCGCTGACATCGCCGCGTCGATCGCGCGGCTTTCCGAAACGGCCGGCATCCAGTTCATTCCGGGCGCTGCAGACCGGCGCGATTTCGATGCGACGTCGACGACGATCGCGCTAACGCCGACCAGCGTCGCCTCCTCGCTTCCCGCGGACGCAGTTGCGGAAACGTTCGAGCGAGCATGGCGCGAGTTTCTCCTTCGCCGGGACGGCGGAGAGGCGTGGGGCGCCTACACGCCTTACGAGTTTCGGCAGGTCGGCTCATTTCTTCGCCTCGCGCACCCAGACCGCGCCCATGAGCTTCTCAATTTTTACATGCGCGACCGGCGCCCGTCAGGGTGGAACCAATGGGCGGAAGTCGTCGGCCGCGATGCGCGCCAGCCGCGCTTCATCGGAGATATGCCCCATACGTGGGTCGCTTCGGACTTCATCCGCGCGGCGCTCGATCTCTTCGCATATGAGGATCGCGAAGCGCAGTCGCTGCTTATCGGCTCCGGCGTCAAGCGCGAATGGCTGAAGGGGTCAGGGATCCGTATACGGAATCTCCAAACGCCCTATGGCGCCCTTTCTTACTCTGCGGTCGAGCGCGACGGAAAGATCATGATAAGCCTTGCGGGCGGCGCGGCGCCGCCGGGCGGATTCTTCTTTCCGATTGCGTTCCTTGACGGAGAATTCAGCGTGACGATCAATAATGAGCCTGCAGTCCTGCGCGGCAGCGCCATCCATGTCGCCGCTTCGCCCGCCGAGATCATTCTGACGCCTGGCGCGTCGGGAGCAGCGACGTCCCCTTCCTCCCATCGTCCTCTCACCCTCGCACCCGGTCAAAGCGCAGTCGAAACGACAGACGCGTCGGGAAGAATGCACCGGCTCCTCCTCTATCTTCCGGACGATGTGACAGAGCCTGGAGATCTCAAGAAGTTCCCTTTGCTGCTCTTCCTGCACGGCTCGGGCGAGCGCGGCGACGACATATCACAGGTGAAAATTCACGGACCGCCCAAGCTTATCGATCAGGGTGCGGACATGCCATTCATCGTCGCTTCGCCGCAGCTTGCGGACGGTGAGCAATGGGATACAGACGCACTGGCCGGTCTTCTCGAAACCCTTCTGAGGGAAACACCCGCCGACCCTGATCGCGTTTATATGACCGGGCTCAGCCTTGGCGGGCACGGAACGTGGGCGCTCGCGGCGGCGCGCCCCGACCTTGTCGCCGCGATCGCGCCGATCAGCGGCGCCGGCGCGCCGATAACCGCTGATGCGCTGAAGGAGATGCCGATCTGGTCATTTCATGGCGCGCTCGACGACATCGTCGCGCCGGGCCGCAACATTTCAATGGTCGAGGCCGTCAACGACGCCGGCGGCGCGGCGCGCTTGACGGTCTATCCTGACCTCGGCCATGACGCTTGGACACGCACGTACGAAAATCCGGAACTCTATGACTGGCTGTTGGCGCATCGCCGGCCGGCCCGCGTAAAATAAAAGAGGCCGGAGACATCAACTCGAATGCAAGAAAGTCAAAACGTAACATGAGTGAGCAATATCGCTTCCCGCGCGGGTTTCTCTGGGGCGCAGCGACGTCCGCCTATCAGATCGAAGGCTCGCCGCTCGCGGACGGCGCCGGTCCAAGCATCTGGCAGCATTTCGCGCACACCCCCGGCAAGATTGCAAACGGCGACACAGGCGATGTCGCCTGCGATCATTACAATCGCTGGAAGGAAGACGTTGCGATCATGCGCGGGCTTGGTCTCAAAGCGTATCGTTTTTCCGTCGCCTGGGCGCGCATCTTCCCTGAGGGTAAAGGCCGCATTAACGAAAAAGGTCTCGACCATTATGAGCGGCTTGTCGACGCCTTGCTCGAAGCAGGCATCGAACCCCTCGTTACGCTTTATCACTGGGACCTTCCCGCCGCGCTCGAAAGCCTCGGCGGGTGGCTCAATCGCGACAGCGCGGACTGGTTCGCGGATTACGGCGCGGCGCTCTTCCGCCGCCTCGACGGCCGTGTGAAGAAATGGACGACGCTCAACGAACCCTGGGTAGTGACTGATGGGGGCTATCTTTTCGGGGCGCTTGCGCCCGGACATTCGAATCTGTTCGAAACGCCGATCGCCTCCCATAATCTGATGCGCGCGCACGGCGCGGCGGTTCAAGCTTATCGCGCGACGGGCGCGCACGAGGTCGGTCTCGTCGTCAACATTGAGCCGAAATATCCCGCGAGCGAAAGCGCGGAAGATCTCGCCGCTGTCAAGCGCGCCGACGCCTATATGAACCGGCAATATCTCGACCCAGCGCTCCGCGGCGCCTATCCGGACGAAATGCGGGAGATATTCGGCAAGGCCTGGCCGGAATGGCCTGACGCCGATCACGATCTCATTCGACAGAAGATCGATTTCGTCGGCGTCAACTATTACACACGGAACATCACGAAGAATGCGCCGGATAAGGCGCCTGTCCGCGCCGATCGCGTGCTTAATCCGCATGCGATCTATACCGAGACCGGATGGGAGGTGTTTCCGCAAGGCCTCGTCGACACGCTCGTCTGGATCAAGAACCGCTACGGCAATCCGCCGCTCTACATCACCGAGAACGGCGCGGCGTTTTACGATCCGCCAAAGCCGATCGGCGGGCGCGTGCCCGATCCTCTTCGCATGCATTATCTCAACCTTCATCTCAAAGCCGTGCATGAGGCGATCGGGAAAGGTGTCGATATTCGCGGCTATATGGTCTGGTCGCTTCTCGACAATCTTGAATGGTCGCTCGGGTTTTCAAAACGATTCGGCATCGTTCATGTCGATTTCGAAACGCTGCAGCGCACGCTGAAGGACAGCGCCAGATATTATGCGCGGATCG
>JBMOOR010000067.1:5848-25899 GCA_049324555.1 Pseudomonadota bacterium | reverse complement strand
GAGTTCCGACAGGCGCCGGCCGAGCGCGTCGAGCGAGAGGGCGGCGTTCTTCCGCGCCTCTTCAAACTCCATCCGCTCGCGCCTTGCCCGTATGAGCGCGTCGACAAGGCGGTCGTCTTCCGGGCTCGCCGTCTCGGCGGCGAGGACCTTGAGATCGGGAACCGCGATCTTCGCGAGCGCTTCGGCGACGATCTTGCGCGCCTCTGCGAACGGGCCTGCTTTCCCGGCCGCCGCGGCGGCATGGCGCGCGAGAAGCTCCTTATGCTGAATTTCCGCCGCTTCAATCTGCGCGTCCTGCGCTTCGACAAGGGCGCGCGCCTCGCCCGCCGCATCGCGCAGCTTGCCGACGCCGTCCTTCTCGAGCGCGTTGCGTTCGAGCCGTTCAAGCGCTTCGCGCGCGCCTTCCGCTTCCCTCTTCAGCCGCTCGACATGCTCGGCGATCCGCTCGGGAATCTCGAGAAGCCGTTCGTAATTGAGGCGGTGGTCGCGATAGCGGATGAGCCCCGAGACCCAGTTGTCGAGCGCGGCGAAGAGCGGGAAGGCGTGATAATCGCGCGTCGCAAATTCTCTTTCGCGCAGATACCTGAAGAGCGGATCCGCTTCATAAGCGGCGCCCTTTTTCGCGCGGTCCTCGCGAGCGAGGCCGAGCTTTTGCTCCGCGCGCGCCGCCATCGCGTTCATGTCCTCAAGCGCGTCGGCCTTGCCGCGATAGACGCCGTCCTCCTCAAGGCGCGCGCGCGTCGCCGCCGCCGCTTCTTCATGGCGCGCGACCGCTCTTGCAACGTCCGCCTCCGCCTCGGCGCGCGAGGCTTCAAGCCGCTCAAGCTCCTTCGTCGCCGCATCGCGCGCCGCGGCCATGTCGGCGACCGCGCTTTCATGCGCGGCGATCAGCGCTTCCGCCTTGCGGTCGATTTCTCCAAGCGATCCGCCGTCAGCGCCGTCATCCTGAAGATGGATGAGACGAATGTCGGCGAGCGCGTGATAGATGCCGATCTCGCGATGATCGAGTTCGGCGAGCGTCTTGGCATCCGTCGCTGCGGCGTCGCTCGTTTGCGCAAGGCGCCGTCGCGCTTCAGCGATTGCGCCGTCGATTTCGGAGAGTGCGTCGCGGCCGGATGTCATCTCACCACTCCAAGATCGCGCCGCCGATGGTCGCAATGTCATAGGCCGGTTCAAGCGCGCCTTCCGGCTTTCGACCGATCTCCGCATGCTGAATGATCTGATCGTCGGCCTTGTCGGCGGCGACGGCGTTGAAGGTTTCTTCCGAAACGCGCACCCCCCATTTTTCGGCGCGCGCCGTCTTCTGGTCCTCCTCGCTCGAAATTTCGAGCGCGTGCGCGCGGCCCTTCGCGTCGACCGCCTCGACGATGAGATAGTAGTTGCGCGCGTTCGGCGCACCGTCCGGGATGCGGAAGACGCCGGAATATTCGCCGGGACGCGAGACGACGCGGATGGAAAGATCCTTCGCGAGGACGTCGGATAGAAACTCAAGCTCGCCAAGCGCCGCGCGGGCAGCTTTCGCGTCGCCCGACTTCGCGGCGGCGATCCCGTCCCCGAACGACGCCTCGATGCGTCCTCGCGCGGCGTCGCCGGCGGCGAGCGCAAGCGCCGCGCCGCGCGCCTCGCCAAGCTGTTGCGGAAGCGTCGCCGAAAGCTCGATCCGCGCCTTTTCCGCCGCGGCCTCTCGCGGGCGTTCAAAGCCGAATTCGTATGCCGCCGTGACGAAGAGCGCGGCGGCGGCGATGAAGGCGAGGGGCGGCGCCCAGCGGCCGCGGTCGATATAGAGATGTGCGAGGCGGACAGCGAAACTGTCCTTGGGCGGATTATAGACGAAGCGATGCTCTTCAAGGGCCTTGACGCCGTCTTCGAGAATCCGGTCGGGAACCTCGATCCCCTGCGCGTGATAGATTTCCTTCAGGCGCTTGACGAGCGACTCTTTCCGTTCAGCGCCGCCAAGCTCCTTGTCGAGAACGAGCTCGCGGTGGCGCAACGTGTCGACGATGTCCATCGCGAGCATGACATCGTCGAAGGATTGCGGCTTTGGATCGGCGAGGGCGGTTGTCGTTGTCATCATCGCCGGCTCGCAGCGTGCGCCCCCCTCTCCCGCTTGCGGGAGAGGGGCAGGGGGCGAGGGGACGTAATGGAGAAACCTGCGCGTATGAAACGCCCCTCACCCCTCCCCCCTCTCCCGCAAGCGGGAGAGGGGGGCTGAGCCGAACTCGCATCGGAATTTTGTCGACAGGCGACCGAGAAAGCTCCTGCTTTGCACATCGTTCGGCGCGGATTATGTTCTATCAAGCGCGGCGCTGGCGCCGGTCTCGATCAAATGCGCAAGGCGCTTCTTGCCGTCTTCGACCGCCTCGCGGATTTCCTTTGAATTCTCGGTTGCGGCTTTTCGCATTTCCTCGATGATCGTCTGGCTGCGTTCCTGAAAGGCGACGACCGACTCGACGAGCTTCTTGACCGCGGCCGCCGAGACCGTCGGGCCATAGCCGGCCCTGACGGCGGCTTCCTGCACCTTGCCGCCGATTTCAGAAAGCGTTTCGAAGCTTTCATCGATCCCCTTCTTCATCGCCTCGACGGTTTGCGTCGATTCATGAAGGCCGTGCATGCCGGTGAACGTCGCGGTCAACGCCGTCAGCACAGTCTCGTTCGTTCCGAAGAAGGAAACCGCCTGCGCGTAAATCCGTTCTTTCGCATTCGTCGTCTGGACGAGCCGCGTCATGATCACTTCGGAGGTGTTATAGCCGATCGTAATGTTGTCGGAGAGATCTTTCGCGACCTGATAGCGCTTTTCTTCTTTTTGCAGCGCGCGGAGCGATTCATCGCGATCGAGTTCGAGAATGGCCCGCCCGGCGGCGTCATCGCCGGCGAAAGCGGCGACCGCATCGACCGACTTCTTCAGCGCGGCGCGAGACCCCGCGAGCTTTGCTTCCGCAGTCTTGAGGACTTCGAGCGCAAGCACCTCCGACTGTTTCATCGCGCCGCGGAAGTCGCGATAGGCTTCGAGGATGCGCGTCTCTCGCTCGACCTGATTGCGCGTCTCGCCGGCGACATCGAGATAGACCTTGCGGATCTTGTCGAAGCGCGAGGCGATGTCGCCGCGCGTCATCTTCATCCAGACATTGCCGACGCGCTCCATCGTCGAGATCTTGCCGTCGGCGTACTGATCGACGAGCGACTTCGCGTCGTCGCGAATCGAATCGAAAGCGCCCGTGATTTCCTTGTAACGCTCGCCGATTTTCATGCCGGCGACCTCATCGCGAACGACTTCGTTGAAATGAGACGCCTGGTCTAGCGTCCGGGCGATCGCCGCGACCTTGTCTTCATCGAGGTCGGAAATTTGATTGAGGAGCGCAACGATCGGCGCGGGCTCGCCCTTCTCCGGAACGATGCCGAGCGCGCGAAGCTCCCCCATCGCCTTGTCGAGATATTGCAGCGCACTCGTGCGGACGGGCTCTGCCATGGCGGTCTCCTCCGTTAACGGCTGCGTCTAAATAGGAAATCGGAGGCGCGTCTTCCAGTCCCTGAAAAATCGGCGCGCGGACCATTGGCACGCCGTGCGCAGCATGATGATATCCGCGCCGGCGGGGGCTGATCGCCGAGGGAGGATTTCCGCTTGACGCCGATTGTCGAGACCGCCGACGCGATCGCCGTCTTGCGCAATCTCGGGATCGCGCTCGTCGCCGGGTTCCTCGTCGGCTTCGAGCGCGAGTGGACGCAGGATCTCGAAGGCCAGAAGCATACATTCGCAGGCGGGCGGACCTTCGCCCTCATCGGCTTTGTCGGCGGCCTTGTCGGGACTTTGAGCGTCGAGGCTGCGCTTGTAGCGGCCGCGCTCGCCGTCGTTGGCGCGCTGACGATTGTCGGCTACTGGTTCGAAGCGAAGGAGACGCCGGGGCGCGGCGGCACGACGGAAGTCGCGATCTTTGCAACTCTTCTCCTCGGCGTTGCGGCGGGGCGCGGCCATCCGCTGATCGCGGCGGCGGGCGCTGTCGCTGTCGCGATCGTGCTCAGCCTTAAATACAGGGTCGAAACCTGGGCCAAGGCTCTCGATCGGCGCGAGATCCACGCGACGCTTCGCTTCCTCGCCATCGCGCTCCTCGTGCTTCCGGTCCTCCCCGACGAGGAGTTCGGGCCTTACGGCGCGCTCAATCCGCGCTCCTTGTGGACGATGGTCGTCCTTATCTCCGGCCTTTCGTTTCTCGGCTACTGGTTCGTCAAGATTTTAGGGGGCGGGCGCGGCGTCCTCGCGACGGGCGTCGTCGGGGGACTTGCATCATCGACGGCGACGACGCTGTCGCTGTCGAAATTTGCAAAAGACAGGATTTGCGCCCCCGCTGCGGTCGCGGCAGGGATCGTCATGGCGAATGTCGTCATGCTGGCGCGCGTCGGCGTCATTCTCGGCGCGATGTCGACGGCGACGCTGGCGATCGCGGCCCCCGCGCTCGCAGCCGGCGCAGCGGTCGGCGGCGCCATCGCTTACGCCTTGTGGCGCGCTGCGCCGAAGGATGGCGAAGCGCGCCGGGCTGTCGCCCTCGGAAACCCGTTCGAATTAAGGCCTGCTCTCTATTTCGCCTCGTTGATCGCGGTCATTTCCGTCGCCTCGGCCTATGGCGCGGACAAATTCGGCGCCGCCGGGACTTATGTCATCGGCCTCATCTCTGGCCTCGCCGATGTCGACGCGATGACGCTTTCGGGCGGACGGCAGGCCGCGACGGGGAGCATCTCGCCGGTCGTCGCGGCCGGGGCGATCCTTCTCGCCGTCGCCTCAAACATCGCCGTCAAAGGCGTCATGGCGCTGACGATCGGCGGGCGCAGGACCGGCCTTATCGTCCTCGGCGCATTTGCGGCGATTGTGGCCGCAGGCTATGCGGCGTTCGTTCTGTATTGAGGTGAAGAATCCATGATCCGAATTCTCGTCGCCGTTCTCGCGCTTGCGTCATCGCCCGCAATCGCCGCGCCGCCCGTCACGATCGTCATTCATGGCGGCGCCGGCGCGCTCGAAAAGGGCCGTTACACGCCCGCCGAGGAAGCCGCTTATCTCGCGACGCTCTCCAATGCGCTCGATGCGGGATACGCCGTCCTCGAAAGCGGGCGGCCGGCGCTCGACGCCGTTGAAGCCGCGATCGTCGTCATGGAAGATTCCCCGCTCTTCAACGCCGGCAAGGGCGCCGTCTTCACCTATGACGGCAAGAATGAACTCGACGCTGCGATCATGGACGGGCGGACGAAGGCGGCGGGCGCCATCGCCGGCGTGACACATGTTAAAAATCCGATCCGCCTTGCGCGCGCCGTCATGGAGAAATCGCCGCATGTGATGATGGTCGGCGAGGGCGCGGAAGAATTTGCAAAAGAGCAGAATATCGAACTCGTAAAGCGCGCCTACTTCAGGACGCAGGCGCGCTGGCGCGCCTACAAGGACGCCTTGAAGAAGGAAAAAGAAACCGCTGCGGCGAAGACGAATAACGGATCGCCGCACGATTTCAAATATGGAACCGTCGGCGTCGTCGCGCTTGACGCGGACGGCAATCTTGCTGCGGGAACATCGACGGGCGGCATGACCTTGAAGCGTTACGGGCGCGTCGGCGATGCGCCGATCATCGGCGCTGGAACGTTCGCCGACAACAAGTCCTGCGCCGTGTCGGCGACCGGCTGGGGCGAATATTTCATCCGCCTGACGATCGCACGCGATATCTGCGCGCAGGTCGAATACGGCGGCAAGTCGATCGCCGCGGCGACGACGGATGTCATCCACAATCGTCTCGCCGCTTCGGGCGGCGACGGGGGCGTCATCGTGCTCGCGCCGAACGGCGAGTTCGTGATGGACTTCAACTCCGCCGGCATGTTTCGAGGGGTCAGGCAGGGCGAGCGCAAGGAAGCCGCGATCTATCGGGAGTGAAACTGCAGCATGTCGCAGGGCGGATGAAATCCGCCAACCTTGATTGCGGTTGAGCATGGCGGATTTCATCCGCCCTACGATCAAAAGGCGAGGGCGAGAATGGACGTCAATCGCAGGATATTCATCGGCGGGGCCGCGATTGTCGCCAGCCTTGCCGCAACCGCAGAGGCGAGGTCCGCCGTCAATGGCGGCGGCAAGGCGGAGAAAAAGGCGCTGAAGGCGCTCGAGGCTTACGTCGATCTGCACCGCGCCGAATGGGGCCTTCCGGGCATGACCGTATGCGTCGTGACGCGCGACGGGTTTGAAGGCTTCGTCACTTCGGGCCTTGCCGATGTCGACAGGAAGATTCCGGTGGGACCGGATCATCTCTTTCAGATCGGCTCGATTTCGAAAATGTTCACCGCGCTCGCGGCGTATTCCCTGATCGACGAGGGCGAGCTTTCTCCCGATGTGAAGCTTCACGACGCGCTGAAAGGAATTTCAGTGCGCGACGGCGAGGCGATCGCCTTGCAGCATCTTCTCAATCATACGGCGGGTCTTCCGTCCGATTCCGCGATTTTCCCGGAAGGCGGGTTGTGGACAGGGTTTGAGCCGGGAACGAACTGGTCCTATTCGAATTCCGGCTATCATCTTGCAGGAATGATTGCGCAAGCGGCGAGCGGGAAGCTTTACGAAGATCTCGTGCGCGAGCGCGTCCTCGACAAGCTCGGCATGAAGAATTCGATCGCGGCGATGCATGTCGCTGACCGGAGCCGATACGCGCAAGGCTATGAGCCGGCGCTGACAGACCGGCTTAATCCGCGCCCGGGCGCGATGACGCCGACGCCGTGGGTTGATTCAGACAGCCCCGCGGGCGCAATCGCCGCAACGGCGGGCGATATGGCGAAGTTCCTGAAGTTCATGCTCAGCCTCGCCGAAGGGAAGGGCGCGCCGGTTTTCTCCGACGAGACGGCGCGGCGCTTTCTCGCCGATCCCGTCGACGGCTGGGGGCCGGGCGCGAAATACGGCAATGGCGTTGCGCGCATCGACATCGACGGACGGAAATACCTTCACCACACAGGCGGCATGGTTTCGTTCTGCTCCGCGCTTCATGTCGATGCGGCGGCGGGCGTTGCGGCCTTCGCGTCGTCGAATATTCATTATTCGCTCAATTATCGCCCTGTGCGCGTGACGACTTACGCTTGCGAGCTCTTGCGCGCCGTGCGCGAGGGTGCGCCGGCGCCAACGCCGAAGCCCGCGGCGATCGCGCTCGAAAAGCCGGGACAATACGCCGGCGTCTTTAGTGCGGCGGACGGCGACGCGTTCGAGATCATCGCTGAGGCGGGAAAACTCCGCCTGCGGCGCAATGGGCGCGACAGCGCGATGCAGCAGGCCGCGGGATCGCTCTTTGCGACAAGCGATCCCGATTTCGCAGTCAAGGGCGTCGTTGTCGAAATTGAGAATGAAAAGGCGGCGCGCGCCTGGGTCGGCGATAAGGAATATCTCGTCGATCCGTCAATCGGCTGGAAGCCGCCCGCGCCCGACGCGCTGCGCGCGCTTGCAGGGCGCTATGACAATGACGATCGCTGGGCGGGCCCGCTCTATGTCTATGCGCGGGACGGCAAGCTCTGGATCGGCAACGCCGAGCCGTTGACGCAGACGAAGGACGGCGATTGGCGCCTTGGCGATGAACCTTCTCCCGAGCGGTTGCAGTTCGATGGCTTCATCAACGGCCGTCCGCACCGGCTCCTTTATTCCGGAACGCCCTATATCCGGCGGTTCAGCTGAACGCCGGGTTGACAGGCGGCGTTTTGTTCGAATATGAACTAAATAGTTCACATTCGAACTAATGCCGATGAGCGATATGCGCGTCTTTCATCTTCTCCAGCGCGCGCATGGCGCGCTCTTTCGCGCCGCCGACCGCCTTCTCCTGGCGAGGGAAGGGGTGAGCGCGACGCAGCACGGCGTTCTCCTCCTTCTCGCGCATGACGACGGACAGCCGAGCAGCGTCATTGCGGAGGCGCTCAAGATGGGAAAGTCGAGCCTTACGGGTCTCATCGACCGCATGGCGGCGGCGGGTCTCGTGCGGCGGGAAACGGACGCCGATGATGCGCGCGTCCAGCGTATCTTCATCGAGCGGCCGGGCCGCGCAATCGTCGCCCGCTCGCTCGGCGAGGTCAAACGCATCAACGCTGAGCTTTTGAAACCGTTCAACGCCGCTGAACGAAAAACCGTCGAACGTTTTCTCGATCATATCGCCGCGAATGCGCCTTCGATCGTCGACGCCGCGGACGCCAGCCAAACAGCCGGAAGAAAGAGAGCCGTATGACTAACCTCGTCAAGACTGAACGCGAGGGGCGCGTTCTTTCCATCATCATGAATCGCGTCGACAAGAAGAACGCACTGACGCATGAGATGTACGGCGCGATGGCGGATGCGTTGCAGCTCGCCGAGGATGACGCGCAGATCCGCTGCGTCATCATCACGGGCGAGGGCGACACCTTCACGGCGGGCAACGATCTTGGCGATTTCGCCGCGGGGCTTCCCGAAGGAAAGCCCCCCGTGGCGCGCTTCCTTGAGAGCATTCTCAATTGCGACAAGCCGGTGATGGCGGCGGTCAACGGCCCCGCAGTCGGCGTCGGCCTCACCATGCTTCTCCATTGCGATCTTTCCTATGCGAGCGAGACGGCGACGTTCCGCGCGCCGTTCCCGCATTTGGGCGTCGTGCCGGAAGCGGGATCATCGCTCCTCCTCCCCGCATCGATCGGGACAGCCTGGGCGAACGACGTGTTCATCGCGGGCCGCGTGCTGAACGCCTCGGACGCGCTCGCTGCGGGTCTCATCTCGCGCGTCTTTTCAGCGGCTGCGCTCTTGCCGGAATGCAAGTCGATCGCCGCGCGAATCGCGGCGCAGGCGCCGAACGCCATGCGCGGAACGAAACGGCTTGTCCGTTCGAACCGCAGGGCGATCATGGAGCGCATGCAGAAGGAAGGCGCGCTCTTCGCAGAGCAGCTGAAATCGCCGGAATTTATGGAAGCGGCGATGGCCTACATGCAAAGGCGCCTGCCGGATTTCGAGTGACAATAAGCCGGATCATCGATCCGGCGGCGCCTCGCAAAGGCGTGACCGCCGGTCACGCGCATGTTTAGAGCAATTCCTCCGGCAATCGCCCAGTAAGGTGGCGAGGCGGGCGTCATTGGACGCCCCCATTGATGCTGGAGCAATCATGTCAGTCAGAGTTTCATCGCTCATCGGCGCCCTCGCGGCGTCTCTTACTTCATCCGCCGCCTTCGCGGGCGGATTGATCAGCAGCGACGCCGAAAATTCGGGTCCCTATGTCGCCGTTTTCGGCGGCGGCGTCTTTCTCGATGACGCCGGCTTCAGCGGACCTGGCGGCGCCGTCAGCGTCGACACTGACACCGGCTATGATTTCGGCGGCGCGGTCGGCTACAGCCTGCCGGTGCGCGTATTCGGCGTGTTCCAGCCGCGCTATGAGATCGAAGTCAGCTATCTCGACGCTGATATTTCGCGATCCGGCGGCGTATCGGCCGAGGGCGAGCGGTCGGCGCTCGCCGTATTTTTCAACGGCTATTACGATATCCGGCTCAGCGCCTTCGGAAAGCTCACGCCTTATGTCGGCGGCGGCGCCGGCGTCGGTTTTGTCGACCTTGAGGCGTTTGGCGGCAGCGCCCTGACGCCGATCGCATCAGCCGACGATACGGTCTTCGCCGGCCATTTCGCAGCCGGGGCGACGTATGCGCTCAGCGAAAGGATCGAGCTTTACGGGGAAGGCCGTTACGTTCGCACGTCGAAAGTCGACACCGCCCTCCTGTCGCCGACGGCCTTCCTCGATGACGAGCGGTTTGAAGGCTTCATTGCGAACGGCGGCCTGCGCTGGAAATTCTGACGCAGCGAGTCAGGCCCGGCCTGATGCGTAAAGCCGCTCGACGTCTTCGACGCGAAAGAGCGACGTGCCGGAGGTGAGGCGCGTCGCAGCCGCGGCGGCGGCGGCGTAACGGAGTGCGTCGGCGTCCGGCCGGCCGCGCGCGGTCGCAACGATCAGCGCCGCGACAAAACTGTCGCCGGCGCCGACGGCGCTGTGCGCCCTGACGGGAAGGACGGGCGTCACAGCGACGCCCGCCGCCGTCGCCATGAGCGAGCCGTCCGCGCCATGCGTGATCACCATGCGCTCGGCGCCGCCGGAGGCGACGATTTTCTGCGCGAAGGCGGAGATTTCGTCAGGCCAATTGAGCGTGCGGCCTGAAAGCGACTGATATTCATGTTCGTTATGGCGAAGAAGGAAGACGCCT
This sequence comes from Pseudomonadota bacterium, assembly GCA_049324555.1. Classification (GTDB taxonomy): domain Bacteria; phylum Pseudomonadota; class Alphaproteobacteria; order Caulobacterales; family Parvularculaceae; genus Amphiplicatus. The sequence continues at coordinate 15,708 of JBMOOR010000067.1, read as the reverse complement.
TCGGTCATCGCCGCCTTGAGCCCGCTGATCGAGTCGAGGACGAAGCGCGCGCCTTTTCGCTTGGCGATCCTTGCAGCGTCCGCCCAGAAGTTCTCCTGCGCGTTTGGCCCCCTCATCGGCGGCAGGCTGCCCGAGCCGACGACATAATCGCCCTTGTGCGTTTCATCCTCGATTGCGGCGAGCATCGCCTGCCGCTCCTCCGGCGACATCTCCGTTCCCGGAAGATTGAACCGGTATTCATCGCCCGTCGCCATGTCGCGCACATGGAACGCGATGCGCGTCTCGCCGGCGACATGGATCGTCCGCATCGGGACGTGTTCTTCCGCGACGAGACCTTTCAGCGCCGCGCCGTAAAGCCCGCCCGTGGTGAAGATCGCAAGCGTATCGGCCCCAAGCCGGCTCGCCGCGCGCGCGACGTTGAGACCGCCGCCGCCCGGATGGCTCTCTGGGTTGACGCATCGCAGCTTCCTGTTCGGCTCGACCATCGGCGCGTCGACAGCGAAGTCGTAAGTCGGGTTCGGCGTGAGGGTGATGATGCGGGACAAAAGAGGTTCTAGGTGTTAGGTTCTAGGTGTTGGGGAAGACGCAGCGGCGCCTTCGCTTCTGTTCCCTAGCACCTAAAACCCAAAACCTAAAACCTAAAACCTACAACAGCCCGAGCCCCTTGAAGCTCGCCTCGCTCTTGTGACCGATGACGAGATGATCGTGCACGCGGATGTTGAGCGCGGCTGCGGCCTTGACGATCTGGTTGGTCATCTCGATATCGGCGCGGCTGGGCGTCGGGTCGCCCGAAGGATGATTGTGGACGAGGATAATCGCGGAGGCCGCAAGCTCAAGCGCGCGCTTGACGACTTCGCGCGGATAGACCGGCGTGTGATCGACGGTCCCTCTCTGCTGCACCTCGTCGGCGATCAGGATGTTTTTCTTGTCGAGAAAGAGAATGCGGAAAAGTTCTGTCTTTTCATCCGCCATCGCCGCGCGGCAATAGGCGAGAAGATCGCTCCATGACGAGATGACGGGCCGATCAAGGACGCGCGCCTGCGCGAGTTTCAAGGACGCGGCGTGCACGATCTTCATCTCAAGCGCGACGTTTTCTGAAACGCCTTTGATCTCGGTGAGACGTTCGACAGGCGCTGCGAGCGCCGGCGCAAGGCCGCCGAACGCCTTGATGATGTCCTTGGCGAGCGGCTTCACGTCGCGGCGCGGAATGGCGCGGAAGAGAATGAGCTCAAGGAGTTCATAATCGGCGACCGCCTCGACACCCGCACGGCGAAACCGTTCGCGCAGCCGGTCGCGGTGGCCGGAGGCGTGCGGCGGCGACGAGTCGTCGGTCCCGGCGATGACAGCCTCTCCTTACGCGAGATCGGTTTTTGCGAAGTCGTCGCCCTTATAGACCAGTCCGACGCCGAGCGACCGGGCGCAGGCATAGGCGAAGCAGTCACCGAAATTCAGCCGCGCGGGGTGGCCGGCCGCCTTGCCGAAGGCGGCGCTCGCCGAAACCGCCGCCCGTCCGAGGTCCGTCGTCACTTTGATTTCCTCCGCGCCGATTCGATTGACGAATTGCTCGTAGATCGCCTCCGCCTGCTTGATTGCGCCCGACGGATTGTCGGCGGCTGCGCGCTTCTCGCGCGACAGGGCAAGCACCACCTCCAGGCGAACCAGAGGAGAAACGTAAAAGCCGCCGCCGATTTTCAGGATCCGCTCGAGCAGCGCCTCCGATCCAGGCTCGCGCGCAAGTATCGCAACGATCGCCGACGCATCGATGAACATTACTCATCGCCCCACATCTCATCGGTGAATTTCTTCATGTCGAAATCAGGATCATTTGGCCCCATTGCATCGGCAAGCTTGATCACTTCCTCAAGGCGCTCGCGCAGCGAGTTCGAGGCCGTTTTCGCAAACGTCCGCAAGACTTCGTCAGACTCGGCGTCCACATCCTGGACGGCCTCGATGATTCTTCCGACCGGCCCGGCCTTGAGGTAGATTCTGACAGGCGCGTCCTGACTCGACGGCAATTCATCCGGAATATGACCGAGGCCGCGCTTCGCGAGTTCTGCGCTGATCTCAGCGATCACGTGTTTCCCGAGCTTCCCGGCGTTGCGCATATTCCGGAGAGCCCACATCCCGACGGTGAGGACGCCGTTGTTTTCTTCGACTTCCGCCAACAATTCGTTGAATGTCGTTGCGCTCATGAAAAACCGCCATCGTACAAAGCCTGCAGGAGGGTCTATAAAAATTATTTTTTTATGAGTCAATAATAAAAATAAGCATCAAAAAATTCTTTACGGTCGAGGCGTGTAGTCGCGATTTTCGCGGTCGCCGCTTCAAAGCGGCTGGCGGTAAGGCGGCCGATCCAATCCCGCCGGGGATTTCGTGAAAATCTCAACGCCCGTTTCGGTGACGCCGACCGAGTGCTCGAATTGCGAGGAAAGCGATTTGTCGCGCGAAACGGCGGTCCAGCCGTCCTTGAGGAGTTTGATGTCGGGTTTTCCCTCATTGATCATCGGTTCGATCGTGAAGAACATGCCGGTCTTCAGCTCAATGCTGGGCGCTCTGTGGACGCCGAAGCGATCGCGATATTCCGCATAGTGAACGACATTCGGCGCGTCGTGGAAGACGCGCCCCAATCCATGGCCGCAGAAATCGCGGACGACGGAGAAGCCTTGCGTTTCCGCATGCGCCTGGATCGCGCGGCCGATGTCGCGGATGGTCGCGCCGGGCTTGACCGCCGCAATCCCCGCCATCATCGCTTCATAGGTCGTATCGACGAGGCGGCGCGCCTTCACCTTCGGCTCGCCGACCCAGTACATCCGGCTCGTGTCGCCGTGCCAGCCGTCGACGATGACGGTGACGTCGATATTCATGATGTCGCCGTCCTTGACCGTCTTCTCGGAGGGGATGCCATGGCAGATGACATGATTGAGCGAGATGCAGCTCGCATGGCGATAACCGCGATAGCCGATCGTAGCCGATAAGGCGTCGTGATCGAAGACGAACTCGCGGATGAGATCGTCGAGGCGGCCGGTGGCGACGCCGGGCCGGACATGGGCGGCGATCATGTCGAGGCACTCAGCGGCGAGGCGGCCGGCCTTCCTCATGCCCTCGAAATCCTCGGGTTTGTGCAGCTTGATTTCGCCCGTTTTCACGTCATCGAGCGTATCGGCGTCGGCGTATTGCATCGGATCGGGCCCTGTCAGCGGTCGGGAATTATCTGGCGCCCCCGCGCGGCAATATCAACCAGTCGAGAGGCGGGCGCCGGGAGCAGCCGCCAGACGCGGCGGAGCCCCTATCATTAATCAAGGGATAATCGCCCTTTACCAAATCTAAATGCCCACGGCCCATACAGGCGAACTGGGGGAGGCGACCTTCCTGGGCGAACCCCGATGATGAGGCGCCTTCGATCTTCCCGCGACGGCAATGTCGCGCTGATGTTCGCGCTGCTCGCCCCCGTGCTGATCGGCGCGGCGGGCCTTGGCATCGACCTTCAGCAGCGCGTCGCCCAGCGGGCGAGCCTTCAGGACGCCGCCGATACGCTCGCGCTGCGCGGCGCCCGCGAACTCCTGCTCGCGAATTCGAACCGCCAATCAATCGAAAGTCTCATCATTGCGCTTGCGGACAAGCAGTTCTCTTCGACGCTCGGGGAGTTTGAAGTTTCGCCGGCGGTTGACAACAACGCCATGACCGCCGCCGTGACGCTGTCGCAGCCGGGCAGGCGGAGTTTCTTCCTTGGCCAATTCGCGCCGGCGGAGGATTCGATTGTGGTGACGGCGACGGCGCAGGCGAGGGGCGTCGCCAATGTCTGCGTCATTGCGCTTGATGAGCGATCGCGCGGCGCCATCAAGGCGTCGGCGAGCGCGGCGCTCGATGCGCCGAAATGCGCGATCCTTTCGAATTCGTCGGACCCGAACGGTGTCGAAGTCATGGGACTCGCAAAGATCACCGCGAAGCTGATCTGCTCCGCCGGGGGCGCGAGAGGCGGTTCGCTGAATTTCGCGCCGCCGCCGCTGACGGATTGCCCTATTTACGCCGATCCGCTCGGCGCGCGCGTCGCGCCCGACGTCAGCGCTTGCGACTATGTGGATTTCGAGGCTGGCGAGGCGCTTCCCGGCAATCAATCAGCCATTGCGGCGACGCTTTCGGCTGCGGTTGGCACGCTGAACGGGGCGACGCACGGCACGCTGACGGGTTATGATCGCTATGACCTGCAGCCCGGCGTCTACTGCGGCGGCATCAGGCTTAATTCAAACGCCGACGCGCATTTCGCTCCCGGAATCTATGTCGTCAAGGACGGTCCTTTGAGAGTGGACTACGGGGCTCGTCTCTTTGGAGAAAATGTCGGGCTCTACTTCGAAGGCGCCGCGTCGATTTTTGAATTCAAACCCGCTTCGATCATCCACCTGACCGCGCCGAAAACCGGTTTGATGGCGGGGCTTCTTTTCTTTGAATCGCGTTTCGCGCCGGAGGGAAGGATTCACAAGATCGAAAGCAGCAATGCGCGCGAACTTCTCGGCACGATCTATCTGCCCCGGGGGCGCCTGCTCGTGAATTCGATCAAGCCCGTTGCGGATCAGTCCGCCTATACGGCGATCGTTGCAAAGGACTTCGAGATGTCGGGATCGCCGAAGCTTGTTCTTAACGCAGACTATGCGGCGACGGATATTCCGGTTCCCGAGGGCGTCGGCCCGAGCGGCGGCCAGACCTTTTTGCGCGACTGACGGGCGAGCGGCGGTTGACGGCGCGCGAGAGTTCCAGGATTGAAGCGTCATGCGCAACCCGCCGCTCGTCGTCATTGCGATCCTCGTTCTCGCCCTGTCCGTCCTTTCATTGACGCGCGGACCGGGCGACGGCGCGCCCGGGGCCCCTCGCGTTTCCTATTTCCGCGAGCTCATTCCGCTCGGGCCGGAACGCTTTCCATCGCTGCCGCCGGCGCCGGACAGCTTGCATTCCGCCAACGCCTGGCTCGCGATCAACGAGCAGGGGCTCGACGTCATTCGCCAGAGCGAAGGACTGCGCCTCGACGCCTATCATCTCGCGGGCCAGTGGCTTATCGGATACGGCCATGCGGGAACCGCGAAAGCGGGCATGCGGATCACGACCGACGACGCGGATCGCCTCCTCATCGCCGATGTCAGGAATGCGGAGGAGGCGGTGCGCATGCTTGTCTCGGTTCGGATCAACGAGAATGAATTCTCCGCGCTCGTCTCGCTCGCCTACAATATGGGGCCGGCGGCGTTCGCCCGAACCGAAGTGCTGCGGAGACTGAACGCCGGCGACCACGTCGGGGCGGCGGACGCCTTCCGCTACCTCGTTACGGCCGACATCAGGGGCGAGCGCGTTGTTCTCGATGCGCTGAAGCGCCGGCGGGCGGCGGAGCGCGCGCTTTTTCTCGCGCCGCCCTTGCGGGTGTGAGCAAGCCCTTCGATCAGATTTGTTCCGGTGCGAGATAGCGGCCGAAAATCCGGCCGACTTTCCGGCGCAGCCTGAAGCCGAAGCGCTCACGGTCGGCGGAGCGGTTCCTGACCGGAAACGGCTCTCGCGGAATGGGCGCGCCGAGAAAGTCACACAGCATTGGCCATGCGTCGCCCGCCTCAAGATTCATGACGAGGAGATCGTTCGGCCGGTCGGCGAAGTGAGCGCGCACGTCGCGCTCGTGCTTCGCATAGACGTCGAGATAACGCGCCCTGTTTCCTGCCGGCGCGGCGGCGTCGCCGCCATAGATGAACGCCTGCATTTCGTTCGCACGATCGCCAAAATGCTTTTCGATCGAAGCGAACCATCTGTCTTCGCTGCGCACTGTCAGGATGAATTTCGATCCGGGATAGGCGGCGTCGAGTTCGCGAAAGAAGACCGGCCAGGGCATGTCCTCGGCGGCGTCATGGTCCCGCGCAGTCGCGATACAGAGCGCCGCGCCGTCCTTCGCAAGCCGTTCGGCGGTCCAGTCGCGGCCGACGACGGCGACGGTTCTGTAGCCGAGCCGTGTCAGCGCCGCGTGAAGCGACGTTGTGCCGGTTTTCTGAAAGCCGATGCAAAAGACCTTGGGTCGGGCGCTCATGGCGATCGACCATAGGCGTGAGGCTTTGAACGCAGGTTAACGAGCGATGAAAATTACGCGCAAGGCGCCTCACCTGCCGAACAGCGGAAGCTTGTCTGCTGCGAAGGCGCCTTCGATGTCGAGGAGGCGGCGTTTTGCGGCGGCGCCGCCGGGCGCCGAGAAGCCGCCCATCTTGCCGCCCGCCGCCGTCACGCGATGGCAAGGGATGATGATGGGGAATGGATTGGCGCCGAGGGCCGCGCCGACCGCGCGCGACAATGTCTTGTCGCCGAGCGCCGAAGCGATCGCGCCGTAGGTCGTCGTTTCGCCCGTCGGCACGCGCAGGAGGATGTCATAGACGCGATTGGCGAAGGGCTCGATGGCGTCGCGGTCGAGCGAACTGATGTCGAACGCCGCGGGCTCGCCGTTGCAAAGCATTCTGATTCCATCGATTGCAGATTGGACGAAAGCGGGCGTCGCGCATTCGATCGCATCCGCGCTGCGGCGCGTTATCGCCTTTCGCATCGCTTCGTCATTCGCCGAGGGCAGAAGGACGCCCGTCAATCGCTTCTCGCGCCAGAGAATAGCGCATCGCCCGATGGCGGTGTCGAAGAGAGAAAAGAGCGTTTCCTGCATGAGGCGAAAATAGCGCATTGGAGGCGCCGCGACACCCGGAACTTGCGGGAGATTTTGGGGGTCTTCCGCTCCCCCGTTTACAGGGGAGCTGTCACGCGCAGCGTGACTGAGGGGGCCCTCTCCGCGCGGGTTGTCCTCGCGGATGGAGCACGCCCCCTCAGTCGCTTCGCGACAGCTCCCCTGTAAACGGAGGAGCGGAAGGAAGAATCAGAACGGGAAGATGATGTCGTAAAGCTGTTGGCCGTAGCGCGCTTGCTGCACGTCGGTGAGTTGCCCGCGCCCGCCATAGGAAATGCGCGCTTCGGCGATCTGCGTGTGGTTGATGCGGTTGGCGTTGGAAATGTCCTCTGGACGGATGACGCCGGTGACGGTCAATTCGCGCACTTCGTTGTTGACGCGCACTTCCTGCTTGCCGGCGACGACGAGATTGCCGTTCGGCAGGACTTCGGTGACGACGGCGGCGACAATGAGTTCGACGTCCTCGCGTCGATCGACGCTGCCTTCCCCGCGCACCGTCGAGCCAGAGGAGAGATCGACAAGCTGCGCTGCATTGGCGCCGCTGGGGAGGAGATCGACGAGCGTCTGCTCGAAGCCGCCGAAGGCCGGCAGCTCCGCCGTTTCGCCGTTGTCGCGCGTTCTTTCAGTCGTGTTGTCGAGCCGCGCCCTGTCGTTGATGTCGATGACGACCGTCACGATGTCGCCGAGGCGGCGCGCGCGCTGATCCTTGAAGAAACTGCGCGAGCCGGCCTTCCACAGCGAGTTGGCGTTGGCGACTTCGGAGGACGCCGCCGGCATCGGCATGGCGATCGCGCGCCCGCCGAAAAGATGCGAGGGATCCTCAGTCGGCGAGAGGTCCGGCGCCTTGCCGATGTTCTTGATGCGCCCGCCGGCCGCGCAGCCGTTTGCGGCGGCGAGGGCGAGTGCGATGAGAAGGATGCGGGTTCTTTTCATATCACTCTTCCAATGAAGCGAGACTCGTTGCGGACCGGAACGGCGACTTGGCGACGCCCTTCGCGGCGACGACGGCCTTGATCTCGCGATCGCTGTTGATGTTGCGGAAGGCGATGAGGTCGCCTGCGCCGCCGTTGGCGAGCGCAACGCCGGCCTGGGTGAGCCTTAGTCCCGGCGCTTCGAGAATGATCGTCGCGGTTTCGCCCCGCTTGATGAGCGTCGGCGACTGGAGATCGGCTTTGCGAAGCGGCGCGCCGGCGGCGAGAGGGCGTCGCGCCAGCTTGCCGATGATGAGGTCGGCGTCGTCGACAAAAAAGCCGCCGCGCGCGTCAGCAATCTCGATCCAGTCGATATCGGTTTCTTCGATGATTTCACCGCGAGCGATCGTGCGCGCGGGAACCGGCAGCATAACGCTCGCGGTCGCAATTCCGGCGACGGCGATCGCGGGCGATCCTTCGCTCGCAATCGTGCGCATCAGGAAACGGCCGGTCGCTCTATTGTAGCTGACGCTGTCGAAGGAGAGCGCCTCGTCCGCTTCAACGGCGACAATTGCGCCGGGCTCGGCCAGCGCAATCTTCGCATTCGCCGGTGCGCCCTTCTCGATCAGCGCGGCGCTGATTTCGTCGAGATGGTCGAAGACGCGCGAGGCTACGCTCCCCGCCGCGTCCGCCGGCGAGATTGCAAGCTGGAGCAGCCACATCGCCGTTGCGACATAGGCGAGAATGCCGGGAAGACGCGCGCGCTTCGTCCCTCTCCCGCTTGCGGGAGAGGGGCCGGGGGTGAGGGATCGTAAGAGCATGGTTTGTTGACGCCCCCTCATCCCTAACCCTTCTCTCGCAAGCGGGAGAGGGGCATTTATCGTGCGCAATTCAGCCGGCTTGTTCATTTATTGTCTCAGATTGGCGTTTGTTTGCAGCATCTCGTCCGATGTCTCGATGACGCGCGCATTCATTTCATAGGCGCGCTGCGCCGCGATCAGCGTCGTGATCTCCTGCACCGGATCGACATTGGCGTTTTCAAGATAGCCCTGAAGGATCGTTCCAAAACCCGGATCGCCCGGATTGCCGATGACGGGTTCGCCCGACGCCGACGTTTCAAGGAGGAGGTTGTCGCCGATCGCCTCGAGCCCGCTTTCATTGAAGAAGACTGCGAGGTCGAGGCGTCCGATCTCGCGAAGGTTCTGATCGCCCGCGACGCGCGCCTCGACGACGCCGTCTTCGGAAATCGACACGTCGACAATGTCTTCGGGAAGCGTGACGCCCGGAAGGACTTCATAGCCGTCCTCGGTGACGACGCGCCCGTCGGACGAGATCGCGAAGTTTCCCGCGCGCGTGTAGGCCTCACGGCCATCGGGAAGCTCGACGCGGAAAAGGCCGCGGCCCGACACGGCGAGATCGAAATCATTGCCGGTCGAGGTGACGGCGCCCTGCTCGGCGATGCGGTAGACCGAGCCCGTCTTGACGCCAGCGCCGATCTGGATGCCGTTCGGCACGGTCGTGCCGGTCGCCGACGATAGGGCGCCCGCGCGCTCGATCGTCTGGTAGAGGAGATCCTGAAACTCCGCGCGCTGACGCTTGTAGCCGACCGTGTTGAGGTTCGCGATGTTGTTGGAAATGACTTCGACATTGCGCTGCTGCGCCAGCATGCCGGTCGCTGCGATGCTAAGGGACTTCATGGGTTGCTCTCTCCGGCCTAATTCGTCTGTCCGAGCGTTTCGATCGCCTGGCGTTCGAGTTCGCTTGCAGTTTCCGTAAGGCGCGCCGCCTGTTCATAGGCGCGCATGATCTCGATCATGTCGGTCATCGAGGCGACCGGATTGACATTCGACGTCTCGATGAAGCCCTGGCGAACGCGCGGCGAGAGGGCGGCCGACGGCTCATTGTTCGCGGCGAAGAGATTGTCGCCCGCTTTGCGGAGCTGGCGGAGATCGTCAAAGCGGAAAACGCCGAGCGCGGCGATCGGCGTCGCATTTTGCTGCAACTCGCCGTCGGGCGTTGCAAGCACCGGCCCCGCTTCCGGGTCGATGAGGATGGGCGAGCCGCCGGAATCGAGCACCGATGCGCCCTCGCGCGTCACGAGTTCGCCGAAGGCGTTAACGGAAAAGCGCCCGTCGCGCGTGTAGCGCACGCCTGCGGCGGTCTCGACGGCGAAAAATCCATCGCCGTCAATCGCGAAATCGAGATCGCGATAGCTCTGCTCAAGCCCGCCGGCGCTAAAATCGGTGTAGGTGTCAGGATCGACG
>JBMOOR010000067.1:0-5838 GCA_049324555.1 Pseudomonadota bacterium | reverse complement strand
TCGTCTCGGCGTCGATCGTCACGAGATATTCCCGGAAGGCGATATGATCCGACTTGAAGCCTGAGGTCGTCTGATTGGCGACGTTGTTCGCTGTCGTTTCGAGCGCGCGCGCCAGCACGATCTGCTTGGCGAGACCGGCGGTGATGGCGTTTTCCATCGATTAATCTTCCGTTAACGGACAAAATGCGGCGTCTCACGAGAGGCAACGGCCGTGCCAGCGAAAACCCCAAAAGAATCAATGGAGGCGGCGCAGGCTGGCGGTCTCGCCGGAAAAATTTGCCGGGCAAGAAGCGTCGCCCTAACCCTCCCTTAACCGTGATTTCCGACAACGGATCAGTCGAAGAAGGGCGCGAGGCGGCGTCATCATGAGTTTGTCGGTCCATAAAGCGGTTCCGGGCGCCGAGTTCGCGTCGGCGCCTGCGCGCGTCAGGACGCCCGGCAAGCACATCGTCCTTTTCCTGCTGGCGGTGACGTTCATGCTGGCGGTGTCGACGACCGCGGTGAGGACGGGGGCGGTCGAGTTTCCGCATTACGACCTTCCTGGACTCTCCGCAGCCGCAGACGGGAAGTACTACGCGCCGTCGCAGGAATTCCTGACCGATCTTGCGCCGGATGCGACGGGACGGATTTCGTTCCTCAAACTTTCGGTGAAGATTGTCGCGCGCGATGGAGCAGCGCTCGCCGAAATAAAAGGCAAAGAGCCGCTCATTGAGGAACGCATCTCCTTCTTTCTGCGCGAATTGTCGCCCGAGGATTTCGAGGGCAGCGAAGCGATGGCGCGCGTCAAGGCCGAAATGCTGAAGCGCGCAAGGGTTCCGCTGACGCCAGGCGCGGCGGAGGACATCATCATCGAAACCATCATCATTCAGTAGGAGCGTCGCACTTGCACACCCAAAAACCCGGCGCCGATCCCGATGAAGTCGTCTGGCGCGAAGCCTCGCCTCTGTCGGACCTTCTCGGCTTCGATTTCAGCGCGGAGGAGGGGGCGGATCGCTCCGGCCTTAAAGCGCTCATCAATTCGGCGCTGGTTTCACATCGCCGGCTGCCCATGCTCGATGTCGTATTCGACCGGACGGCTCGCCTCATGTCGACGAGCCTCCGGCAGCTGACCAACGAGAATGTCGAAGTGACGCTCGACAATGTCTCTTCAACGCGCTTCAGCGATTTCATTCAAACCCAGACGTCGTCGGGCGTCATCGGCGTCGTTCACGCCAAGGGTCTCGACGGCTATGCGCTGCTCGCGGCGGACGGCGCGCTCGTTCATGGCGTTGTCGATCTTCTGCTCGGCGGCCGGCGCGGCGTCTCGGCAGGGCTCGACCAGCGCGCGCTGACGGCGATCGAGCTTGGACTTGCAGGGCGGATGCTGGCGATGATGACGGAGGATCTTGACGAGGCCTTCGCGCCTGTCCGGGCCGCGGGGTTCACGCTCGATCGTGTCGAGACGACGCCGCGCTTTGCCGCCATCGCGCAGGACGCGAGCGTCTGCGCGCTTGCGAAGTTCAGGGTACGGATCGACGATTTCACCTCGAAGGCGATGATTCTCGCCCCGCACGCGACGATCGAGCCGGTGCGCGAGCTTTTGTCGCGCGACTTCATCGGCGAGTCGGGCGCGGCGGATGAAATCTGGCGACGCCGGCTCAAGCAGGGTGTCACAGCGGCGGGCGTCGATCTTCGCGCCGTTCTCGCCGATCGCATCATGACGATTGCGGAGATTGGGAAGATCCGACCCGGCGACACCGTCACCTTTTCGACGAATGCGGACGCGCGGGTTGAACTGAGGTCAGGATCGGCGGCGGTCGCAAAAGGACGCGTCGGCCGTCTCGGCGAGACGGTCGCCGTCAAGCTCGACGCCCCAATCAACGCCGACGGACTGATGCGCGATCTGGAGAATGCGGCGTGAATGCAAGCCTCCTGCTCGACGGCGCGCTGGTCGCGCTTTTAATCCTCGGCGGGGCCGGCGGATTGGCCATTCATCGCCGTCTCAACGCCCTCGTCGCGGCGCAAGAGGAGCTGAAGACAGCGCTTCTTACCTTTGACGCGGCGGCGAGCCGCGCAGACGCGGCGCTCAAGAGACTCGAAGCGGGCGGGCTTGCAAAAGGCGCCGACCTTCATGCAGCCGCGACGCGCGCCGCGGCGCTCATCACCGAACTCTCCGTGATGACATCGGCGGGCGAGCGGATTGCGGAGCGGATCGAAGGCGCCGTCAGGGACGTCAGGACGATCGGCGCCGAGCGAAAAGGAAAGAGGGCGGCGTGAGAAACATATTCCGCACACGCAAGGCTCGGCTGACGCCCGTCATCATGACTGCGCTTTTTGCGCTTGCGTCGCTGAAAGCGGCGGGTCTCTGGGTCAGTTTCTCACAAGCGGGCGCGGAAGAAACTGTCGCCGCCGCCCCGATCCCGCTGACGCCGGCCTCGGAGCGGCGGAGCGAGACGTCGGACCGACTGCTCGAACAGCTCGCGGCGCGCAACAGCGAACTCGATGCGCGCGAGGCCGATCTCGATACGCGCGAAAGCCTCATCGAAGCGGCGGAGTTGCGGCTTGAAAGCGCCCTCAACGCATTGAGGGAGGAAAAGGCCGCGCTGGCGCTTGCTGAGACCGATCGCGCGAGGGAGCGGCGCGATGAAATCGGCGTTCTGTCGAACGCTTATGAGCGGATGAAGGCGCGCGATGCCGCCCGCATTTTTGAAGTCCTCGACGACGACATCCTCATTCCGGTTGCGGCCGGCATGAGGACGCAGGCGCTTGCAGGCGTTCTTGCGGAAATGGCGCCGGAAAAAGCGAAGGCGTTGACGATTGCGCTCGCGAACCGCGAAGCGGCGCCCGCGCCCGCGCCGAAAGAGGTCCAATGATGCGAGCCTGCGCGCTCATCGCTGCGTTTATTTCAGCAAGCGCGATCGGCGCACACTCGACTGCGACTGCAGGCTTCGATCGCGCGACGCTGATGGCGGAGGCGGTGAACGAAGGCTTCGAAGCGACGGAAGAAAAATACCTCGCCGCCGCGTCCACCGGGGAGGCTGCGGCCGTTGTCGCTCTTGCGCGCTTCTACATGGCGCATGAATTGTGGGTCGAAGCGTGCGCTGCGCTCGAACGGCTGGGCGAGGAGCGGGACAAGACCGCTCGCGCGCTCGAAGCGGAGTGCGACTATCGCATGGGCCGATATGAGCGCGTCATCGCTCTTGCGGGCGCACCCGGTGCGAACAACCCGCTTGCGGCGATGGCGCTCGTCCGGCTCGGCGCCTATGACGAGGCGCGCGATGCGTTTGAAAAGGCGCCTCCGATCGACGGCTCGACAAATCTCAGAAGCGACTATTTCCTCTCAAGGGCGGAAGCGCTGATCGAAACAGGCGCGACTGACGACGCCGAAGCGGCGCTGAAGGCGGCGGGAGATTCAAGGTCCGAGAGCCGCCGGCGGTTTCTTCAGGCGAGGATTCATTTAGCGCGCGGCGACGCATTGAAGGCCGCAGGCGCATTCAGGAGCGCTGCGGCGAGCGGCGCCGACGAGTGGTCGATGCGCGCGCGCGTTGCGATTGCGGAGCGAGAGCGAGAGATCGGCGTTATCGAAGCCCTGTCGCTCGAATGGCGCGGCGGCGCATTCGAACGCGATATGCAAATGGCGCTTGGCCGCCTGCGCCTCGACGGCGCCGACTATGATCGCGGTTTCAGGGCGTTGAAGATTGTCGTCGACCGGTTTCCGCGTTCCGACGACGCCATCGCGGCGCAGGATGCGATCGCCGCCATGCTGCCGACGCTCTTCGCGGATGAAAGCGGCCTTCATCCCAAAGATGCGGCGAGGCTCTTTTTCGAGAATGTCGAATTTGCGCCGCCGGGCCATGAAGGCGACCGTCTCATCCATGAAGTCTCAAGTAAACTCGAAGCGCTCGGCCTTTATGAGCAAGCGGCGCAATTGCTCGATCATCAGGTCTTCAGGCGCCTTCGCGGCGCGGAACGCTCGATCGTCGCCGCCGATCTCGCCGATTTGCACCTGCTCGCACGAAACCCCGCCGAAGCGCTGCGCGTCCTGCGTTCGACGCGGATCGCGGGGCTCTCGGAGAAGGATGTTCAGCGCCGCCGGCGTCTTGAAGCAAAGGCGCTCGCTGCGAACGGCGAGGCGGACCGTGCGCTCGCACTCCTTTCTGCGGCGCCTACAGCCGGCGATCTCCTCCTGCGCGCCGAAATCAATTGGGCGCGCCGCGCCTGGCCGGACGCTGCGGCGGATTATTCATCTTATGTCGCGGGGACGCGGGCGCTGACGTCGAACGAGGATCGAACCGCGGCTGTGCGCGCGGCGACGGCGTTCCTCCTCGCCGGTGATCGCGCCGGCTATCGCGCCTTCGCCATGGAAGCCTCGCTCCGCCTTGAAGGCTCGGCGGAAGCGGACCTCATCCGCACGATGGGCGACGTCGATCGCGAGCAGTTTCTCGCAAATTTCATGAGTTCCTATCGATCCGTCTACGGACGCGAAGGATCGTAAGAGCGTACGCCGCTCTTGGAGCGCAATGCGAAAAAAGCGGGAACGGGTTTTTCGCCCGACGTTCTAGGCGGCGCTGCTCGCCGCGTCGGCTCTTTCCGGCGCGGTTTCGTCGACGACCAGATTGCGCCCGCCGCGCTTGGCGGCGTAGAGGCACTTGTCGGCGCGCTCGACCAGCGTCTCGATCGTGTCGTTCCACTGTAGGAGCGCCACGCCCATCGACAGTGTGATGAGACCGAGATCCTCGTCCGTCCGCCGTTTCTTGAGGCGGCGCGATTCGACGGCGATGCGGATGCGGTTTGCAAGCATGACCGCATTGGAGAGCGAAGTGCCGGGAAGGATGATCGCAAATTCCTCGCCGCCATAGCGAGCGAGCACGTCCTGGCCCTTGATGTTGGCGTTCATGACGTCGGCGACGAGGCGCAGCACGTGATCGCCGGTCTGGTGACCCCACTTGTCGTTGAACTTCTTGAAATGATCGACATCCGCCATGACGAGCGCTAACGGCTCGCCGCCCTCTTTCGACTCGATGATGAGGCGCTCGATTTCGAGATCGAACGTCTTGCGGTTCTTAACGCCGGTTAAGGGATCGAGCATCGCTTCCTGCTGGATGTGCTCGATATTCCGGCGAAGCGTATCGACCTCGCTGGACGAATTTGCGAGCTGCTTTTCAAGGCGTTCATTCGCTTCGCGGACTGATTTGGCGACGGACAGCACGCCGTCCATCAGCGCGCCGATCGCCGGATTGTCCGCGGCGGAGCGTTTGATCTCCGTCGACAGGAAGCGGAGCTTGTCGGCCGCGCCCGACGCGCTTGCGCCGCTCGTTTCGACCGCGTCGGCGATCTTGATCATCTCGTCTTCAAATCGCTGGACAAGGTCGATCACATCGCGCGAAAGGCCCTGCCTCACGATATGTGCGTCATAGAGAGCGTCTGCGTCCGATTGCCGGAAGGTCCCATCGGGCTGGCTGAGGCGTTGAACGTCGCGCGCGAGCGCGGGCGAGCGCCCTTCGACCAGCAAGTACCAGAGTTCGATGTTCTTCGGCGTCGCCGGAAGGTTGGCGCTCTTCAGGGCGGCGAGCGCCCGGTCCGCGATTCGATGAGTGTCTTCGACGCTTTCGGTCATGGCAATCGGTTGGCGCCCCGCCGGCCTTATCGCCAGCGGAGCCGACCCTAACGACCGCACGTAAAGGAACGGCTAACCGCGCAAGGAATTCAACCCAAAGTTGAAGAGCCTCGGATTAACGCGCCATGAACGCCGGGATATCGGCGCCGAAGCCTTTGACCCTCTCGCGCTTTTCCCCGCCGCGCGGACGATCAGAGCTGCGGCGCGGCTCTGGCGGCCGGCTCGCAGCGGCGGGCGCAGCA
>JBMOOR010000066.1:11311-26254 GCA_049324555.1 Pseudomonadota bacterium | reverse complement strand
CGCCCCCGATCGAGGGCGATGATCCGCGTGCAATGGCGCCGGGCGAGGTCGAGATCATGGAGCGCGGCGATGACGAGCCCGCCTCCGTCCGCCTGCGTGCGCAAAGTCGAAATGATCGAGAGAGCGTGTTTGAGATCAAGCGCCGCCGTCGGCTCGTCGGCGATGAGGATCGGCGCTTCCGCCGCGAGCGCCCGGGCAAGATGGATGCGCGCCTCTTCGCCGCCGGAGAGGGTCGATGCGACCCGGCGCCGAAACGATGTTGAATCCGTCGCGACGAGCGCCCGCTCGACCGCGGCGCGGTCCGCCGGGCCGAGCCGATGCGGCGCGCCATAGGCGAAGCGGCCAAGGCCCACGACGGCTTCCGCCGTCATCGCCCAGTTCGTCTCGCGAATCTGCGGCAGATAGGCCCGCGCGCGCGCCCGGCCGGCAGGGGTCATCGAACCGATCGGGATCCCGCCGATCGTCACTGATCCCGATGCGGAACGATCGAGCCCGGCGAGCGCGCGCAGCAAGGTCGATTTCCCGGCGCCGTTGGGTCCAACGACGCCGATGAACTCTCCCCTCGCTGCGCAAAAGCTGACGCCGTCAACGAGAATGGCCTCGCCGCGCCGGATCGTGAGATTTTCAACGACGAGCGTCATCGCGCGATCCTCTGCGTGCGGGCGGCGACAGCGATGAAGGCCGGCGCGCCGATGAGCGCCGCCGCGACGCCGAGTTTTAATTCCTGATCGAACGGCAGGAGACGGATCGTGAGATCGGCGGCGGAAAGGATCGCGCCGCCGATGAAAGCGGCCGGCAGAATCGAGCGCCCCGGATCGTGACCGACAAACGGGCGGGCGAGATGCGGCGCGACAATGCCGACGAAACCGATCGCGCCAGCGAGCGAAACCGAGGCGCCGGTCATCAGCGCAGCGCCGCCGATCGCGAGCGCGCGCGTGCGGGCGATGTCGGCGCCGATCGCCGCCGCCGCTTCCTCGCCGAGCGTCAGCGCCGTCAGTCCGGGCGCTGAGAGAAGGACGAGCGCCAGTCCCGCCGCCATGAAAGGCGCGGCGAGCGCAAGGTCGTTGAAATTCCTGTTGGTCACAGCGCCGAAGAGCCAGTTGACGAGATCGGAAAGAATGAACGGGTTCGGCGCAAGGTTCATCACAAGCGCGATGAGAGCGCCTGCAAAGGATGAGAGGCCGACGCCGACGAGAATGAGCCGCGCCGGCGACAGGCGGCCCGCGCCGAAAGCATGAAGGAGCGCGGTCGCGACAAGCGAGAAGGCGATCGCGCTGATCGGGGTCGCAAAGGTCGCCGCCGCTGAGAGATTGAAATAAATGGCGATGACGGCCCCGAGCGCCGCCGTCGATGAAACGCCGAGAACGCCGGGATCGGCGAGCGGGTTGCGCAAAAGCCCCTGCATCGCCGCGCCGGCGGCGCCGAGCGCTGCGCCCGCCGCAAAGGCCGCAAGCGCGCGCGGCAGTCTTATTTCCCGGACGATGATCCCGGCGCGGCTGTCGTCGAAAAGGGCGCTGAGCGCCTCGGCGGCGGATAACCCGGCAGGTCCGACGAGGCATGACGCGACGAGAACGCCGATGCTCGCCGCGGCAAGCGCAATCGCCGGCGATAGGGTGCGCGCGTCACTCATGCGAGCCGGCCTTCATCGCGTCGACGCGATCGCGGATCGCCTCGGCGGCGTCGAGCGAGAACCAGGCCGGGCAGGCGAGAACGTCCGCGGGAAGATCAATGCGCGCCGTCCCGCCGAGCGTATTCTTCAGCGCCGGATGGCGCGTCGCCGACCAGTGATTGACGCGCTCGCTTCCTGACGAGAAAAATCCCGTGACGATGAATTCCGGCGGATCGGCGATCAGCGCCTCGGCGGACAGCGCCGGCCAGTAGGAGAGCCCCTGCTCGGCCGCGACATTGCCAACGCCCGCCGCATTGAGGATTGCGTCGATCATCGTCCCCTTGCCGGCGGTGACGCCGCCGGGCGTCACATAGAGCGCCGATTGATGCGCCGCCCCCCGCGCCGCGAGAACGGCGAGGCGACGATCGGTCTCGTCGATGAGCGCCTCGCCGCGATAGATTTGGCCGAGCGCGATTGCGGTCTTGCGAATGTTCGCTTTGACGCCTTCGAAATCAGCGGCGTAATCGAGCGTCACGATCGCAAGCCCCAATCTTTCGAAACGCGCCGCGTCGCCGCCCCAGAAACGCAAAACAACATCGGCTCTGGAGGCGACCGCCGCCTCCGCTTCCGCCCGCGTCTGGCGAAGGCCGGCGGCTTGGTCGCGGAGATAGGAAAAATCCTTCTCCGCGTCGACTGAAAGCGCGGCGATCTGGCCGCGGTCGGCGAGGGCGAGCGCGAACTGATCGGCGCAATAGTCCGCAGACAGAACGCGTGGCCCTGTGAGCGCGAGAAAGAGGAGCACCCCTACCATCGGCGCACCCTGACGCCGGCGAACGCAGAGGCTCCGGGCTCCTGATACCCCGACACGTCCTCATAATCCGTATCGGTCGCGTTCTCGACGCGCGCGTAAAGCTCGATTGCGTCCGAAAGCGAATACGCGGCGCGAAGGTCGAGCCGCGTGAAGGAGTCATTGGGCGCCGGGAAGTCCGCCTCGCGGCCGTTGAAGATCGCCGAAGCGGAGAGGGAGAAGCGATCCGTCGGCGCAAAGGCGAGGGCGATTGTTCCGCTATGCCGCGGCGTGCGCAGAACCGCGGCCCCGGTGAGGGCGTCCTCCGCATCGATGAATGAATAGACGACATGGGCCGATGCGCGAGTCCCCAATTGCGCGCCGATTTCAAGTTCCGCGCCCTTGCTCTTCACGCGATCGATGTTGAAATAGCCGGCTCCTGCGAAATCGAAGTCGATCTGGTCCCTGACGCGCTGGCGAAAGAAGGTCGCGGCGAAATGGAGAGGTCCGGCGTCACGGTCGATGCCGATGTCGAAGCCGCTCGCGCGTTCAGGCCGAAGGTCCGGATTTGGAACGGCGCCGAACTGATCGAAATTGAGCTCGAAGAGGGTCGGTGCGCGAAAGCCCTCGCCCCAGCTTGCGTGAACCCGTGTTCGCTCGCCGATCGTCCATGCGGCGGCGACGCGCGTTGTCGTCGCCCCGTCGAAGTTCGAGAACTCGTCGCGGCGTGCGCCGGCGGAAAGCGTGAGCCGTTCGCCGAGCGAGGCCTCGAGAAGCGCAAAGACGGCGCCGGCGGTTGCAGATTCGTCGACGCCGGAGACTTTCGCCTGGGTGCGTTCGGCCTCGCCGCCGGCCTCGATCGTCATGAACGGGGAGAGCGGCGCGGCGAGGACGTAATCGGCGGAAAGGCGATCGCCCGTTGCGGCGAATGTCTCGATGCCGAGATCGGCGTTTGCGCGGTCAACGCCGCTGTAAGAGGCCGACAACGCGCCCGAAACGCCATCGCCGCTCGTACGGTCGAAGCCCCCGTGCGTCAGCCGCGCCGAGAACGAATAGTCCGTCGCATCCTCGGTTTCCTCGGTGTCGCCCAATAGAAAGAAAGGCGGCGGAAAGCCGTCGATCTCGGCGCGCGAATCGCTTCCTCGCGCAAACAGCGTCAACGCAGCGCCGTTTCCAATCTCGGTTCCCGCGGTCAAGGATGCGGCGAGCGTCCGATAGCCGTCAGCTTCGGTTCCGCTGCTCGCACGCGACAGGCCGTCGGAGGTCGCGCCGGAAATCGTCGCCCGGGCGAACGCCTCGCCGCGTTCGCCGAACCAGGTCGCCCCGCTACGCGCCGTTCCGCGCGATCCGCCTTCCGCATAGGCGGAAAGGGATGGACCGCTCCGCTTCGTCCTGATCGCGATGACGCCGCCGATCGCATCGGCGCCGTAAATGATGCTCTGCGGACCTCTCAGCACTTCGATCCGGTCGATATCGGCGACATCAAGATTGGCGAAATTGAATCCGCCCTGCGGCGCCGACGGGTCATTGACGACGACGCCGTCGATGACGACGAGGGTCTGGCCGCTCGACGAGCCGCGAATGCGTGCGCTTGCAAGACCGCCGGCGCCGCCGTTGCGGGCGATCGAAACGCCGGGAGCAAGTTTCAGCGCGTCGGCGACGAACGCGAACTGGTTGGCGTCGATATCGTCGGCGGAAATGACGCTCGCGGCGGAGCCGACGTCTTCAGCGGCGCGTTCGCGGCGTCCGTAAGAGTAGATCACCTCGACGGGCGCCGCTTCTTGGGATTGCGGCGCCTCGGCGGGCGATTGAGCGAGGGATGCGCAAGGGAGCGCAGCAAGACCGGCGACAGGCGAGGCGATAATTCGTAGGCGGATCATATCCGGCGACTCCATCCAGAGGTTGAAGGATGTCGCCGCGACGGAAACCCGCATTTCCCGGCTCGTCCCGGCCGGAAAAAGGACGACGTCGACGGCAGGTCTCCTGGCTTTGCGGGTCGCTGCGCTCTCCCGCCTTCCCGGCCTCTCGGCCAGTGGCTTGAGGGGGCGCTCGCCGCTTACAGTTGCGGGCACAGCCGCGGATTTTCGCCGCGTTCCCTATTCTCCTCCCTTCCGGGAGGCACCGTCGGCGAGCAGGCTAACGCCGGCCGCTCGTCGCCGCAATGGGGTTGAAAATTTTTGCAGATCGCCGGGCGGGAAGCCGTCCCACGAATTTTGCGCTGCGGAAATTCAGTTAAGCTTTTGTGAACTTTTACGGTTTGCGATGCGCCGGAGCAACAACCGCCAGCCGATCTCGCCAATCCAGTAATTGTTGGTTAAATAGGACTGTTAACGATAGCCTAAATTGAGTAGGAGACTGGCCTTAAGCAAGCCTCGCACCCCGCGCGGCGGGCTCGATCGTTTCACCTGAGGAGGGGACTTCATGAAGCTCAAAACTGCCCTGTTCGCCGCCGCTGCGACGCTTGCGCTCGCCCCGGCCGCCCACGCCTATCAAGGCGTTTACGGCGCCATCGGCGCGGGCCTGTCCTATGTCGGACCGGACCGTGATTTCGAATCGGCCGGTCCGCCGCTCGCGTTCGACAGCGAGGCCGATTACGAGAACGGCATCGGCGTCTATACGGCGCTTGGCCATGAAGGCGCGAACGGCTGGCGCAAGGAATTCGAATTCAGCTACCGCCAGAACGATCTTCGCCACCTTCCCGGCGATGGCATCAATTTCACCGGCTGGAATGAAAGCACCGTCGACGGCGACATCCAGTCGATGGCCTTCATGTTCAACCTCATCAAGGACTTCAAGAGCGACAGCAAAGTGACGCCCTATGTCGGTCTCGGCGCCGGCATGGCGCGTCTGAAGGCGAGCTATGCGGGCGCTGATCCGAGCTTCTCGGGCGGCTTCGGCTCTCTCTCGGTCAACGACAAGTCCTGGGAATTCGCCTATCAGGGCATCGCCGGCCTTGCTTTTGAACTTGCTGAAGGCCTCGCGCTTGACCTTTCCTACCGCTATTTCGCGACGCTCGACCCGGATTTTTCGGGAACGCTCGCGGGGACGGCGACGACGTTCGAACAGGAATACAATTCGCACAGCCTGTTCGCAGGTCTGCGCTGGAACTTCGGCGCGCCGGCGGCCGCCGCTCCTCAGTACAAGGACTGCTGGGACGGATCGAGCGTTCCGGTCTCGGCCGAATGTCCGCCGCAGCTCCAGGAAGACACCGGCGCGAATCTCGAGCCGATCAATGTCATCGTCTATTTCGACTATGACAAATCGAACCTGACGCCGGAAGCGTCGAACCTTATCAAGGAAGCCGCTGCGCGCGCGCTCGCCAACGATGTCGATGCGGTCGTCGTCTCCGGTCACGCTGACCGTTCGGGCGGCTCGGCCTACAACCAGGCGCTTTCCGAGCGCCGGGCTGGGGTTGTCCGCGAAGCGCTCGTCGCCAACGGCATTTCGGCGGACAAGATCCGCATGGAATCCTTCGGCGAAGATCGCCCGGCGAAGCCGACGGAAGATGGCGTCCGCGAGCCGCTGAACCGCCGCACGGAAGTTGTCATCAGCTTCCAGTAAGCGATACGGCGATTATTACCGAAACCGGCGCAGCGAAAGCTGCGCCGGTTTTTTTAACGTCTGGCACTGCGATTTCCCGCGCAAGCCGACTGGTTGCGGAGCGATGCGCGATGATCTTGAGCTTCGCGCTTTGATTTAGAATCAAGGCGCTCGATCTGGTCTTTGAGTTGCGCGGCGATTTTGCGCAAGCAAGACGCGGCGCGTCGAACGCGCGCGCTTTTGCACACGCCGCGCTAGTGCGGCGGATTTGAAATTCGCCCTGCAATATTTGCGAGTCCCGGCAGCGAATTTCAAATCCGTAAGCCGCACCAGGCGTATGATTTTGCTAGTGTCCTTATCGAATCCGAAGTTCGTTCGAAACTCGCGACATATGATGCGAACTTCGGATGCGGGACACGAGAGTCGTTTGCATTCAAATTGAATCGAAACATTTGCCTCCACTTCCGCTCATCCCGGCGAAAGCCGGGATCCGCCGCGGATCTGGTTCTGGGTCCCGGCTTTCGCCGGGATGCGCGGCCTGAGAGTTCGGTTACAACAGGCAGATCAATTTGATTGCAACCCGCTCTGGTCGCCGTAAATGCGCCAGAACGCCTTGACGCCCTGTTCGATCTGGCGATCGATTGCGGCGCTCAAATCCTTCGGGACGGCGCCGAGCAAGACCTCCGTATACAATGGTTCGGAGATCAGCGCGCCGAGCTGATAGATCGCAGTCTCAACATCGTCGATCCTGATTCCTTCCCGCTTGGCCGTCCGTTCGAGGATCGGCGCGAAGGCGGCGGCCATATAGGCGGGGCCATGTTCAAGATAGGACCTGCCAAGCGAGGGATTGCGCCCGGCTTCGAACGCCGCGATCCGGCGCAGCGCGAGGGCCTCGGGCTCAAGAATGCCTTCGAGGAAAGCGCGCGCCATCGCCCGCACAAACTCTTCGGTCGAAAGGCTCGCTTCGATTGCGGCGATGTCGACGGGCAGAATGCTCCGGCAGGTCTCTTCGATCGCCGCCGCGAAAAGCTCTTCTTTCGAGCGGAAGCGATTGTAGACCGTGCGCTTCGAGACGCTGGCGGCGAGTGCGATCTGGTCCATGCTGGCGGCGTCATAGCCGTGCGCAAGGAATGTCGCGCGGGCGGCTTCAATGATCGCCGCTTCTTTCGCGTCGCGGACCGGCGACGGCGGCTTCGCCATTGAAATCAGCACGAGGGGCGGCCCCTTTTTTACCCGGACAGCGAGATTACGCCCGCATTGCAGGCGCTTACAAGCTGACGTTTGACCCCATTCATTGTTCGTTAACCCTGGCGGCGGGAGGGTTCAGGCGATGGTCGCGACGTCAAAGAAACGGCGAAAGGCTGCGCGCCGGGCGTCTTTCCTGGCGCCCCGTCGCGGCGCCTCGTCGCGCCGAAAGCGTCGTCGCAGCGGGGCTGCGACCGTCGGCGCGCGGCTTATCCGCCATTTCGCCGACGCCGGCTTCTATCTCTTTGCAGGCGCGATCGCGCTTGCTGCAATCGTTGTTCATTTCACGCGCGATCTGCCGGATACGGACGGTCTCTGGCGGGCGAACGCGGCGCCGCGACTGACGCTTATTGCAGCCGACGGCTCGCCGATCGCCGTACACGGACAAAGCTTCGGCGCTCCGGTCCGCCTCGCCGAGCTTCCGCCTTATGCGCCGCGCGCTGTCCTCGCCGTCGAGGACCGCAATTTCTACCACCATGTCGGCGTCAACCCGCTCTCGCTCGCGCGCGCAGCGTTCGTCAACGTCAAGGAAGGCGAAGTGCGTCAGGGCGGCTCGACCTTGACGCAGCAGCTCGCCAAAAACCTGTTTCTGACATCGGACCGCACTTACAAGCGAAAGATCCAGGAATTTTTTCTGGCGCTGTGGCTCGAGCAGAAATTCACCAAGGACGAAATCCTGACGCTTTATCTCAATCGCGTCTATTTCGGCGCCGGCGCTTATGGAATTGACGCCGCGAGCCGCCGCTATTTCAGCAAGCCGGCGGCGAGGCTCAGCCTTTCCGAATCGGCGGTCCTCGCAGGCCTTCTTAAGGCGCCGTCGCATTACGCGCCCGACAGGAATCCGGTCGACGCCGGGCAGCGCGCGCGGCGCGTCGTCGACGCCATGCTGGATGCAGGGTTCATCACCCGCGAGCAGGCCGAAAACGCCTACCGATCGCCGGTCCGCATCGGCGCCTCTCAGTTTGCGGGCGCGCCGTATTTCGTTGATTTCGCGCTCGCAGAAGCGAGGAATGCCGCGCAAGGCGTCGACGCCGACCTGACGATCCGGACGGCTTTCGATCCGGCCCTTCAGGATGCGCTCGAGATGGGCGCCCTCGCCGGCGCGGCCATGAGCCGCCTTGATCCGTCGATCGAGATCGCCGCCGTCATTATCGACGGAGAGGGGCGCGTCAAGGCGATGGCGGGGGGGCGAGACTATCGCGTCAGCCAGTTCAATCGCGCAGCGCATGCGCATCGCCAGCCGGGTTCGGCGTTCAAGCCCTTCGTCTTCCTCGCCGCCCTCGAAATGGGCGCCGACCCGCTCGACATCGTCACGGATGCGCCAGTCGCCGTCGGCAAATGGGCGCCGAAGAACTACAAGGGCCAATATTTCGGCGAGGTCACAATGACCGAGGCGCTGGCGCGTTCGCTGAACGGCGCAACGGTTCGCGTGCAGGAAACGACCGGACGCGGCGCCGTGCGTCTGACGGTGCGGCGGATGGGGTTCATGGGCGCACTGACGCAGGGGCCCGCGCTCGCGCTCGGCGTCGATGCGATGACGCCGCTCGAACTCGCCGGCGCCTATGCGCCCTTCGCCAATGGCGGCTACCGGGTCGACCCGCACGCCGTCGAGCGGATCGATCTCAGCGACGGCGATCCTGTCTATGCGCGCAAGGAAAAATATATCGATGCGGCGGCATCGCCACGGTCGATCGCTCAGATGAACGCCATGCTTGCGGCTGTCGCCGATTGGGGAACCGGAAAAGCGGCGCGGCTGTCGCGCTATCGCGCCTATGGCAAGACCGGCACGACACAGGAAAATCGCGATGCGTGGTTCGCCGGTCATGCGGGCGGACTTGTGTGCGTCGTCTGGGTCGGCCGCGACGATAATCGGCCGATGGGCGAGATTACGGGCGGCGGCCCGCCTGCTATCCTGTGGCGGGAAATCATGGAACGCGCGCTCATCGCCCGCCCGCCGAAAACGGCGCCGATCATCGCCCCGGCGGCGCCGGCCATTCCCTCATCCGCATCGATTGAAGCCCCGCACGGCTGAAGATCAGGCCGCCCGTTCTGCGCCATAGGCGTAGAGCGCTGAGCCGTTCGTCGAGAACCAGTCGCGCGCCGCGCGCGCGTCGACGCCGAGGCCCTTCAACACGCGCCAGTAAGCGGGCGAATGATTGAGATGGACAAGATGCGCACATTCATGCGCGGCGACATAGTCGAGAATTTCAGGCGGCGTCAGGATGAGCCGCCAGGAAAACGAAAGTGCGCCGTTGCGCGCACATGATCCCCAGCGCGAGCGCGTATCACGGATCGTGATCGGCCCGCGTCTCTTTCCAAGTCTCGTAGCAAAATGGTCGGCGCGCTCGGTCAGGGCTCGGCGCGCTTCGCTCTTAAGCCAGTCCGTGATCCGGCGATTGAGATGCGCTTCCTCGCCCCCGGCGATGAGACGATCGCCGACAAGCCGCACCGCGCCGCGCGGCCCGCCTTCATTGACGACCGATACCGGCGCGCCGCGCAGAGGAAAGACAAGCCCGCTGCCGAAGGGCTTTGCGCCGTCGCTTTCCGTCAATTGCCGGCGAATCCATCGCGCGCGCGTTTTGGCGAAATCGACGGCTTCAGGGAGCGCGCGATTCGACGGCGCCGTCACGATAACCCGGCCGGATATCGCATCGACCGTCACGATAAGGCGTCGCGCGCGGCGATTGACGCGCGCCGTGAGCGGCAGGGTCCGATCGCCAAGATCGATCGTCGTTTCGAGAATCGGGGCGGGGCGGGGCGGCATCGGCGGGCATCGTCACCAATTTTCGCGCCGCCGCAAGCCTTGAATCGGCGCCTTCGACTCAGGCGCGAGATTCCGCTAGACGACGCGAGACTATCGCTCAACCGCTCTTCGGCCTCATGGACGCCTTTTCGCCGCCGACGCCGACTTCGCCGCCCGCCGCCAACGACTCTCTGGCGGATGCGACGCCGATGATGGCGCAGTATCTCGACATTCGCGCACGCGCCGGCGAAGCGTTGCTCTTCTACCGCATGGGCGATTTCTACGAGCTCTTTTTTGACGATGCGACAAAGGCCTCCGCCGCGCTCGACATAACGCTGACACGGCGCGGCAGGCACGCGGGCGCCGACATTCCAATGTGCGGCGTTCCCTATCATGCCTATGAGACTTATCTGGCGCGCCTCATTCGCGCAGGGTTCTCGGTTGCGATCTGCGAACAGACGGAGGACCCCGCAGAGGCGAAGAAGCGCGGGTCGAAATCCATCGTCAAGCGCGAAATCGTGCGCGTCGTCACGCCGGGCACGATCACGGAGGAAGCGCTCCTTGACGCCGCGGAAAGCAATTTCCTCGGCGCGCTTTCAATTCTTGGAGACGGCGGGGAGGCGGCGCTTGCTGCTGTTGATATTTCAACCGGGGAATTGACCGTGCGCGCAACGAGCGCGGAAACTTTCGCCGTTGATTTCGCCTCGCTCCCCTTCGCGGAACTTGTCGTTCCCGATCTCAATGAACCGCCGGCTTCCTGGCGCGCCAATCTCGACACGGTGAAACGCACGACGCGGCTGACATTGCAGGCGCCCTCAACATTTGACTCGCGGAGCGGCGAGCGGCGGCTTCGCGCGGCGTTCAATGTCGCTGCGCTCGACGCCTTCTGCGAATTCTCGCGCGCAGACAGCGCGGCGCTTTCCGGGCTGCTTTCCTATGTCGAACTGACGCAGGCGGGGCGAATGCCGGCTCTCCGCCCGCCGCGGCGGGCCGAAGCCGGCGGAGCCATGCTGATCGATGAAGCGACGCGCGCTTCGCTCGAACTTCTGAAGGCGCAGTCGGGCGCGCGCGAAGGATCGCTCCTCGCCGCGGTCGATCGCACGGCGACGGGCGCCGGCGCGCGCCTTCTCGCAAGGCGGCTCTCGGCGCCGCTGACGAACCCCGCAGCGATCGACCGCCGGCTCGACGCCGTCGGTCTCTTTGCAGAAGAATCGCGGCTTGCGGCCGATATCCTCGCGGCGCTGAAATCTGCGCCGGACATTGCGCGCTCGCTGTCACGGCTTGCATTGGGACGCGGCGGTCCGCGCGATCTCGCCGCCATTCGCGACGGCCTTCTCGCCGCGCGGTCGATGGCGGCGCTTCTTTCCAGATGCGAACTCCCCGCGGAGCTTAAAGAGGCGTCAATCGCGTTCGAAGCGCGAAACGGCGCCGGATTCTCAACGCTCATCCAGCTTTTGAAGGAAGCGCTGGTTGACGATCCGCCTCTTCTTGCGCGCGACGGCGGCTACATCGCCAAAGGCTTCGACGCCGGCCTCGACGCGGCGGTTGCGCTGCGCGATGAATCCCGCCGCGTCATCGCGGGCCTTGAAGCGCAGTATCGCGAGGCGACAGGCGTCAAGAGCCTCAAGATCCGCCACAACAACGTGCTCGGCTATTTCATCGAGACGCCGCCCTCGTCCGGCGACATCCTCCTTTCCGGCCCGCAATCGGCCTCGTTCATCCATCGCCAGACGCTCGCCAGCGCCATCCGCTTCACGACGGGCGAGCTTGCCGGTCTCGACGCGCGGATCGCCCGCGCGCGCGACGAGGCGCTGGCGCGAGAGCTTGACCTGTTCGCAGATCTGTCGACGCAAATCATCGCCCGGAGCGAAGAAATCGCCGCCGCGGCTGATGCAATCGCTGCGATCGACGTCGCGCAGTCCTTCGCGCAGCTTGCGTCGGAGCAAAATTATGTCCGTCCACGGATCGACGACAGCCTCGCTTTCGACATCAAGGGCGGCCGTCATCCGGTTGTGGAAGCCGCCGGGCGGCGTGCGGGCGCGCCCGCCTTCATCGCGAACGACTGCCGGCTTGGCGATGAGCGGACTGCGCGTCTGTGGCTGGTCACCGGTCCCAACATGGCGGGGAAATCAACCTTCCTGCGGCAAAACGCGCTGATCGCCATCCTTGCGCAGGCCGGCGGATTCGTTCCGGCGGCAAGCGCGCATTTCGGCGTCGCCGATCGCGTCTTCTCCCGCGTCGGCGCAGCCGACGACATCGCGCGCGGGCGGTCGACCTTCATGGTCGAGATGATCGAGACGGCGGCGATCCTCAATCAGGCGACAGAGCGCTCGCTCGTCGTGCTCGACGAGATCGGGCGCGGCACCTCGACCTTCGACGGTCTCTCGATCGCTTGGGCGGCGGTTGAATGCCTGCACGACAAGAACCGCTGCCGCGGCCTCTTTGCAACGCATTATCACGAACTTACCGCGCTCGCAGAATCGCTGCCGCGACTTGAAAACGTGTCAATGCGGGTGAAGGAATTCAAGGGCGACGTCGTCTTCCTGCATGAAGTCGCGAAAGGACCGGCGGACCGGTCTTACGGCGTCGCGGTGGCGCGCCTTGCGGGCCTGCCTCGAGAAGTCATCGCCCGGGCGAACGAACTCCTCAAACGGCTTGAAAGCGAGCGGCGGCGGTCGGGCGTTGTTGAGGACCTGCCGTTATTCGCCTCGGCGCCAGATGAAGAGGCTCCGGAGAAGGAGGATCTCTTGCGCGCCGCGCTCGCTGCGATCGAACCCGACGCGCTTTCGCCGAAGCAGGCGCTCGATGCGATCTACCGATTGAAATCATTGATGGAACCTGATTGATTTGCTGCGATGCAACACTGAGGAATCGGGCGTGCGGCGAAGCAAAAAACTGATCGGGCGTGGCGATTGAGCGAAAGCATCCTCAAGGCTGGCGCTGTCGGCGCTCGACTGGAAGCGGCTGCGGAACAGGAGCGGTCGGGGCAGAGTTTCGGCGCCGTTGGCGCTGCGCTGAAGAAAGCGCTCGCTGAATCGCAACGCGCCGTGCTCGAACAATATGCGCGCGGCGATGTCATCGTCGCCAAACGCGCGCAGATCATGGATGAAGCGCTGAAGACGATCGGCGGGGAGGCGCTGTCGTCCCTCCCGCCGAAGGCGAAACTCGCCGTCGCGGCGACTGGGGGCTATGGCCGCGGGCAGCTTGCGCCCTATTCAGACATCGATCTCCTGATCCTTCATTCCGGCGTCGCTGAGGAAACGCTGAAAGCGGTCGTCAACGCGATCCTTTACCCCCTGTGGGATGCAGGGCTCGTCGTCGGGCAGGGCGTCCACACACCCTCGTCGGCGGTCAGGCTCGCCGAAAAAGAAATGACCGCGATGACGGCCTTTCTCGATGCGCGCTTTCTTTTCGGCGATGAGAGGCTGTTCAAGGATTTCGCCTCGAAGTTCGATCTCCTCCGCTGGCGGACGAAATCGAAGTTCGTGAAGGCGAAGCGCATTGAGCAGGAAGAGCGGCACGACAGCTCAAACCAGTCGCGTTACCTCTCGGAGCCCGATCTCAAGGAGGGAAAAGGCGGCCTGAGGGACATTCACGTCATTGGCTGGATCTATCGCGCGCTTTACGGGCGGGCGATCACCGATGCGCCGAAGCGCGGGGCAATTTTCCGCCCGGACGACGCCGAATCGCTGAAGCGGGCCGAGAGGTTTCTACTGTCGGTGCGCGTGCGTCTTCATGAACTGCGCGGGCGCGCCGACGAAAGGCTGACATTCGACATCCAGCCGGCGCTCGCGGAAAAACTAGGCTACGCCGATCGCGCCGGCATGTCGGCTGCTGAACGCATGATGAAGCATTATTTCGTCACCACGATGGAGATCGGACGCCTGACGCGGATTTTCTGGGCGCGCCTCGAGGAAGAAAACGCCAAGCTGCTCGATCGCGCGCCGCTGCCGCTTCCAAAAGCGTTGCAGAGCGACGAGGCGGGAGAAAAAATCAATCTGCGGCTGAAGAACGGGCGGCTCGATTTCGCGAGCGCAAGCGCCGCCGCGAAAAATCCCGTCGATCTGTTCCGGTATTTCCGCGCCTTCGCCAGAAAGCCGGAAATCGATTTTCACCCCGATGCGCTTGATCTTGTCTCGAAGCATGCGGTCTCGGTGACGACCGAGGTGCGCCGAGATCCCGTCATCGCGAAACTCTTTCTCGCGGCCGTCTCGACAGCGAAAGATCCGATCAAGCTTTTGCGGGTGATGTCGGAAACAGGGCTCCTTGGGAAATATATCCCCTCGTTCGGTCAGATCACAGGGCGCATCGAATACGGCCTTTACCGTCGGTTTTCGCTTGAAGAGCATGTCTTCCAGTCGATCGGGGTGTTGACGAAAATCAGGACCGGCGCGCTTATCGATGAGCATCCGATCGCGAGCGCAATCCTCGAGCGCAGTCCGTCGCCGGACCCGTTTTACCTCTGCGTTCTTCTCCATCAGGCCGGCTGGTCGTTGAAGGAACACACTGTCGAAGAAGCTGAGGCGCTTGTCGGGCGCGTCGCACGGCGGCTCGGCGCGAGCGAGAAAGATGCAGGCGTCATCGCCTGGTGCGCTGCGCGCCCGCTCTTCATGGCGCACGCCGCACACCGGCGAAATCTCGGCGAGGCGCGGGCGATCGCCGAATTCGCCGCCGCCGTCGGCGGCGCCGATCGGCTCGAAATGCTCCTTGTCCTGACTGTATGCCATTTGCGCGCGGTCAGCGAAACCGCGTGGGACGAATGGACCCGCAAGCAGATCTCCGCGCTCTATTTCGGCGCGCGCGCCTTTCTCGACGGCGGCGATGAGGCGCTTGCGGCGTGGATGGAAGAGCGCGCGGAAAAGACGCGGAAAGAAGCCGAAACCGCGCTCGCCGACTGGCCGAAGGCGGAACGCGCCGCGTTCATGCGTCGCCTTTCCGACGCAACGCTCGCGCTCATCGATCCTGAGACCTTCATGCGCGTCGCAGACCTTGCGCGAAGCGCGGAGAGATGCGGCGTCG
>JBMOOR010000066.1:0-11301 GCA_049324555.1 Pseudomonadota bacterium | reverse complement strand
GCGATGAAGACGTCGAGGCGATCGTCTACGCGGACGACCGCGCAGGCCTCTTCGCCGATCTCGCCGGCGTCATCGCCGGCGCCGGCGGCAACGTCAGGAGCGTTCACGCGCTGACCCTCGACGATGGAAAGGTCATCGACGTTTTCACCATCCAGCCGCCTGAAGGCCGGAATGCGGAAGCGCTCGCCGGTTTTGTGCGTTCGCTGCACGGCGCGCTTTTGTCGGCCGCGCGCGAAAAGCCTGTCGAAGCGCCGGCGCTCGGACGACGGATCGGGGACCGCCGCGCGATATTCAGCGTGCCCCCCGTCGTGCGGTTCGATGCGAACGCGTCCGACGAAGCGCTTGTCGTCGAAGCGGAGGGCCGCGACCGTCCGGGACTTCTCTACAGCCTCACCTCGGCGCTTTCGGAACTCGGCGTCGCCATCCGCTCGGCGCATATCGCGACCTATGGCGAGCGCGCTGTCGACACGTTCTATCTGCAGACGATCGACGGAGAGAAAATCGACGACAAGCGATTGCAGCAATCGATCGAGAGACGACTTGCAGCGGTTCTCGGCGAAGGCGCAAGGCCTGCGCTGAAGGCGGCGGTCTGAGGCGCCCGATTTTGCGGATAGGGCGAATTGCGTTAACGGCGGGGTCATCAATCCGGCGGAATGTCCGCCGGCTTTTCAACAAGATTCGCCTCTAAAGCGTGAGGCCCATGAGCGGCAATCTCTTCAAGGCCCTGGCGACGGTCAGCGGCATGACCATGGCGAGCCGGGTTCTCGGCTTTGCGCGCCAGGTCCTGATCGCCGGCGTCATCGGCGCAGGGGGCAATCCGGTCGCCGACGCGTTCTGGGCGGCGTTCCGTCTTCCGAACATGTTCCGGCGCCTCTTCGCGGAGGGCGCGTTTCAGGCGGCGTTCGTTCCGCTATTCCAGGGCAAGCTGATCGCGGAGGACAAGACTGCCGCCAAACTGTTCGCCGAGGAGGTGATGGCGGGGCTTCTCTTCATCCTTCTCGCCTTCACCGTCGTCGTCGAAATTGCAGCGCCGCTCTTCGTCCATCTCATTGCGTCGGGCTTTGCCGACGATCCGGAAAAATTCGATCTGACGACGTTCTATCTCCGGATCATGTTTCCCTATCTCGCCTGCATGTCGCTTGTCGGGCTCTTGTCCGGCGTCCTCAATTCGCTCGACAAGTTCATGGCTTATGCGGGCGCGCCGCTGCTCCTGAACTTCTGCCAGATCGGCGCGATCATCCTTTATGCGGGCGAGGAAATTCACGTGACGGGCGAGGCGCTCGCCTGGGCGACGGCGATCAGCGGATTTTTGCAATTGTGGCTGCTCGTCTGGGGCGCCAAGCGCCAGGGCTATCTCCTCAAATGGCGCCGGCCGCGTTTCACGCCCGGCGTCAGGCGCCTCCTCGTCCTCGGCGCGCCGGGGTTTCTCTCGGCGGGCGCGACGCAGATCAACATCATCATCGGCACCAACATCGCCTCGCAGGAGCCGGGCGCGGTTTCATGGCTGATGAACGCCGATCAGCTTTATCAATTGCCGCTCGCCGTCGTCGGAACGGCGCTCGGCGTCGTTCTCTTGCCGATGCTGTCGCGAAGGGTGAAGGAGGGCGACGAAAAAGGCGCGATGCATGCGATCAACCGCTCGCTTGAACTCTCGGCCGTGCTGACACTGCCGGCCGCCGCCGCGTTCATCGTGATGGCGGCGCCGATCTGCGATGCGCTCTTTATCGGCTTTGCGACCGATGCGCTCTCGCTGTTCGGCGGGCGCAGTTCCGCCTTCACTGACGAAGACGTGAAATGGACCGGCTGGGCGCTTGCGATTTACGGCTGGGGCCTTCCCGCCTTTGTCTGGCAGCGGATTTTCGCGCCGGCGTTTTTCGCGCGGGAAGATACGCGCGCGCCGATGAACTACGCGCTCGTTTCGATCGGCGTCAATACTGCGCTCGCGCTCATTCTCTTTCCGTTCTTTGGTTTTCTCGCGGTCGCCTTCGCCACCGTCTTCGCCGCCTGGCTGCAAGTCCTTCAGCTTGCGTTGAACCTCCGGCGCCGCGGCCAGTTCCGCGCTGATGAAAGGCTGCTCTCCCGCGGCCCCCGCATTCTCGCGGCGACGGCGGCGATGACGGGCGCCGTATGGCTCGCCCTCCAATATTCCGAGCCTCTCGCCGACATCCTTTTCAACCGCTACTGGGCGGCGATCATCCTCATCGCATCGGGCGGCGCCGCCATTTACGGGGCGGCGCTTGTCGCCCTTGGCGGCGTGCGTCTCAGCGACTACAAGGCCTATTCCAGAAACCGAAAGAGCTTTTAGGGACAGGCCTCATGACCGGCTATAAGGGCCCGGAGCGGGTGCTATCGGGCATCCAGCCGTCGGGCGGCATGCATCTCGGCAATTATCTCGGCGCGATCCGGAAATTCGTCGATCTGCAGACGAAGCATGACTGCTATTATTTCCTCGCCGACATGCATTCGATCACGGTCTGGCAGGATCCGAAAAAACTCCGGGCGCAGACTTATCATATCGTTGCGTCCTACCTCGCCGCCGGCGTCGATCCGAAGCGGGCGACAATCTTCCATCAGTCGGCGGTCCATGCGCACGCCGAACTCGCGTGGATCTTCAATTGCATCGCGCGCCTCGGCTGGCTTGATCGCATGACGCAGTTCAAGGACAAGGCGGGCAAGGACAAGGAACGCGCATCCGTCGGGCTCTACACCTATCCAGTGCTGCAGGCGGCTGACATCCTCGTCTACAAGGCGACGCACGTCCCGGTCGGCGAAGACCAGAAACAGCATCTTGAACTGTCGCGCGACGTCGCCGGCAAGTTCAATCGCGAATTCGATACGCCGGATTTCTTTCCGCTGCCTGAACCTTTGATCAAGGGGCCGGGAGCGCGCATCATGAGCCTGCGCGACGGGAACGCGAAGATGTCGAAGTCCGATCCTTCCGAACAGGCGACGATCTATTTGTCGGACGACGCCGACGCAATTTCGAAAAAGATCAAGAAGGCGAAGACGGACCCGGAACCCCTGCCGAGCGAAGCCGCCGGGCTCGAAGGGCGCCCCGAAGCCGCCAATCTCGTCGGCATCTATGCGGCGCTTTCGGACCGAAGCGACGCGTCCGTTTTGCGCGAGTTCGGCGGCGAGGGGTTCGGCAAGTTCAAGCCGGCGCTCGCCGACCTTGTCGTCGACAGGATCGCGCCGATCGGCGCGGAACTGCGCCGGCTCGAGGCCGATCCCGAATACCTTCGCGGCGTCCTCCTCGACGGCGCGGCGCGGGCAGCCGTCATTGCGAACGAGACAATCCGGGACGTGAAGGAAATCGTCGGCTTCGTCGTCTGAGGCCTTCGGTTCGTCGCATCCCCGGTTTGGACGCCGCGCCGGAATTTGCTAGGTGTCAGGACCCGCAACGACTGAGGGATTGACGGCATGCGCAGTCATTTGTCCGCATTCGGCGTCGGCGCCGGACTGTCGCTGCTTGCGGCCGGCGCCTTCGCGCTCATCGCGCCGCGCTTCGCCGACGTCGAGCATGACGGCGACGGCGTTCACATAATCAATATAGGCGGTGACGACAGCGGATCTTTCCATCTCAAGGACAAGGGCCTCAATGTCACCGCCGAATGGAAGGGCGACTTTTCCTTCGCGGCCGATGGGCGTTCGCTGACCGCATTGAAGGGGCGCCTTGAGATCAAGTCCGTTGAGAATGGAAAGACGCGGACGGCCGTCTTTGAAAACGCCGACGGCGGGATCGTCGCAAGCGCGCCGCTCGATGACGACAAGACGCAGGACAAGACTGAGGCGGATCGCGCGGCGGCGGACCTCTTGCAGCTCTTCGCGCGCTCGTCGGGCGTCAATGCGGAAAGCCGCGTCAAGGCGATGATGTCGTCCGGCGGCAAGGATCTTGTTCTTGAAGAAATCGGCCATCTTGTCGGGTCGCATTCGACCGGCGCCTATATCGAAGCGCTTGCCGGCGCAGCGACTTTGACCGACGCGGACGTGCGATCGCTCGCCGCGCGCGTCAAGGGCCTCGACAGCGATTACGCCAAGCGTGTCGCGCTTTCGGCGCTGCTCGGGTCGCCTTCGCTCGGCGAAGCGGCGATCGCCGACATTCTCGATGCAGCGAAGACGATCGAAGGCGATCACGAACTGCGCCTCATCGTCGAGGAGCTCGCCGAAAAAGAAACGAGCGAGCGCAACTTCTCGGTCGCAACGGCGCTCATTAGCGAGATTGATGGCGATCACGAGGTTCGCCTCGCCGTGTCGACGCTCCTTGAGAGCGCCAATGTCGGCGATGCTGATGCGGCGCGCGCGCTTGGGCTCGCGGCGAAATCGATCGACGGCGATCATGAACTGCGCCTCGCCATAGAGGCGGCCGATGAGCGCGTCAGGGGCGACGCTGTCGGCGCGGCGGCGCTTGCTGCGATCAGGGCGATCGAAGGGGCTCATGACAGGCGCCTCGCTATCGAGAATTTTGCGAGCGCTCTCGACGGCGCCTCGCCGCACTGGCTCCCGCTCATCGACCTCGTCAAGGGCGTCGACAGCGATCACGAGCGTCGGCTCACTATCGAGGCGATCCGGTCAGAAGCGCCGGAGACGGACGAAATCCGCGCCGCGCTGCGCAAGGCCGCGGAGACGATCGAATCGGAACATGAGCGCGGCCTTGCGCTTGAGGCGGTCGAGGAATAGCGGGCATCGCTGACGCCGGCGGTTGCCAGAACGCGCAAAATCCAGTGAACTGATGAAAGAGGGGCATGCCGCCCCATGGGTCACGGGCGGCGCGCGACGCCTGCATGTCATCGCAACGAAGCCTGCCGAAAGTCCTCAGCCTCCGGGATCTCGTCCTCTTTACGGTCTCGGCGATCCTCCTTCTCGACACGCTCGCGGCGTCCGCTTCAATCGGCGCGTCGAGTCTTTTCTGGTGGCTCTTCCTCGGCGGTTTCTTCCTCCTGCCGATCGGCCTCATCACCGCAGAGCTTGGCGCCGCCTATCCGGAGGAGGGAGGGCTCTATGTCTGGATCCGCCGCGGGCTTGGCCGTCACTGGGCGGCGCGCGCGGTCTGGGCCTATTGGGTCAACACGGCGATCTGGCTGCCGTCGATTTACGTCCTCTTCGCCGGCGTTTTCGCGCGTCTTTTCCATCTTGATCTGACAATCGCCCAGCAGGTCGGCGTCGGCATCGCGCTTGGCTGGCTGACGGCGCTCCTCGACATACTGGGATTGAGGATCGGCAAATGGGTCCCCAATCTCGGCGCCCTCTTCAAGATGGTCATCTTCGGCGTACTGATCATCGTCGGCTGGCGCTACGGGCAGACGCACGGATTCGCCAATCCGCTAAGCGCTCAATCTTTCCGGCCGGAGTGGAAGGAAGGGCTGAAATACGTCCCCGCGATCGTTTACGGGATGCTGGGCTTTGAACTCGTCTCGGCGGCGAGCGGGGAAATCCGCAAGCCCGCCCGCGACGTGCCGGTCAGCATCCTCATGTCGGGGGTTCTTGTGCTCGCGTTCTATTTCTTCGCGACGGCCGGCATTCTCGCCGCGATCCCGGCGGCGGAAATCGACATCGTCGAAGGCCTCATCGACACGCTTACCTTGTTCTTCGCCGAATTTCCGGGCGGCGATCTGATCGTGACGGCGCTTGGCGTGATGGCGCTCTATACGTTCTTTTCAAACGGCGCGACCTGGGCGATCGGCTGCAACCGCGCGACGGCCGAGGCGGCGTCGGAGGGAGAATTGCCGAGCCTTTTCGCCATTCGTCATCCGCGCCATGGCGGACCGGTCGGCGCCGCGATCCTGATGGGGCTCGTCTGCACGGCGGCGCTGCTTCTTTATGGACGGCTTGCGACGTCGAACAGCGACCTCTTTTGGGCGCTTTTCTCGTTCAGCGCCGCGATCATCATGCTGCCCTATATCGGCGTTGCGATCGCCTTCGCGCGCCTTCGCTTCAAGGACCCGGACGCGCCGCGCCCGTTCAGGGCGCCGGGCGGAAAGATCGTCGCCTGCGTTCTGGCGGCGATGTGCGCAATCACGCTCGCATTCGCGATCGCGCTCTTTCTCTACGTGCCGGAGGAAGGGCTCCAGAAGCCGACGATCATCGGCGTCATTATCGTGATCGCGCTTGGCGAGATTCTCATCCGGCTCGGCATGCTGGAGCGCTGGCTGCGCGGCCGCAAGAGACCCCGCTAAATTCCGAGCGCGTCGCGCATGCGAAACCAGCTCATGCCGAGCGCGAGCATCGGATTGCCGACGACGCCTGCCGCCGGAATACGGACGTGTCGCACCGCCTCAAAAAGGTAGACGCCCTCACGCCGCGCATCAATCGCATCGGCGAGAATTTCCGCCGCGACATGGCTGCAGTTGACGCCGTGGCCTGAATAACCCTGCACGTAAAAAACATTGCGGCCGGCCTCGCCGATAAGCGGCACGCGGTTTAAGGGGATGCCGATGGCGCCGCCCCAGGCGAATTCGACCTTTGCGTCCGAAAGCTGCGGCAGGATGCGCTTGAGGCGCGGGAGGAGCGAGTCTTCGATATCGATGATCTCGCGATTGGAATAGGTGCAGCGTCCGCCGAAGAGGATACGATCATCCGCCGAGCGGCGGAAATAATCGAGCACCCAGTTCGCGTCGCAGATGGCAAGATTGTCGGGGAGGACTTCGCGTGCGCGCGCGCCCAAGGGCTCGGTCGCGATCATGAAAGTCTGCGCGGGAAGCATATAGCCGGAGAGC
The DNA here is from genome assembly GCA_049324555.1 of Pseudomonadota bacterium. Taxonomy (GTDB): domain Bacteria; phylum Pseudomonadota; class Alphaproteobacteria; order Caulobacterales; family Parvularculaceae; genus Amphiplicatus. Next base: position 4,588 of record JBMOOR010000066.1, on the reverse strand, counting down.
TTCGACTGTTCGAGGCGGTGGTAGGCGTTGCCGGCGAGAATGACAGCCTTCGCCCTCACTTTTCCGCCGGACGTGTGAACAACGGGCGCATCGCCACGTGCGATTTCTCGCGCCGCGGAGCCTTCGAAAATCCGCACGCCGATCTCTTCCGCCGCGCGCGCCTCGCCAAGGCAGAGATTGAGCGGGTGGCAATGCGCGCCGCGCCGGTCAACGAGGCCGCCGCAATAGGCGTCCGTCGCGACGTGGCGGCGAAGCGCCTCCGCGTCAAGGAGCTCAAGGTTCTGCGCCTCGCCATAGGCCTTCGTGTCGTCGAACTCCGCGATGAGCGCCTGCATCTGCTTGTTATTGACGGCGACGGTCGCCGCGCCACGGATGTAGTCGCAGTCGATTGCGTAGCGCGCTATCCAGTCCTCGATGATTTCCGCGCCGCGATATTTCGTCCGCCTCAGGAATTCCTCGGCGCGTGCGCCGAGCTGGCGGATCATTTCGCCTTCGCCGGACCAGCCGGGGAGAACCTGTCCGCCGTTGCGCCCCGTTGCGCCCCAGCCGATGCGATGCGATTCAAGCAGGATGACGCCGCGCCCGCGCTCGGCGAGCGTCAACGCCGCGGCGACGCCGGAAAACCCGCCGCCGACAATGCAGATTTCCGCCTCATGATCGCCGGTAAGCGGCCCCCGCTCCGGCGCCGGTTGCGCGGTCGCCGCATACCACGACCTCACATGTTCGCCGCCGCCAGTCATGAACGTCAGAACGTCTCTAAATAGCTGTCATATTCGAAATCGGTGACGCGCCGATCGGCGGTCATCATCTCCTGGCGTTTTTGCGCGGTGAAAACGCGCGTCAGCAATTCGCCGAACAGGGGGGCGACAATCTTGCCGTCCGCATACGCATCAAGCGCGGTTTTCCACCCGAGCGCAAGGCGCGGCGCATCCGCCTTATAGGCGTTTCCTTCGAGCGCCGCCGGCGGGGTCAGCTCGCGCTCGACGCCATGAAGGACGCCGGCGAGAAGAGCGGCGAGAACGAGATAAGGGTTGGCGTCGGCGCCGGCGATGCGATGCTCGAACCGACGATTGGCGGGCGTATCGGCGGGAATGCGGATCGCGGTCGTCCGATTCTCATACCCCCAGGTTGCGCGCGTCGGCGCATGAGATGACTCCTGAAAGCGGCGCCAGGAATTCAAGTGCGGCGCGAAAAAGATCATCGCCTCCGCCGCCGTCGCAATGAGGCCGGCGATCGCGCTCATGAAGAGCGCGTTGCCCTTGTCGCCGTCGCCGTCGAAGGCGTTGACGCCTTTGTCGTCGAGCACGCTCATGTGAACATGCATGCCGTTCCCGGGGAGATCGCCGAAAGGCTTCGCCATGAACGAGGCGAGGAGCCCGTGTCTTGCAGCGACGCCCTTGATCGCACGGCGGAGGAGCACCGCCTGATCGCCCGCGCGCGCGATGTCGTCCTGATGCTTCAAATTGACCTCGAACTGGCTCGGGCCCGCTTCAATGACGGCGGTGTCGAGCGGCAGCCCTTGGGCGTCGCAGGCGGCGTAGAGTTCGGCGAAGAAGTCGGCGTATGCGTCAAGCTCGCTCATCGCATAAACGCGGCCGTCGATGACGCGCCGCCCGCTGAACTTCGAACTTGGCGTCAGCGGCCGGCCGAGATCGTCGCTCTCGCCGGAGAGAAGATAGAATTCAAGCTCGACCGCCGCGACGGGATAGAGTCTCCGTGCCGCAAGCTTGCGCTGCATCTCCAGAAGAAGTTGGCGCGGATCGGCGAGGAACGCCCCGCCATCAGCTTCCGCCATCATCATTAGGACCTGCGCGGTCGGCTCCTTCGCCCAGGGAACAGGCGCAAGGCCCGGCGCAAGCGCAAGGCAGAGCCCATCCTGATCGCCGGTGTCGACGACGAGACCGTTATCGAAAACATCAGTTCCCCAGACATCGACGCCGATGAGGGAGCGCGGAAGTCGAAGGCCGCTTTCAAACAGCTTCATCGCGCTTTTCGCAGGCAGGCGCTTGCCGCGAAGGACGCCATTCAGGTCCGCGACGAAGGCGTCGACGAATCTGGTGTTCGGCGACGCCTTGAGAAACGACCGTGCAGCGTCGGCGAGATTGGCTTTGTCGTTCATATCAGCCGTTTTTGACATCGCGCCACGTAAGATCGAGCGCACGGCGCACGCGAGAGAACAGCTCATCGATCTCGCCGTCGCTGATGACGAGCGGCGGACAGAGAAACATCGTCTCGCCGACCGCGCGCATGACGACGCCGCTTTCAAAACAGTGCGTGCGGCAAAGAACGCCCGTCTTTCCGGACGTCGAATAGCGCTCTCGCGTCGCCTGGTTCTTGACGAGTTCGATCGCGCCGAGGAGGCCGACGCCGCGCGTCTCGCCGACGAGCGGGTGATCTTGAAGCGCCGCAAGTTCAGCCTGAAAGCGCTTCGCCGCCGCACGCCCCCGCGGGCCGACGAGCCCTTTTTCCGTCATCAGCTCGATATTGCGCGAGGCGACGGCGCAGGCGACCGGATGGCCGGAATAGGTGTATCCGTGCGCCATTTCCGCGTCCGACGCGATGATCGGCGCGCTCATGCGAGCCCCGAGCGCGACCGCCGAGATCGGCTGATAGCCGCTCGACATGCCCTTCGCCATCGTCATGATATCCGGCGTGAAGCCGTAGGTGTCGCAACCGAACCACGCCCCTGTGCGGCCGAAACCGCAGATGACTTCATCCGACCACAGAAGAACGTCGTATTTGCGGCAGATGCGCTCGACTTCCGGCCAGTAGCCGTCGGGCGGCGTCATCAGCCCGCCGGCGCCCATGACCGGCTCGCCGACGAAGGCCGCGACATTTTCCGGGCCGAGTTCGAGGAACTTGTCTTCGAGCGCCTTCGCACAGCGAAATGCGAAATCCCGCTCGCTCTCGCCGGGTTCTCCATACTGGTAGAAACAGGGCGTCGGCCCGAAATGATGGAAGCGCGGCAGCGGCAGGTCGAATATGCCCTGCATGAAGGGAAGACCGGAAAGGCTCGCGCCGGCGACAGTTGATCCGTGATAGGCGCGGTTGCGGCTCAATATCGCCTTCTTGTTCGGCTTGCCCATCAGATTCCAGTAATACCAGATGAGCTTCAGCGCGCTGTCATTCGCTTCCGAACCAGACGATGAAAAGAGGATCTGATCGAGGCCCTTCGGCGTCTTTGTCGAGACGAGCGCGGCAAGATCGGCGGCGTAGGGCGTCGTCGTCTGGAAGAAGAGATTGTAATAGGAAAGCGTCTTCAGGGTGTCATAGGCGACGCGCGCCAGTTCCTCGACCCCGTAGCCGAGCTGGACGCACCACAGCCCCGCCATGCCGTCGAGTATCTTGTTTCCTTCCGAGTCATAGATGTAGACGCCTTCCGCATGCGTGATGACGCGGGGGCCGTGCTCGCGCAAATCACGATGCGTCGTGAACGGATGAAGATGATGCGCGCTGTCCGTCTCGCGCACATGTCGTGTATAATTGGAGATTGTCATGACCGTTTCAGAATGATTGCTGATCGTCTTACACGTTTGTCATCAGGAAGCGCACATCCCACGGGCTCAGGACGCTTGAACGGTGCTCATATTCGGCGCGCTTGATGTTGCAATAGGTGTCGACGAAACTCTCGCCGAGCGTCCTTCGAAGCGCGGCCGATTTCGAGAAGTTGTCGACGCTTTCCATCAGCGATTTCGGCAGCAGGCGCTCGCGGTCCTGATAGCCTTCGCCGAGATATTCCTCGCGCGGCTCAATCTGCTCCATCATTCCGATGAAACCGCAGACGAGAGAGGCTGCGACCCCGAGATAGGGGTTGATGTCGGCGCCCGGAATCCGGTTCTCGACGCGGCGCGCGTCGGGGCTCGACGCCGGCACGCGCAGTCCCACCGTGCGGTTCTCGCGGCTCCAATGCGTCGTCGTCGGCGCGCTCATGAACGCCTCGAAGCGGTTGAAGGAGTTCGTATACGGCGCGAGGAGCGGCATCGCCGCGGGAAGGTAGGTTTGAAGCCCGCCGATGAAATGGCGGAAGCGCTCGCTGTCCGATCCGTCGGCGTCCGAGAAGATGTTCTTCTTCGTCTTCGAATCGATGACGCTTTGGTGGAGGTGGATCGAACTGCCGCTGCAATTTGCGTAAGGTTTCGCCATGAACGTCACGAACATGTTGTGACGGAGCGCCACCTGCCGCGTCAGCCGCTTGAACAGGAACATCTGGTCGGCGACGTTCATCGCCTCGTTGTGCCGGATATTGACTTCAAACTGGCAGGGGCCGTCCTCGTGAATGAGCGTGTCGAGGTCGATGCGCTGGATTTCGCTGAACTGATAGAGTTCCTCGAACAGCTTGTCGAATTCGTCGATGGCGTCGAGGCTGTAAACATGCTGGCCGAATTCGGGAAGTCCCGACCGCCCGCCCGGCGCGCGCGGCTCGAGGATGACGTCCTTGTAGCGATCAATGAAGTAGAATTCGATTTCGGGACCGACGATCGGCGTCCAGCCTTGCTCCGCATAGAGATTGACGACGTTGCGCAAGACCTGCCGCGGCGCGATCGGCGTCGGCGCGCCCTGATCCGACATGCTGTCGCAGATGAGGCTC
>JBMOOR010000065.1:0-26316 GCA_049324555.1 Pseudomonadota bacterium | reverse complement strand
AAGAAGCGCTGAAACCGATCACGATCGATCAGGCGAAGATCGCCGCGATGCGCTTGACGCGCCTTCTCGAAGACGCGCCCGCCGACCTCAAAAAGCGCTACATCCGCGTCTTCGTATCCGAGATCGTTGTCGGCAGGTCGGAGATAGTCATCTCGGGACTGAAAGACGCGCTCGCGGAAGCCGTCTCAAGCGACAGCCTGGCGCACGTCGCCGCCGCCTCGGGGCCGGTTCGCAGTTTGGTACGGGAATGGCGCACCCGAAGAGATTCGAACTCCTGACCCCCAGATTCGTAGTCTGGTGCTCTATCCAGCTGAGCTACGGGTGCGCGGCGCGGTGAGGCGCGGGAAGGGCCTTTAACCGCATCGCCCGCCGGATTGCAAGCGGCGAGCAGGGAGACTTAGCGCGCCTGGCGGATCGCCTCGTAGACGCCCTTTGCGACGGCGCGCGCGAGGCAGTCTGCAGCGATCGAACCGATCCGCGTCAGATCAAGCGGGCTTTCGCAAGGCCGGCCGCCCGTTGCAAGCACGAAGACGACGTCGCCGTCGGTCGGTCCGTGGACGGGCCGGATTGCGCGAGCGTAGCCGTCCTGCGCCATGATGGCGATCCGCCGCGCCTCAGCCTGCGTCAGGTTCGCATTGACCGCGACGACGCCGATCGTCGTGCTGGTTCTCGCCGCCGCGAGTTTCGTATCGGGCGGAAGACCGGCGGCGGGCGCTGAGTTCGCGGCGGGCCTTGCGTCGCCGAACTCGCCGTCGATTTCGAAAGGCGCCGCCCAGTAAATGTCCGAACCCGGCATTTTCACCGAACCGAAACTGTTCACCGCGGCGAGCGCTCCAATGATGAGGCCGTCGCCGGCCATCCACGACGCCGAACCGACGCCGCCGGGATCAGCGCCCGCGCGCGCGCCGTAGCCTGCGCCCGCGCGTCCTTGCGCAACGCCGATTTTCGCCGCGGCGCAGGCCTCGCGTCCAAGCCTCCCATACGGCGGCGTCTCGCCCCAGTTCTTGTCGCCGCCATTGGCGAGATCATAAAGAATTGCGGCCGGAACGATCGGCGAGGGGGGAACGCCCGCGACGTTCGCGAGACGGAAGCCGCGGCCGCGCGCGCCGAGAAAGGCGCAGACGCCGTCCGCCGCGCCGAGCCCGTAGGATGATCCGCCGGCAAGGACGATCGCATCCGCGCGATCGACGAGCGTTGAAGGGTCGAGAAGATCGGTTTCGCGCGTGCCGGGCCCTCCGCCGCGCACGTCGCCGGCGACAATCGCCGGCGCGTCGGGAAGGATGACGGTGACGCCCGTGCGCGTCTTTTGATCCGCCGCCTGGCCGACGCGGATGCCGGGCACATCGGTGATGTCGTTATTGGCGCCGCGCCCGCCTGTCATTTGATTTACATTCCCGCTTGAAGCCGGCGCAGACGTTAAACTGAACCGCCGGGCGCCGCAAAGTCCTTGAATTCGCCGTTATTTTGCTTCAGCGGGCGATGTCTGCGATGGTCGATCGACAGCGGGTCAGTGAGGGACGATGACAGCCGAAATTCTAAAGCGCGTTGCGATTTCGCTCGCATTGATGGGCGCGCCTCTCTGCGCCGCGGCGCAGCCGGCGCCGGAAGAGACGGGCGCCAACGCGCTGATCTCCTATCCATCGCTTTTTCATCCGGTTAAAGCCGCGAACGGCGCCGTCGTCGCGCAGGACCTTCTCGCGGCGGAAGTCGGCCGCGACATTCTGAAGAAGGGCGGCAATGTCGTCGACGCGGCTGTCGCGACCGGCTTTGCGCTCGCGGTCACCCATCCGCAGGCCGGCAATCTCGGCGGCGGCGGCTTCATGCTGATCAAGCTCGCCGACCGAGAAGAGGTTATTGCGATCGACTATCGCGAAATGGCGCCGGCGGCGGCGACGCGCGACATGTTTCTTGACGAAGACGGCGATGTCGACACGGCGCGCGCGCGATTCAGCGCGCTCTCGTCCGGCGTTCCGGGCTCCGTCATGGGACTGACGATGGCGCTCGAGAAATACGGAACAATGCCGCTCAAAGACGTGCTGTCGCCGGCGATCCGCCTCGCCGAGAAGGGAATTCCGGTGACGCCGGCGCTCGCCGATGCGCTCGGCGAATACAAAGAACGCTTTCAACGCGATCCCTCAAGCATGCGCTATTTCCTCAAAGGAAACGGCGCGCCCTACGCGCAAGGCGAGACGCTCGTCCAGAAAGACCTTGCGAAGACCTTGAAGGCGATCGCGTCGAAGGGCGGGGCCGGATTCTACGAAGGGCCTGTCGCCGATCTCATCGTCGCCGAAATGCGCGCGAATGGCGGCCTTATCACGCATGACGATCTTAAGTCCTATCGCGCGGTCGAGCGGGATCCTGTCAAGGGCGAGTTCCGCGGTTTTGAAATCGTGTCGATGCCGCCGCCGTCATCGGGCGGCGTTCATCTCATCGAGATGCTGAACGTGCTTGAAGGCTATGATCTCCGCGCCATGGGCCATAACAGCGCCGACTATCTCGGACTTCTTGTCGAGGCGATGCGGCGCGCCTATGCGGACCGGTCGGAATATCTCGGCGATCCTGACTTCTACAAAGTGCCGGTCGAGAAGCTCCTTGACGGCGCCTACGCGCAAAAGCTCCGCAGCGAGATCGATCCGAAACACGCGCGCCGCTCGGAAGACGTGACGCCAGGGCTTGGTCCGCGCGCCGAAAGCGAGGAGACGACGCATTTTTCGGTGATGGACGCCGCCGGCAACGCCGTCTCCGTGACGACGACGCTCAATTTCATTTTCGGCAACAGTTATTCGGTCGATGGCGCCGGCTTCCTCCTCAACAATGAAATGGACGATTTTTCCGCAAAGCCAGGCGCGCCGAACGGCTTCGGCCTCATCGGCGGGGAAGCGAACGAGATCGGACCGCGAAAGCGCCCGCTCTCGTCGATGACGCCGACGATTGTCGTCAAGGACGGCAAGGCGGTGCTCGCAACCGGAACGCCGGGCGGCTCGACCATCATCAATATCGTCCTGCAGAATGTCCTTAACATGCTCGAATTCGGGATGAATCCGATGCAGGCGAATGCGATGCCGAAAGTGCACCATCAGTGGCAGCCGGACCGGATCGTCGCCGAGCCCGGAATTCCCGTTGATGCGATCAGGATCATGGAAGAGCGCGGCTTCATCTTCTCGCGGGGCCCCGATCGCGCGCTGCAGCAGCGTTCGATGGGGCGGACCAACACAGTGATGATGGAAGGCGGCAAGCTCCTTGGCGCCGCCGATCCGCGCGAGCCGAGCGGCGGCGTCGGCGCTTATTGAGCGACGGCGGCGGGCGCCGGGCGACGGGGCAGCGTGATCTCGAATGCGGCGCCGGTCTCGTCGCTTTTTGCAAGGCGCAGTTCGCCGCCATGCGCGCGGGCGATTTCCTGCGCGATCGCGGCGCCAAGGCCGCTGCCGCCCGGCTTGAACGAACCCTTGAAAGGCTCGAAGAGATGGCGGCGGGCGGCTTCGGGTATGCCGGGCCCATTGTCCGCGATTTCGATGACGATCGAGCTCGCATTTTCGCGTGCGCTGACGGTCACGCGGGCGTCCGCTCTCGGCGCCGCGCCGTCCTCTTCGCTGGGCGTCAGCGCCTCGACGGCGTTGCGGACAAGATTGAAGATGGCCCGGTAAAGCTGGGTCGGGTCGGCGTCGACGCGAAATCCTTCTGCGACGTCATTGACGAGTTCAACCGACATCGACGCGCTGTCGTCGAGGACGTCGGCGGCGAGCTTTTGAAGGTCGACGCTATCGATCTTCAGCGCCGCCGGCTCCATGCGCGCATAGCTCAGCGTGTCGCGCGAGAGCGCGATCGCGCGATCGAGCGCCGAAATCAGCCGCGGACTGAGCTTCCTGACGCGGGGGTCTTCGCTCTTGGCGAGACGGTCCGACATCAATTGCGCGGAGGCGAGGATGTTGCGGAGGTCATGACTGATCTTTGAAATGCCGGCGCCGAGCGCGGCGAGCCGCCGGCGTTCGCCGAGGAGCGACTGCATTCTACGCTCGAGCGAGGCGAGGCTGCGCTCGGCGACGCCGATCTCGTCAAGCCGGCGGCTCGGATCGAGAAGCGTCGCATGATCTTCGGGGTTCTGCTCAAACGCCATCATGTTGCGGGTGAGGCGGCTGACCGGCCGCACGATCATCCGGTTGAGCGACCAGAAGACGGAGGCGGCGGTCAAGGTCGAAATGACAAGCGACAAGAGAAGCACATTGCGCGCGTATTCGCGAAGGTCGCGGCGGAGCGCGGCCTGTGAGACGAACATGTCGACATCGCCGCCCGCTGCGTAATTCGGCTTGCCGACGATGCGGATCGAATGATCGCCCGCGGAAAGCATCGTCGCCCAGGCGTCCATGACGTGCTGCTGGGGCATGGCGTAGTTGAGATTGACGAAGCGCATGACGCGGGCCTGATCGGCGGTGAGCTTCGGCGTCATGATCAGCATGCGCGCGCCTTCGCGATCGAGCGTCACGCCGAGAATGTTCGCCGTCGCGAAGAGCTGCTCTGCGACTTCGGGCTCGATCATTCCGCCATAGGGCGAATCGAGCGCGAGGCCGACCAGATAGGCGGATTCAAGCCGCGCGTTCAGCCAGTCGAGGCGCTGTTTCGACACTGACGGGATGAGAACGACGATCTCTGCGAGGAGGACAAAAAGGATCGTCAGCGCAAGGAGCTTTGAGGAAAGCGAGCGCCGGAACCGATGCGCGATCGTCGGTCCTTTCTCCATGGCGCCCGCCTCGCTCCGGGCCTTAATCGAATGTCGCCAGCAGGCGGACGATTTTCCGCGTGCGATCGGAAAAGAGCGCCGGCGTGTAGAAGGCGCCGCCCGCCCGCTTCGTCGCTTCGCCGCGCGTCGGATAGGGCGCGATATAGCTCGTGAGCGCGCTCGCCTTCAAGCCGTTGGCGATCGCAAAGGACCAGAGGCCGATTTGTTCGCCGGCGCCGGCGCCGACGATTGTCGCGCCGAGGATGCGGCCGTCCTTGCGGACGATCGCCTTGACGAAGCCTTGCGTGTCGCGTTCCGCCTGCGCCCGGTCGTTCTCCTTGAACTCCCAGCGGACGGTGCGGACCGCGGCGCCGTCTTTGCGCGCTTCGGCTTCGCTGAGGCCGACGCTTGCAAGTTCGGGGTCGCAATAGGTGACGCGAGGGCTAAGCGCGTCGCGGCGTTTCGCCGGCATCTTGAAAAGGATGTTGCGGATGAGCGTTGACGCATGATCGCCGGCGACATGCGTGAACTGAAGCCCGCCGGCCGCGTCGCCGATCGCGTAGATGCGCTTATTCGTCGTCCTGAGGCGCGGATCGAGTTTCAGCCTGCCGCCTTCGCGCTCGATCCCGGCGGCTTCAAGGCCGAGACCGTCGAAATTCGCCCGGCGCCCGACGGCGATGAGAAGATGCGAACCCTCGACCGTCTCTCCCGATTCAAGGCGCAGGCTCGGCGAGCCGCCGACGAGGTCGGCGCGGACGACCTTCGCTCTTTCCCTGACGATGAGGCCTTCTTCGACCAGCCGTTGGCGGACGACTTCGGCCGCCTCCGCGTCGTCGCGATTGAGAACTGAATCCGCCTCGACGATGGTCACCGCTGCGCCCAATCGCCGGTGCGCCTGCGCAAGCTCGACGCCGATCGGCCCGCCGCCGATGACGATGAGATGCTGAGGGCGCACGCGACTTTCGAATATCGTCTCATTGGTGAGATAGGGAACGCCGTCGAGCCCCGGGATCGGAGGAACGAAGGGCGAAGACCCGGTCGCGATGACGAAATGTTTCGCTTCGATCTCGACGTCGCCCGCCTTGACTGTCCGCGGGCCAATGAATGAGCCATGCGCGCGGATGACGTCGACGCCGAGACCTTTGAAACGCTCTTCGCTGTCATTGGGCGCGATCGCCGCAATGACGGAATGAACGTGATCCATCACCGCGGCGAAATCGACCTCGGGCTCATGGCTCTTGACGCCGAACGGCGCGGCGGTGCGCATCGCTTCGGCGCGCGCGGCGGCGGCGATCAGCGCCTTTGAAGGAACGCAGCCGTAATTGAGACAGTCGCCGCCCATCTCGCCTTTCTCGATAAGGACGACCTTGCGGCCGAGCTGCGCGGCGCCTGCGGCGACGGAGAGCCCGCCCGATCCCGCGCCGATGATGCAGAGGTCGGCCCTGATGCGGCGGGTCAATTCTGCGATTCCTTCTTTGAGTCCGGAATGACGCCGAGCGCTTTCAGCGCGATCGGCAGGATCGCGAGAACGGAAAGGGCGATGATCGGCGTCAACACCGCGGGCTGCGTCAGGAGGCCCGATAGTTGAAGTTCGCCGCCGCTGTCGAGGACGGCGCCAAGGCCGGCGCCGGCGCTGACGAAGGCGAAGGCGCCCGGAATGATCCCGATCAGCGTCGCCAGAAAATACGTCCGCAGGCTGACATTAAAAAGCGCCGGCGCGATGTTGACGATGAAAAACGGGAAAAGCGGGATGAGGCGCAGGAGGAGGAGATAGGAGAAGGCGTTCTTTCGGAATCCGTCCTCCATCTTGCGCGCGAAGGGTCCCGCGCGGCTCCTCAAGGCGTCGCCGAAGGCGGTCTTCGCCGCCGTGAAGATGATCGCGGCGCCGATCGTCGCGCCGACGACGACGGCGGCGGTGCCGAGAAGCGGTCCGAACAGGAATCCGCCGATAAGCGACATCAAGGTCGCGCCGGGGAGGGAGAGAGCCGTCATGACGACGTAGGCGAGCGCATAGGCGATGACGGCGAGGAGAAGGCGTTCCTGAACGAAGGCCTCGAGCGCTGCGCGGTTGTCGCGAAGGGTGTCGAGCGAGACGTATTTGTAGGCGCCCGTCGCAAAGATCGCGACCGCGGCGAGCGCGATGACGCCGAGCGGGAGAAAGCGGGCGAGGCCTGCGGGACGGCGACCGGCGGAAGTTGGCCCGGAGGGATGCGGGGGAGATTGCGTCATGGCGTGCGATCCTCTCGAGGTCCAAACCGGGGAAAGATGCGATCCGGCTAGCAGAACGCTTTTTAGGACGCTTTTGACGATTCGGCGCCGCCGCCTCACAAAATCGGGAAACCGCCGCTCCGGACGCCTCCGCGGCGACGGCCGGCGCAATCTTGACGATCCGGCGCCCCTCGTCTATGAGCCCGTCCCTCACGGCGGGCTAGGGGCCTGCCGCCCAAATTCCGCGAGATTCCACGAGAGCCGCCATGAAACGGACCTATCAACCGAGCAAGCTCGTCCGCAAGCGCCGCCACGGCTTCCGCGCGCGTCTTGCGACCAAGAACGGCCGGAAGGTCCTCGCCCGCCGCCGCGCCAAGGGGCGCAAGCGGCTGTCGGCCTGACCGCCCGCGGTCTGTGGAAAACTCGGGGCGCCGCCGGGATACGGCTCCCCCGCAACTCGCCATCATAAAAAAGCGCGCGGATTTTCTCACCGCCCAGAAGGGCGCGCGGGCGGGCGCAGCGTCGTTCCTGCTGATCCGGGGCGCATCGCCCAACGGGCTCGGCGTCGCGCGCGTCGGCTTCACCGTGACGAAAAAGATCGGCAAGGCCGTCGCCCGCAACCGCATCCGGCGGCGGCTCAAGGAAGCAGCGCGCCGGGTTTTCCCCGAAAACGCCGTTCCGGGCTATGATTATGTCATCATCGCCCGGCCGGACGCCCTGACGCGCGAGTTCGCGCTTCTCCTTGACGATATGAAGCGCGCCCTTCTAAGGCTCAGCGCCCTTCCTAAATAGGCGTGACGCAACCCCGTGTGACGCCGCCGCCGGCGAGACCCCCAAGAGACCTTCATGGATCGCAATACGCTTCTCTTCATCGTGCTGACCGCCGCCATCCTGATCGGCTGGGACGCTCTTGTCATCGGCCCGCAGCGCCAGGCGCTGCGCGAGCAGCAGCGGATCGAACGCGAGGCTAGGGAGGCCGCTGCGCCGGGCGGGGCGAGCGACCTTGCCGGCGTCGAAGCCGAAGCGACGCTGAGCGTTGAGGCGGCGCTCGCCAAGGCCCCCGCGCGCATTGCGATCGACACGCCGAGCCTTAAAGGCTCGATCAATCTTTCCGGCGGGCGGATCGACGATCTCTCCTTGAAGAATTATCGCGAGACGCTCGATCCTGAGAGCCCGCTGATCCGCCTCCTGACCCCGCGCGAAGCCGAACACGGCCATTATATCGAGCAGGGATTTGTCGCGTCATCAGAGGAAGGCGCCGGGCTGACGGAGGGCCTTGTCTGGGCGGCGCCGGCGGGCGCCGTCCTCACCGACAAGACGCCGGTCACGTTGACGGCTCGGCTCGGCGATCTCGTCTTCGAGAAGATTTATTCCGTAGACGACACTTTCATGTTCACGGTCAAACAGAGCGTGCGCAACGAAGGCGTCGCCGACGCGAAGGTGACGCCCTACGGCCTCGTCGTTCAGCGCGGCATTCCGACCGACGCCGGCAAATATCAGATCCTGCACGAAGGCCCCCTCGCTGTCGTCGGCAAGCAATTGCTGGAACGCAAATACAAAAACGCCGTCAAACGCACCGACGAGGCGGCGGGAGAGGGCGGCTGGGTCGGCATCACCAACAAATACTGGCTCGCCGCCGCCGCGCCGCCGCAGGACCAGTCATTCAAGGCGACGCTGAAGAATGTCGGAACCGCGACCGCGCCGATCTTCCGCGCCAACTATACGCTCGCCGAGCGCACCGTCGCGCCGGGCCAGACGATCGAGCTCGCCTCGCATCTATTCGGCGGAGCGAAAGACGTCGACATCCTGCGGTCCTATGAAGCGCCGGTCGAGAAGGGCGGGCTCGGCATTCGCGATCTCGACAAGGCGGTCGACTGGGGCAATTTCTTCTTCCTGACGCGGCCGATCTTCTGGCTTCTCGATTTCTTCGGCGATCATATCGGCAATTGGGGCGTCGCCATTCTTCTCCTCACGCTCGTCGTCAAGGCGCTTCTCTTTCCGCTCGCCAACAAGGCGTTCGAGTCGATGTCGGCGATGAAGAAAGTGCAGCCCAAGCTCGAAGAACTCAAAACGAAATACGGCGAAGACAAGATGAAGCTCCAGCAGGAGATGATGGCGCTTTATCAGCGGGAGAAGATCAATCCGCTGGCGGGGTGCCTTCCCGTCCTCGTCCAGATCCCGATTTTCTACGCGCTCTACAAGACGCTTTTCGTCACGATCGAACTCCGTCACGAGCCGTTCATCTGGTGGATCAAGGATCTCTCGGCGCCCGATCCGACGTCGGTCTTCAATCTTTTCGGTCTTCTGCCCTTTGAGCCGACCGCCGCGCCGCTCATCGGGGCCTTTCTCGGCATCGGCGTCCTGCCGCTGCTTTACGGCTTTGCGAGCTGGTTCCAGATGAAGCTCAATCCGCCGGCGGCCGACCCGATGCAGCAGCAGATCATGACGATGCTGCCCTTCGTCTTCGTGTTCCTCTTTGCGTCCTTCGCCTCGGGCCTCGTTCTCTATTGGGTGTGGAGCACGGTGCTGTCGGTTTTCCAGCAGTGGTACATCATGAAGCGGAATGGCGTCTCCATCGACTGGGGCGAGCGGCTGCCGTTTCTCAAGGGCAAGAAGCCCGCGCTCGAAAAAAAAACCTAGCGTGAGCGCGCCCGCCTATTCCGCCGAAGCGATCGAGCGCGGGCGCGTCCTCTTTTGCGGGCCCTGCGAGTTCATGCTCGGCGTCGCGTCGATGTCGGGCCTGCCGCCGGAAGGGCCGACAGAGATCGCTTTCGCCGGGCGCTCCAACGTCGGCAAGTCTTCGCTCCTCAATGCGCTCACCGATCGGCGGAACCTCGCGCGCGCTTCGACGACGCCGGGGCGGACGCAGGAGATCAATTTCTTCAATCTCGCCGGCGCGCTCAGGCTCGTCGACCTTCCGGGATTTGGTTACGCGAGAGCCGCGAAGAAAGATGCAAAGCGCTGGTCGGGCCTCACAAGAGACTACCTCAAGGGGCGCCCGTCGCTGCGGCGCGTCTGCCTTCTCATCGATTCGCGCCACGGCCTTAAGGAGATCGACGCGGACGTGATGACGCTGCTCGACCAGTCGGCGGTCAATTACCAGATCGTCCTGACGAAGACCGACAAGGTGAAGCCGACCGAGGCCCTCAAAGTCGCCGGCGATGTCGCCGATGCGATCAGGAAGCGTCCTGCGGCGCATCCGGTCGTCCTGAAGACATCCGCCGAGACGGGCGAGGGGCTCGCCGAACTCCGCGCGGAGCTCGCCGCGCTCGCGTGACGGCATTCAGACTTTGTTAACCGTTGGCGCGCGCATGGTTGTCGAATGATGAAGCGCCCTGCCGCCGCGCCGATGAGCCTTGACGATTTCGTCGCGCAGTTCATTCGCCATCTGAAGGCGGAAAAGCGCGCAAGCCGCTACACCGTGCGCAATTACGAGGCGACGCTCGCGCGCTTTTCAGCGTTCATGACCGATCATCTCGGGAAAAGGCCGGATGCGGCGTTGCTTGAACGTCTTGAACTTCTCGACTTTCGCGCGTTTCTTTCAAGCCGTCGCGCGCAAGGCCTCGGCGCGGCGTCCTTGAAGCTTGAACTCTCCGCGCTGAAAAGTTTCTACCGCTTCCTCGGCCGGCGCTTCAATCTCCGCAATGACGCGATCGACGCGATGCGCGGGCCGAAGCTCAAGGACAAGCTGCCGCGCCCGGTTGCGGCTGACGCTGCGGAAAAGCTGATTGAGGCGGCGGGCGAAGGAAAGGAGCCTTGGGTCGCGGCGCGCGACGTTGCGATCTTCACGCTGCTCTATGGCGCGGGCCTGAGGATTTCGGAGGCCTTGTCGCTGAAGATGGGCGATGCGCCCTTCGGCGAGGGGCTGCGCATCAAGGGCAAGGGCGCAAAGACGCGGCTTGTTCCGCTCCTTCCTGCGGCGCGGACGTCGCTTGAAGACTATCTCGCGCTGCGCCCGCCCGCGAAGGATCGCAACGCGCCGCTCTTTCTTTCCGTGCGCGGCAGGGCGCTCTCGCCGCGCATCGTCCAGCGCGAAATGAAGAAACAGGCGCGCGCGCTCGGCCTTGATGAAAGCGCGACGCCGCACGCGCTTCGCCACGCTTTTGCGACGCACCTCCTTGCCGCGGGCGGCGATCTTCGCGCCGTCCAGGAATTGCTCGGCCACGCCTCAATCGCAGCGACGCAGCGCTACACCAGGATCGACGCAGAAGGTCTCCTCGCGGCTTACAAGAAGGCGCACCCGAGGGCGTGATCGCTCCGGTCTCTCATTTGCGCGGCGTTTGCACGTAAGCCGGACGCGAGGCGTCGGACGCGCGCACCTTTCGGAAACGCACCCTAGGCGCGAATCTCCCGCCATTCCGGGTGGCGCGCGAAGACGCGGTCGACATAAGGACAAACGGGATCGACTTTTCGACCGCGCCGCTGCGCGTCCGACACGGCGCGCTTGACCAGCGCGAGCGCGACGCCGCCGCCGCGCGCGTCGATCGGCACATAGGTTGAATTGATGATCATCTCATCGTCGGAGCCGAGCGAGTAGACTAGTTCCGCCTCACCCGCCTTCGTTTCCATCCAGTAGCGACCGCGATTGTTTTTTTCGTTGTGACCGATTTTTTCGTTGTGACCAATCTTCAGAGTGGAGGTCAATTTTCTCTCCCTGAGTTTTGACGCGACTTAGCCACCCCGCGACCTTGTTGGCCTCACTCGGTAAATCTTTCAAGTCACATTCCCATGAAATTTTTACATACCAACCGTGACGCTGCAACGCAGCAATCGTTTCGCGGTCGCGCAATCTGTTTCGCGCAATCTTTGCTCGCCAGTAAGCGGCGTTTGTTTTCGGCGCGCGCGCCCCTCGCGCGCAATCGTGGCCGTGCCAGAAACATCCGTGCACGAATAGAACGGCGCGGTATTTCGGAAAGACGAGATCTGGCTTGCCCGGCAAATCGCGGACGTTAAGGCGGTAGCGGAAACCCTTGGCGAAGAGCGCTTTCCTGAGCGCGATCTCAGGTTTTGTGTCTTTCGCCTTCACCGCGCGCATGATCTCGGAGCGCTTTTCGGCTGAGAAAATGTCGGTGCGTTTTTTTTTGCGCGTCATGCCGCTTTTTGAGCGCCTGCGAGCGCGGCTTCAAGAACGCATTCTGCGAGCCAGGCGACGACCGGCGGGGCGACGCCGTCGCCGATGAGTTTCAGCGCGTTCGTTGTGCGCTCGGGCAGGATATAGTCCTCGCCAAGCCCCATCGCCCGCGCCGCTTCGCGAGGCGACATGAGGCGCGAGCGAATTTTGCCGTTTTCGATTTCGAAAATGATCTGGCGCGAAGAGCCGCCCGCCGGCGTCCTGATGCACCCCGAAAGGCCGTCGAACCGCGCCTCGATGCGTGCGCGCTTCTCGCCCGCTTCGATCCTGATCCGGCGGAAGGCGGCGCCGACATGCCGG
Organism: Pseudomonadota bacterium; assembly: GCA_049324555.1. Lineage (GTDB taxonomy): Bacteria > Pseudomonadota > Alphaproteobacteria > Caulobacterales > Parvularculaceae > Amphiplicatus. Next base: position 13,963 of record JBMOOR010000065.1, on the reverse strand, counting down.
CCGCCTTGCGCTGCAAGCGCGTCGACGCCGGCGCGCTGGCGCGGCGCCATGGCGGCGAGCCGCGCTCTCGTCGTGTGAGCGGGATCGAACGGCGCCGCCTCGTCGAGAATATCGATGAGCGCTAGATTGCGCCGGCGCTCGGGACGTGCGGCGATCCAGCGCCAGCGCCGTTTCGCATTTTCCGGCAGCGCTTCGGCGGCGGCGAGGAGCGCTTGCGGCGCGGCGGCGTCGGCGGCGGGCTTTGCGCGGGTCAGCGCGTCGGCGGCGTCTTTCATGCCGACGATAAAGAGGCGTGGGCGCGACTGCGGAAGGAACGCGTCGGCGTTAAGAACGAGCGCGCTCGCGAAATAGCCGCGCGCGACAAGGCGCGTTACAACCGCCGCAAAATCCGCGCCGCCGTTCGAAGTGAGAAGGCCTGCGACATTCTCGATAACGATGATGCGTGGCGAGCGTCCCGCGTCGTCGAGCGCCTCAATGAGGCGCCAGAAGCCGAAGAAGGCGCCGCTGCGTTCGCCTTTGAGCCCTTCCCTTGCGCCCGCCAGCGATAGATCCTGACAGGGCGATGAGGCCCAGGCGAGATCAGCGCGCTCATCGGGGAGGTCATCAAGGCCGAGCGCGTGGACGTCGCCGAGGCGATGGTCCGCCAGTCCGAAATTGGCGCCGTAAGCGGCGCGCTTTACGGGATCGAAATCATTGGCGAAGAGGCAGCGCCAGCGAGGCCCGAGGCCGAGTCGCGCCATCCCGCCGCCTGAGAAGAATTCCAGAAACGTGAATTGGTCCCGCATCGGGCGCGGACCATCGCCCTGTTTTCCCCGTCTTTCAACGCGAAAGCGCGCCCGCGTTGACCCGGCGCGCGAACACTTGGAGGGAATAGGATCGTTGATCCCGCCCGATGGAGCCGGCATGCGGCGCCTGAGACTCGACATGACGCGCGGCCTTGCGGCGCTGGCGGCCGGCGCCTTCGCGATCGCCGCGATCGCGCCGCTGCGCGCGGAATCAGGAGACGCGCTTGAAGATGTTCAGATCGGCGAAAGCGGCGAGATCTTGCGCATTGCGCTCATCTGCTCGAGGGAATGCGAAATCGCGCCGGGCGAGGGCGTGGAATTCCGTCTTGTCGGCGTCAACGCCGACCTCGACATCGACCTCGCCGCGCGGAGCGCTCTTGCAAAGCGGCTGACGATCACGCCGGGGGAAGGCGCGAGCATCCTTGCGATCAGGACGGTCTCGCGCATCAATGCGGCGCGCGTCGTTCCGTGCCAATCCGACAGCGGCCCCGCGCCCTGCATCGAGTATCGCTTCGAGAAGGCGGCGGGAGGCGTCGCCGCCGCGCCTGCAGCCGGCCTTGCGAAAGACACGGCGAAGAGACCGCAATTGCGCTCGGATCAATCGCCGAAAGCAGAAGCGCGGGCGCCGGCGAGGGATGACATCCCTTATCTTGGCGCCGTCATCCTCGCGCCGCAGCCGTCGCTCCGCGACGACCCGGCGCCCGGCGTTCTTCACCTGCCGAAATTTGCGCCGCCCGAGCGCCTTGCGCCGCCGTCGCAGCGGCCCGCCCAAAAAAATGAGACGCTCGGCGCCTTGCCCGCCAATGTCGATGTCGGGCGCCCGTCGCTCATCGCCGTCGATCGCGCGCTCGCGCTCGGGCAGGGACCCGCCTTCGATTTCCGCGGCGAAGCGGTCGCCATTCTCGGCAAGTCTTTCGACGTCGGCTCATGCGAGGGCGCAAAGGCGCGGCTCGCCGGCGACGCCTGGGCGCTCGATGCGATGATCGATCTTGCCTTCTGCAAGGCTGCGGGCGGCGCGCTGGAAGAAGCCGACGCCGATTTCGCGCGCCTTCTCGCCTATACGCCTGACAATTACGAAGCCCTCGTCGGCCGCGGCCTTATCGCCATCGCCTCCGGCGACCGCGATCGCGGGCAGGCGCTGCTGCAGGAGGCGCTGAACGCGCTGCCGCCGATTGCGGAGAGCGATCGCATCGTCGAGGCGATGGAGAGGAATTAGGTGTTAGGTTTTAGGTGTTAGGTTTTAGGTTTTAGGGGATGAAGGTTACGAGCGAGCGACCAGTTTACCCCTAACACCTAAAACCTAAAACCTAAAACCTTCAAGTCACCTTCCCGCGCTGTGCAAATTCCGGCCGGCGCCATTCCTCCGTAGCAAGAACATCGCCGAGCGTCGCCGCCGCGCGCCGGACATCGGCGTAGGAAAGGAACAGCGGCGAAAAGCCGAAGCGCATGAGATCGGGCGCGCGGAAGTCGCCGATCACGCCGCGCGCGATCAGCGCCTGCATGATCGCGTGGCCGTTTTCGCTTTTGAGGCAGACATGGCCGCCGCGCCGCATCGGCGAGGGAGGCGGGGGAAGGCCGAGGCCGCCCGTCCGGTCAAGAAAGAGGTCGCCGAGCGCGCGCGCCTTTTTTTCGAGAAGGCGCATGTCGAGGCCGTCGAAGAGATCGAGCGCGGCGTCGAGCGCGGATAGCGAGAGGACCGGCGGCGTTCCGGCGGCGAAGCGCAGGACTCCCGGCGCCGGTTCGTAAGAGCTTGCGAAATCGAAGGGCGCGTTGTGGCCCATCCAGCCCGATATCGGCTGGGAGAGGCGCGCGGCTTCCTCGCCCGCGGCGTAAAGGAAGGCTGGCGCGCCAGGTCCCCCGTTCAGGAATTTGTAGCCGCAGCCGACGGCGTAGCGCGCGCCCGCCGCGGCGACGTCGACGGCGAGAAGTCCGGTCGCGTGGCTCAAGTCCCAGATCATGTCGACGCCGCGCGCCTTCGCGGCCGCTTCTGCTTCCGCCATGTCGGCGATCTCGGCGGTTCTGTAATGGACGAGGCTCTTAATCAGGATACGGATTGTCTCCGGCGGCGTCTCGCCTCGCGCCAGGCGAATGAGCGGCGCGCCGGTCAGGCGCGAGAGCCCCTCGAGGACATACTGGTCCGTCGGGAACTCGTCGGCGTCGACCGCGATCGCGGCGTCCGGTCTTTTCGCGATCAGCGCGGCGGCGAGTTTGAAGAGATTGACCGAAACGGAATCGCAGACGATGACCTCGTCCGCTCCGGCGCCGATCAGCCTTGCGATCTTTGCGCCCGCGCGCGAGGGGAGATCGATCCAGCCCGCATCGTTTCCAAAGCCGTTCCAGGATCGGATAAGGCCGCGGCCCCACCCGGTTTCCGACGCCTCGCGAAGCCGCGCGAGCGCGGCGCGCGGCGGAGGTCCCAGAGAATTGCCGTCGAGATAGATGACGCCCGCAGGAAGATCGAATTCGCCGGCGAGCGCGCGCAAGGGATCGCTTGCGTCGAGCGCTTCAGCCTCCTCCAGCGTGATCGTCATCGAAGCGTCCTTAAGACCGCCCTCACCGGCGCCGCATCGAGCCCCGCGAGTTTCAGCGGCGGGGCGATCAGTTCGTAATCGCCTTCCTCGACGTCGTCGAGGACAAGCCCTTCGAGAATTCTGAGATCGCGCGCATGCGCGGCATGGTGCGCATCCATGAGTTTGGAAGATTGGGGATCGAGCGAGGGCGTATCGACGCCGATAAGGATTGCGCCCCGGTCGGCGAGCCAGCAGACGGCGTCCGCGGCGATCGCCGGAAAGCGCGGGTCCCATTCTGTCTGCGGCGCCCTCTCATAAAAGCGGATGAGAACGCGCGGGCGAAGCTCTCGCCCGCCCGCCTTGTCGGCGAGCGCGTCTGCGGCAAGAACGTGGCGGACGCCGAAGGCGTGTAGGACCGTGCACGGACCGATATAGGGTTCGAGGGAAACCTTGTCGATCGGCGCGCCGGCGCTGTCGTAATGAAAGGGTGCGTCCGCATGCGCGCCGGCGTGCGTTGAAAATTCGACCTTCGAGACGTTGACGGGGCAATTCCCGCCGAGCACCCACGTGCGTTCAGCGGAATAAGGCGTATCGGCCGGCCAGTGCGGCGATGCCGGCGATAGGCTGGGGGAAATGTCGATCAGTCGCATGAGAGCCCTCATGGCGGCGTCGTTTCGCTCGCGCAAGCGGATTTTGTCGCTCCAATGGAACGGCTCGTCGCGCGAACGTCAAAGGCGCTCTTCGATCCTGTCGGCGACGCGGAGTGCGTTGGCGATGCAGGTGAGCGCCGGGTTGACCGCCGCGCTCGAAACGAAGACGCTGGTGTCGGCGACATAAAGGTTGTCGAGGTCGTGCGCCTTGCAGTCGGCGCCGACGACAGAGGATTTCGGGTCGTTCCCCATTCTGAGCGTGCCGCATTGGTGCGCGGTGCCGTAAATCGGCAGGACGCCGTCAAGCCGCGCCTCGTAACCTCGCAGGCACCTGCACATGCGCCCCGTACGGCTCATATAATGATGGAAGCGGCCGATCAGCCGCTTGTGCGGCGTCAGATTGTTATACCAGTAATCGAGCCGGATCGCTCCATCGTGCGCGAGGCGGATGCGGTTGCGCGCTTCGGGGAGGTCTTCGGTCATGACGAGGAAGGCGAGCGTGCGATCGCCGATCGCGTCGGCGAAGGCGGGCGGGATGAGCCAGGAGGGTGCGCGGTTCGAGATCTGACCGCGCAGGACGTCGCCGTGCAGGTATTCGAGCGCCTGCACATGCCCCATCGGAAAATCGAAGCCGCCGTCCGGATCGCCCCAATAGCAGTCGTTGATCGCAAGCGTTTTTGGAAAATCCGTTTCGACTTTGCGCAAGGCGAACGTCAGCGAGGCGGACGCGGTGTGGAACATGTAGTTGCGTCCGACCTGATCCGAGCGGTTGGCGAGGCCGTTCGAATGCCTGCCGCCGGTTGAGGCGAGAAGGATCGCGGCGGAATTGATCGCGCCGGCGGCGAGAACGACAATGTCGGCGCGGACGCGTTCCTCGCCGGACGCGGTTTCGAAAACGACGGCGGAGACTGAACGTCCGGAGCGGTCCGTTTCGAGGCGTGTCGCCCGCGCGCCGGTCAGGAGTTCGACATTCTCGTGCGCGCGCGCCCGCGCGACCATTTTACGCCCGTCGGATTTCGCTTCGCGAAGGCACGGATAGCCGCCGCAGGTGCGGCAGCGGATGCACGCGCTCATGTCGGGCGCGTCGTCATTGCGGTCGACGGCGACCGGCATTTCGAAGGGATGAAGACCGAGCGAGGAGAGCTGCGTTTTGAGCCGCGCGATTTCCGGATCGTGCTTCAGCGCGGGTTTGGGATAGGGCGGGGCGCCCGCATCGTCCGTCATGTCGGCGCCGCGCGCTCCGTGCACGCCCCAGAGCGTTTCCGCCTCGTCGTAATAGGGCGCGAGGTCGTCATAGGAGATCGGCCACGCCGGCGACACGCGCCGACCGTAATGAGGAACCGCCTCGAAATCGCGCTTGCGAAAGCGATAAAGCGCCGCGCCGTAAAAGATCGTGTTGCCGCCGACCCAATAATTGATATTGGGGCGGAAATAGCCGCCCTTGCGATCGCGCCATTTCTCGTCGGCCTTGTAGCGGTTCCGGATGAAGACGTCTTTGGGACTCCAGTTCTCCGGCTCGACCGGCACATGCTCGCCGCGCTCGAGAATGAGGATCGACTTTCCGCTTTTTGCAAGACGCTGGGCGAGGCTCGCGCCGCCCGCTCCCGATCCGATGACGACGATGTCGTAGGAACGATCCCCGCGCAGGACGCTCATCTTCAATCTCCGACGTAGTATTTCGCGGCGGCCGGGCGCGTCAGGGCGCGCACAAGCGGTTCGGGAAGATAGCGCAGGCAGGCGGCGGCTATTTTCGGCGGTCCGCCGGGAACGATGATCTCGACCCCTTTGTCGTTTCTGCTCCAGGATTCCGCGGCGACTTCCTCCGCGGTCTGAGCAAAGCGTTCATGCTCGCCCTTCATTTTCTCCGCCATGCCGTTCGCCTGCTGAAATTCCGTCGCGACGAAACCGGGGAGCACGGCGGAAACGAAGACGCCCTTTTCGGCGACTTCGGCGTTGAGCGACTGCGAGAATTTCAAAAGGAAGGATTTCGCGGCGGGATAGAGCGTGTGCCCCTTGCCGCCGGATGAAAGCGCCGTGATCGAGGCGATGTTGATGATCCGCCCACGGCCTTTTGCGACCATGCCCGGAAGGAACGCATGGGCGAGCGCGACCGGCGCCATCAGCGTCAGATCAAGAAACGCTTCCTGTTCGCTGAACGTCGTCCGGGCGAACCCTTTGGCGACTGTCGCGCCGGCGTTGTTGATGAGAATGTCGGGGAGGCGCCCGGCCGCCCTGACGGCGTCGATGAGCTGGCGCGCGGCGCCGGGCGCCGAGAGGTCCGCGGGAAAAACGTCCGCTGCGACGCCGTGTTCGGCTCGCAATTCCCCGGCGAGCGCGTTGAGACGCTCCTCCCGGCGCGCAGTGACGCCGACATCGCATCCCTTTCGGGCGGCAAGGCGCGCAAAGGCGGCGCCGATGCCGGACGAGGCGCCGGTGATGAAGGCGTAAGGCCTTTTGGTCATGGATGCCCCCTCGATTGCAGCGTCGCCTTAGCGCGAGGCGCGCTCACGGGCCAATAACATTCCCGCGCGTCAGCAATGCCGCCGGGGGTCAATCGTCCGCCTACGGCTTCGGGCGGTCAGACGGCGAGGGATGATTTGCGCCGCGCCATCAGGATTTCCAGACGGTCTGTCAGCCCGCGCGATATTCGCCGACGCCCTCGCCAAGCCTTGCATTGTTTTCCTCGCGCTGCTTCGCCGCCGCTTCATCATAAAGGAACGGCAGGAAGGCGTAACGCCGCCCGCGCGTCACGGTCGTCACCGAATGCAACAGCGAGCAGGAGAAGACAACCGCGCCGCCGGCCGGAGGCGTGTAACCGCGCGTTCCGTATTCCGGGAAATAGACCTCGCCGCCGTCGAAATCTTCATTCAAAATGACTGATACGGCGAACCGTCGGTGCGCGGTGCCGCTCGTCGTATTGTCGCGATGCGGGCGGAAATGCGCTTTCTCCGCGGCGTCGTAACAGGCGACGATATTGCGCTCCATGCGCGTCGTTTTGAATTGATGGACTTTCAGGATCTCCGGCGCGACGCGGCGATGGATGAGCGCCTTCGCGCGATCAATTACGGCCTGATCTGAAATCGTGTAATCGCGGCGGCGCTTGTGGCCATAGTCGACGACGCCGACGGTCTTGCCGCCGATCTCGCGCATGAAGCCGGAATCCTCGCCCCCGTTCGCCTCGTAAAGCGCGATGAGTTCGCGGCAAAATTCGCGGTCAAAGACGTTAGGCAGCACCAGTATCGGCGCCGATACTTCAAAGCCGGCAAACTTCGCCGGCGGCGGCAACGCTTCGACCAGCTTCAAGACCGCAGCGATCTCGCTCCGATCGGGGGCGAACGGAAAGACCTCGATGATGCGCAAGGTCGGGTCGAGAACGACCCATTTGCGGCGCGCTTCAATCTGCAACAGGTCGCCCCCATCCGCCGGCGCCGCCCCGTAGGCGCGGCTCGCCTTCGCATCGAAGTCCCAGAAATAGCGATAGCCGGGCGCGCGGTCCGCGATGCGCCGTTCGGCTTCGTCCGACGGGTCGAGCGAGACGCCGAAAAAGGACGCCCTCGCGTCATTGAAGAGGTCCGGCCGGGCGAGCGCCGCTTCGATCGCCGCGCGGGAATGCGGATCGCTCGCCGTCGCGAAGAAGCACAAAACGACGTAGCGCCCGGCGACCGTATCGAAGGCGAACTGCGGATTGGCGCTCGTTCGCTGATGAAACCATGGCGCGGGATCGCCAGCCGCCAATTTGACATAAGTCGACATCGCCGCTCCCTCTGGGGCCAGCATGGCAAGCGCGTCGCCCCGGAGCAACCGCCGCCTCAGATCGGGATCGGGTGCGGCCGCCGCATCATCAGGCGGATGAAAAAGCGCGCCAATGTCTGCGCGAAGACGAAGGAAAGCACCGCGAGCGCGGCCGCGACAGGAATGAGCCAGCGCCCCAGCAACTCCCTTGCGGTCGGCGACGCGGGCTGGTCGATCGTGCCGAAGAAGAAACTGCCGGTCGCCGGGTCGGACCAAAGCCCGACCTGTTCAGGCGACACCATCTCGTAGAAGGCGATGAAGGCGAAAGCCGCTGCGATGACGAAGAAGATGCCCGTAAAGAACAGGCCGAGAGCGGCCGTCGCGCGTCGCGAGGCGAGCGCAATAAGTGCGCCGAAGGTTTTTGCAGGTCCCCCGTCCGCGAAGGCTGACTGGATTTTCATCTCCTCGATGAAGGACCGCGCGCAAGCGTCCGCCGGTCCGAGCGCCTTCATCGCATCGGCGAGTTTTCCCTCACTCGAGCGATGCTCAAGATGCGCGCGGATTTCAGCGACGATGTCGTCGCGGTCCCGGTCGGGGAGCGTGCGCAAGGCGCGCGACAGCGCCCTCAGATAATCTTCGATCTTCGTCGCATCGCTCATGCTCTGTCTCCCACAATCGCTGAAAGCTCGTCGCGGAAACCGGCCCAGGCGGCGCGCATCGATCCTAGCGCGCGCCGGCCGTCCGCCGTGAGCGCATAAAGCTTCTGGCCGCGCCCGCCGCCTTTCGGCGTTTCCCAGCGGCCCGCAATCCGCCCCTCGCGTTCGAGCCGGTTGAGGAGGGGATAGATCGACCCGTCGGAAAGCCCGATCTCAGGCCGCGCGCCGAGGGCGTCGAGAAGGCCGATTCCTGACTTCGCGCGGCCATCGAGGAGGGCGAGAATGGCAAGCTCAGCCGCGCCCTTTCTCAACTGCGATTTCCAGGTTTCGACATCCATGCGCGCCGTGTATTGCAAGTCGACTTGCATTGCAAGGCAAGATCGGCGAGCCGAGAGCATGGGCGGGTGGAAGGAAAGCCTGTCGTCATTCCGGGGCGGCGCATTGCGCCGAACCCGGAATGACATCGGAGTTATGTGCTAATGTCGGCTTGCGAGAGGAGACTTAATGCCCCCGATCCACGACTTCACCCACGCGATCATCCGCCGCCCGGCGCGCGCGGTCGTCAAGGGCGTGCGCGCCGGCGGCGGCCCGGACCCGACCTATGAAGGCGTCGCCAACGAGCATGCGGCCTATGCGTCGGCGCTCGTCAACGCCGGGCTTGCGGTGACGGTCCTGCCCGCGCTTGAAGACTTTCCGGATTCAGTCTTCGTCGAGGATCCGGCGCTCGTCTTCGCCGAGGGCGCAGTTCTGTTGCGTCCCGGCGCGCCCTCCCGCGCGGGCGAGGTCGCGACAATTGAGCCCTGCCTTCGGGAGAAATTCGAGACGGTGCTGACGCTCGAAGAAGGCCGCGCCGACGGCGGCGACGTTCTTGCAACGCCTGAACGCGTCATGATCGGCCTTTCGGCGCGGACGGACAAGGCGGGCGGCGAAGCGCTGATGCGGCTCCTCGCGAAATTCGGGCGCCGCGCAGCGATCGTCGAAACGCCGAAAGACGTTCTCCATTTCAAGACCGACTGCGCGCTTATCGACGATGAAACCGTGTTGACGACGAAGCGGCTTGCGCGCTCGGGCGTCTTCAAGGACTTTCGCGAGATCATTGTTCCGGAAGGCGAGGAGGCGGCCGCGAACGCGCTTCGCATCCGGGGCGCTCTCTTTATCGGCGCGCGCTTCGCCAGCACGATCAGGCTTCTCGAAAAGGCGGGCTATTCCGTCATTCCTCTGCCGACGGACGAAATAGGCAAGATCGACGCCGGGCTGTCCTGCATGTCGCTGCGCTGGCGCGAGGCGGCCTGACGCAGCGTTCCTCACACGCCTTTTCGCCGCGGTTTCATGAAGCTTTCCGGCGGCGTAAAAGTCTCCGGATAGTGTTTGTTCGCCCAGCGCGACATCGCCTGCAGGACGGGCAGGAGATCGCGTCCCTTGTCGGTCAACTCGTATTGGTAGCGTTTGGGGCGCTGCTGATAAGCCTTGCGGGTCGCGAGGCCGGCCCGCTCGATAAGATCGAGCCGATCGGCGAGAATGTTCGTCGTGATGCGTTCGGGTGAGGTCAAAAACTCTGAATAGCGCTTCTTGCCGATGAAGAGGTCGCGCAGGATGACGAGCGTCCAGCGATCGCCGACAATGTCGAGCGTCGCGGCGATGGGACATTTGGATCGTCGTTCGTCTCTGGTCATCGCCTCGGGCAGCCGCGGCAGGCTTCATCGTCCCGCTCGCGGCGCGCCTCAATCACGGTCGCGCATTCATAAACTTGTGAATTGCAATTTGCAAGTCGTATCCCTAGCGTCCGCCGGGGCCGCAAGAAAGCGCGCGGGGAGCATCCTTGCGCCGACCCGCGCGGCGGCTTCGATCGCGCAAGGGCAGTCAAGGGAGAATTAAGAATGGCGCAGCCAATCAGGATCATCGGCATTCCCGCCTCGCAAAATGTCAGAAAGCCGCTCGCCGTCGCCGCCCATCTCGGGATCGCGGTCGAAAACGCGGGCGTCTTTCCGCAGGACCCGATGGTCAAGGAGAAGAACCCCGCGGGCCGGATTCCGGTGATGGAGGAAGACGGCTTCCGCCTCGGCGAATCGAACGCGATCATGATCTATCTCGCGTCGAAAAAGCCGAACGCTCTTTATCCGGACGATCCCAAGACGCGCGCGCTGGTGAACCAGTATCTGTTCTGGGACGTCGCGCACTGGACGCCCGCTTACGGGCCGATCCAGTTCGAGCGTCTCGTCAAGCGCATCCTCAATCTCGGCGAGCCGGACGAGGCCGTGATCGCCGCGACGCTTGTCAAATTCGCGCGCGAGGCGGCGTATTTGAACGCCGCGCTCGAAGGGCGCGACTGGCTCGTCGGCTCGGGCCCGACGCTCGCCGACTTCGCGGTCGGGGCGGGGCTGACCCACGCCGACGCGATCGATCTCCCCTACAAGGACTATCCGAACATCCGCGCCTTCAACGCCCGCGTCAAAGATCTCGACGGGTTCAAGAAAACGGCGGGGTGATCCGCCCCGTCTGCGGCGGCGCTTGACGGCGCCGCCAGTTTGCGGTGCAAGGCGGGCGCGCCTTTGAGAGTTCGCCCGCCCGCCATGTCCGACAAAAAACCGCTCTCCTTTCAGGGTCTCATCCTCACGCTCCAGCAATACTGGGCGGAGAAGGGCTGCGTCATCTTGCAGCCCTATGACATGGAGATGGGGGCGGGGACGTTTCATCCGGCGACGACGCTGCGCTCGCTGGGGCCGAAGCCCTGGAACGCGGCTTACGTTCAGCCCTGCCGGCGGCCGACCGATGGGCGCTATGGCGCGAACCCCAACCGCTTCCAGCATTATTACCAGTTTCAGGTGGTGCTGAAGCCCTCGCCCGCCGACATTCAGGATCTTTATCTTGGCAGCCTCGACGCGATCGGCGTCGATCGCTCCGTGCACGACATAAGGTTTGTCGAGGACGACTGGGAAAGCCCGACGCTTGGCGCCTGGGGGCTCGGCTGGGAAGTCTGGTGCGACGGCATGGAGGTGACGCAGTTCACCTACTTCCAGCAGGTCGGCGGCTTTGACTGCAAGCCGGTGACGGGCGAGATCACTTACGGGCTCGAACGCCTCGCGATGTATATTCAGGGCGTCGACAACGGTTTCGATCTCGTCTTCGGCGGCAGGAAGCCGGACGGTTCGCCCTTCACCTATGGCGACGTCTTCCACCAGCAGGAAGTCGAGTTTTCCGCCTACAATTTCGAGCTTGCGAACACCGACGCGCTATTGGGGCAATTCCGCGAGGCGGAGGCGGCGTGCCTTTCGATCATCGACGCCGGCGAGAAGGCGGGAAAATCCTATGCGCTCCCGGCTTACGACCAATGCATCAAGGCCTCGCACCTTTTCAACCTGCTCGACGCGCGCGGCGTCATCTCCGTCGCCGAGCGCCAGTCCTATATCCTCCGGGTGCGGACGCTTGCGAAGGCGTGCTGCGAGGCGTGGCTGAAGTCCCCGCAAGGCCGGACGGAAGGCGCAGGGATCGTCGATTACGCCGCAACCTGATTATTTCGCCGCCTTCACCTCGACTTCGACGATGCGGCATTCCGAGAGGAACGTGTAGCGGAAATCGCCGTGCGTCTCTGCGGGCGCCCACAGGACGTCGCCGGCGGCGAATTTCCGTTCGACCGCCTCGCCTTTCTCATTTGTCCGCCGGTCGACGCAATCATTGAGGAAAACGGCCGCGCGCCCGGGATGCGAGTGAAGCGGCGTGAACTCTCCGGGCCGCGCGCGCGTTTCTATGGCGCGGACGTAGTCGTTTTCGAGTTTCAGCGAATAGATTTGCGGCGCCGCCTTCAGGGGGTCGAGGGCCGGCGAGGGATCGTATCCCGCGCTCTGGAGGAGGACGGCGGCGAAAAGACCGACGGCGAATTGCATGGCGCTTTCCTTGGAGGGGCGAGTGGCGCCTGAGCTTAATCCCGCTTAGTCTCACGAGCAACGCGAGGAGATTTTGATGACAAAGGTCACGCTTCCCCAGACCGGGGGCTGTCATTGCGGCGCTGTCCGCTATGAACTCTCGGCGCCGCCGCTCATGATCTATAATTGTCATTGCACGAACTGCCAGAAGATTTCAGGCGGCGCCTTCGCCGTCTCGGCGACGATCCCGGAAGCCGCGTTCGCCTTTACGAAAGGCGCGCCCAAAACGGTTGAGTGGGTATCCGACGCCGGAAACCGGCGCTTTGGCTACTTCTGCGGCGATTGCGGCTCTCGCATCGCGCATGGGCAGACGCCGTCGATCGGCTTTTTAAGCCTTCGCGCCGGCACGTTCGACGATACGGGGTGGGTCGAGCCTGTCGGCGACATCTGGACGAAGAGCGCGCAAAAATGGGTGAAATTCCTCCCGCTCACGGCGGAAGGTCAGCCCAAGGACTATAGCGCCTTCGTTGAACGCTACCGCGCGCAGGCGAGATTTTGACCACGCGCGGCGCCCAGACGCCGGCCCTTGTCACCGGCGCATGTATTCAAGCCCGACCTTGTCCTTGCCGATGGTGCAGAGGTTGGTGAACCCGTATTTGCGGATCGCGGCGAGCGCCGCCTCCGCCTCCGCCTTGTCGGCGAAGGCGCGCACCGTCTCCTTGCCGGATTTGAGCGCGTAGCCGCCCTCCGCCTTGTCGATCGAGAGCCTGTCGGGATTGAATGCGACGCAGGCCTCGCCCTTGAGCGCGCCTTGCGGCGCCTTGCCGTCCGCGAGCAGGTAGCTCATCGAGCGTCCTTTCGGGCCGGCGTAGCAAAGATGCGTCACGCCATAGCGGTTGATGAGGTCGAGCGCATATTTGGCGCTCGCGCCATCCGTTCCGAAATCGAAGAGCGACCAGTTTTCGTCATTGAGGCGCCATGACTTTCCGACGAGATGCGGCTTTAACAGGGCGCGGCGGATCGGGACGCAATTGTCGCCATCGTCCGATTTCGGCGGCGTCGCGGTTCTCGGTTCGGAGGGCTCGCACATGTCGGGAACGCGGTTCTGGTTGAGATCGAGATTGCGCTCGACCGCATCCGGAATCTCGTCGCCGTCGGAATCCGTATCGCGGCCATTCGGCCGGCCGTCCTTGTCGATGTCTTTTCCGTATTTCAGGCATTCAAGTTTGTCGACGACGCCGTCGCCGTCGCAATCGAGCCGGTTTCCGCTCTCGCAGGGGCGGTCCTTGCCGTTAACGACGACAAAGCTCGCCGAGCCGAAGCGCTTGAACGGCGTCACCGAAACCGGCGGCGCCGCCGGCCCTGAAAAGATCGCTTCGCCCTCGGCCGGCCTCGCCGAGGCGTCGACGTCAAGGGCGAGCGTCGCCTTGTAAACGCCGGAATAGGGGAACGGCCCTTCCTGCGCGCCCCACGCCCCGGTTTCGTTGCGGTTCATCGTGACCGGCGCTGTAAATCCCATCGGCCCTTCGATGCGGCCGGTGATCGAAACGCCGTCGGCGGCGAGGCGCGAGACGAAGCTTGGATTGGCGGCGATCGCGATATCGTCGGCGCCGTTGATGACCGTCGGCCTCGCGCTCACGAAAAAGTCCGGCTCCGGATTGTCGATGAAGGCGAGCGCGGTCGCCTCCTGGATCGCCGCGCCGGTCGCCTCGGCGACCAGCGTCCAGTTTCCTGGCGAGGGATTGGGGACGTCGATGAAGAGGTAATAGG
>JBMOOR010000064.1:0-2875 GCA_049324555.1 Pseudomonadota bacterium | reverse complement strand
GCCCATCATTTTGCCGGCGCCGGCAAAATGATCGCGACCGGCAAGGGAGCGACGCGCGAAGTTCCGGATTTCCACCTCTCCCGCTTCGCCTGCTACCTGATCGCGCAGAACGGCGATCCCAGAAAACCGGAGATCGCCGCCGCCCAGCACTATTTCGCGGTACAGGCGCGCCGGCAGGAACTCTCGGACGCGCTCGCCGCCGACAGGGAGCGGCTCGAACTTCGCAAACAGACTGCGGAGGAATTCAAGGCGCTGTCCGGCGCGGCGCGCGCCGCCGGCGTTGAGAACAGATTATTCGGCGTCTTTCACGACGCCGGTTATAAAGGCCTTTACGGCGGGCTCGGCAATGAAGCGATCAAGGCGAGGAAGGGCATTCCCGAAAAAGAGGCGCTCATGGATCGCATGAACGCGACAGAGCTTGCAGCGAACCAGTTCCGGATGACGCAGACGCGAGACAAGCTCACGCGCGAGAACGTCAGGGATCAGGTGCGGGCCATCCGCACGCACGAGACCGTCGGTAAGGAGGTGCGCGACGCAATCAAACGCATCGGCGGAACATTGCCCGAAGAGATTCCGCCGGATGAACATATCAAGACGGTCGAGAAGCGCGTGAAGGCCGCCTCGCCGAAGCTCGCGCTTGACGACAGAGACGCGGCCGGGCTTTTAGCCCGCCCACCAAAAAAATCTAAAGACGATTAATCCGCGATACCAACGTCGGCGGGGCGCCGACTTCGTCCCCTGAGCCTAGCCGAGCGTGGCCGTATTGCTGGCTGCTAAAACCCGAGGCGTACAGTTTCGGCGGCGATCATGCCGAGGCCGATGACGCCGACGCCCCAGACGAGCGAGCGAAGGACCGGGATCCCGAAGGCGTAGACGACGGCGAAGAGGGCGCGCGAGACGACGAAAAGCGCCGCCCCTAATTGCGTCAGCGGCGTCGATACGCCGGCAAGATGCGCGACGAGGATGAGCGGCGCGAACAGCGCCATGCCTTCAAGATGATTGGCGATGATCCGGTTCATCCGCCCCTGCAGGACGGACGGCGTTCTCGGCTCGTCGCGCGGCCCAAGCCCCCACCCTAGTCCGTGAGTGAGCGGCGCGAGCGTTCCTTGAACGGAGAGCAGCGCGAACAGGATGAGGGCTGATCCAAGCAGCGACTGCAGTTCGACCGACATCTAAACCTCCATTTTTAGAAGCGACTATAGAAATTGTAGTTTGTAGTCAAGCGCAAGCGCGGATGGTATGAAGGGACGATGAAGGCCGACGACATACCCGGATGCCCGATCGCCCGCGCCGCGCTCATCATCGGCTCGCGCTGGACGGCGGAGATCTTGCGCGAACTTCTCGACAAGGGGCCGCGGCGGTTTCAGGATTTCCAGGACGCGCTTGAAGGGATTGCGCCGAATACGCTCTCGGGCCGGCTGAAAATGCTCGAAGAAAGCGGCATCGTCGCTCGCGCGTTCTACGAAAGCCACCCGCCGCGCGCCGAATACGCGCTGACGGCGAAAGGGCGGAAAATGGGCTCGATCATCCGGGCGATGCGCGATTGGGGCGCGAAATATGGGTGAGGAATGAAACGCTCCATCCTTTTCCTTCTTCCGCCCGGCTTCGTCGATGACGGCCGGCGGGAATACTGCCCTGAATGCGCGGAGATGTGGGGCGTTCTCCATTATTTCCCGGCGATCAAGGAAACGCTCGACATCCGCTATGAGACAATCGCGCATCCGCGCGAGGGCGTCGCCTCATTGCTCGGCGAGGGGCGGTGGAACTGCCCGACGCTCGTTCTTGCGGACGATGCGCCGGCCACGGATCATCTGGCGGCAGAAGCGCGAACGGGCGCTTTTACATAGACTCCGCGCGCGGCATCGGCCGCTATTTCGCGGCGGTTCACGGCATCCCGGTTCCAAGAGGAGTGCAGTAAAATGAGCGGCCGCGCCAATCCTTTCAGCCTTTGGTTTGAAACCGCCGTCGCGATGAACGCGGCCGCGGTGACGATCTCTATGCGCCTCCTTCGCATGCAGCAGGCGATCCTGCTTGGCGATCTGACCGGCGGCTCGGAATCGCGGCGCATGGTCACTGAGAAGATCCTCGCCGCGCGGCATGGCTATTGGAGAGGCGCCGAGGCTGTCGTCGATCTGATGCTCGCGCGCCCGGGAACCGCCGATTATTGGAGCAAGATGTCCGCCGTCCCTTCAGCGACGCTGCGTCCGGGCTTCAGCAAGGCGCGATCGAACGCCCGTCGGCTGACGAAATTGAGATAAGGCCCCCGGCGGACTATGCGTCGCCCGTCCTCGATTGGTAGGCGGGCGCTACGGCGGATTTCAGCCGATAGGATTTCGCAACTTCGCCGCCCCGCAGCACGGCGGCGTGCGCCGGCTTCAGCCTCTCGCGGCGGCGATAGCGGGAGGTTCGGGGCGCCGCCGCTTCGTTTCTCGCCGCCTCCTCCGCCCTGATCGCAAACAGGCCGAGCGCGTCGCCGCCTTTCCGTTCCTCGTTGAGGATGAACCAGGCGAGGACGGCGACGGGCGCGCCGAGGGCGATAATGAAGGCGATCGAGTCCATGGGGCTTTCAGGCGGCCGATCCGCAGATCCCGCTCCTGCAATCTTCGTGCTGCGGCGCTGTTTGCAGGCATTCTGTTAACCAAATGGCGCCCGCCCGCCCATTATGAAAGGGCATGTCAGAGGCTCTCGACGACGCGCCTTCCTATTCGCTCCCGCGTGCGGCGGGGGCGGCCGGCATTGCGCTCGCGCTGACGCTTTACGCCGCGCTCGCTGCTACGGCGACAGTCATTTATCCGCCGATCGGGGCCGCTTTCCTGGCGCCGCCGGCGATTGCGATCCTCGCCGTCGCGCCAGCGGCGAAAGCCTCGCCCCGCCG
>JBMOOR010000063.1:0-2877 GCA_049324555.1 Pseudomonadota bacterium | reverse complement strand
GCTGACCTGAACCGCCCGGATCGAGCGCTTGGGGCAACCGAGGCGCAAGGCCGAAGCCGTCCTCAGGTTGGCGACGGAACAACGTCCGGGAGCGCGGGACTGAACTTGAGAAGTCCCAACGACTGACACACCGCACGGACTTGTCCCGCGCGCCGCTCTTCCAAAACCTTCGGGGGAAAACATCCCCGCGATGACGAACCCCCGCGTCCGCCAAAAGTTCAGGCGGCGCGGGGCTTCGGGCGTTTGCGGGGGGCGTCGGAGTTACGCGACTTCGACCTGGTAGGCAGCCTCTGGAAGGTCTTCGCCGAAGGCGCGCTGGTAGAATTCGGCGACCGTCGGGCGCTCGAGTTCGTCGCATTTGTTGAGGAAGGTCACGCGGAACGCGTAGCCGATGTCCTGGAAGATCTCGGCGTTCTGCGCCCACGTGATGACCGTTCTCGGGCTCATGACCGTCGCGAGGTCGCCGTTGATGAAGGCGTTCCGCGTCATGTCGGCGACGCGCACCATCGCGCCGATCGCCTGCCGGCCTTCTTTCGAATTGTAGAGCGGCACTTTGGCGATGACGATTTCGACTTCCTCATCGTGCGGAAGATAGTTCAGCGTCGTGACGATCGACCAGCGGTCGAGCTGGCCCTGATTGAGCTGCTGCGTGCCGTGATAAAGGCCGGTCGTGTCGCCGAGGCCGATCGTGTTCGTCGTCGCGAAGAGACGGAACCATGGGTTCGGATGCAGGACCTTGTTCTGGTCGAGAAGAGTGAGGCGCCCTTCCGCTTCGAGGACGCGCTGGATGACGAACATGACATCTGGCCGGCCCGCGTCATATTCGTCGAAACAGAGCGCGACCGGGCGCTGGAACGCCCAAGGGAGAATGCCCTCCTTGAAGGCGGTCACCTGCACGCCATTTTCAACGACGATCGCGTCCTTGCCGATGAGATCGATGCGGGAAACGTGGCTGTCGAGGTTGACCCGCACGCAAGGCCAGTTGAGGCGCGCGGCGACCTGTTCGATGTGCGTCGATTTCCCGGTGCCGTGATAGCCCTGCACCATGACGCGGCGGTTATAGGCGAAGCCCGCGAGGATCGCCCGCGTCGTTTGCGGATCGAAGCGATAGGCCTTGTCGATCGCCGGCACATATTCGTTCGCCTTGGAAAAGGCGGGAACAGGGATCGAGAAATCGACGCCGAAGGTCTTCTTGGCGTCGACTTTCGCGTCGGGCTTTTCCATGAATTTGTCGTCGAGTTCGGCCATGGTCTTCAATCAGTTACAAAAAACGCGGCGGACCCTTGCGCGAACGGACCCGGATTTCAAGAGCGCCGATCAGCGCTGTCGCGTCGTTCGCACAGCGTCGAGCCAGGCGGCGAGGGCGGCGATCGCCGTGTAGGAGACGAGGGCGAGGACCGCAAAGACCCGGATGTCGCCGGGAGGCGCGCCGGTCGCCGAGTAGATTTCAACGGCGATGAGGGCGGCGATCACGATAAAGGGCGCGGCCCTCCCGATCATCCCCTTGGCCTGCGTCCCGCTGAGATAAAGAACAAATCCGGCAAGGAAGAAGCCGAGCTCGATCCCCTTGCTGATCGGCAAAGAGGACCACAGGCCCAGCCCCAGTTTGACGTCGGACCCCGGATAGAGCGCGAGGTCGCGGGTGTGAACGAGGAGATCGGCGAGCCAGTGGCTGGCGATCGCAAGGCCGATAAGAACGGCGCTCGCGGCTCCGGCGCGCGGGTTGATCCAGAGGCGATAGGCGAGGGCGCCGACGAGCGACCACAACGCCGCGGCGGCGAGGCTGTGCGTGTAGGGCATGAAATAAAGATCGAGGTCGCTTGCTTCAAGGAAGCCCGGAACGACGCCCGCCTTTTCAACGCCGGTCAGAATGAAAATCGCCCAAAGATAATCAAGAAATTGGACCGCGACGAAATAATGCCAGAGCGGCGCGGCCGGGGTGAGCGGCTTCAGCGCCGCCGCGGGGGCGTAATGGCCGATGAACATGTCTTACCGTCCCGCCGCTTTGATGACCGCTCCGCCCGTTTAGCAGAAACCCGCCTTTTTCAAAATGTGGTGCGCGCGGACGACTTCCTGAAGCTGGGTCTCGGCGCTGCGGTCGCCGCCGTTGGCGTCGGGGTGAAAGCGGCGGAGGAGTTCGGCGTAGCGCCGACGGATTTCGCCGGCTTCCGCGCTCACCATAAGGTCGAGCGTTGCGAAGGCCTTTTCCTGCAGCTTCGAGACCGGCCGCCCGTTGCGCATTGCGCCGCGCGTTCGCGCCGCCGTCTTCACCGCCTCAGTGAAAAGTCCATAGGCGTCACGGAGATCGGCCGGACCCCTTGCGCGAGCCGCAGCGCGCGCGCGCTCATTCTTGCCCATCGTCCAGGTCGGCCGGTCGCCGTAAACATTGGCGAGGCGCGCGGCTTCGGCCTCGGCTTCGGACAGACCATCGAAGAAGTTCCATTGTGCGTTATGGATGCGCGCGTGGTCCTCGCAGAGCCAGACCTTCGCCTGCGTTTCCCGCGGCGATTTCGACACCCTGACGACAGCCTTCCTCCCGCAGCCGTCGCGGTCGCAAAGACGCGTGTGGCCGCGCGCCCAGATCGGCGGCTCGCCCCGCTTGTCGCCGGGCGGCCGGACGCGGATGTCGTATCCAAAGCGCGGTCGGTAGGAATAGGCCATGGGAGAATTATGGTGTGCGCCCCCGGTTGATACAATCTTGACAGGGGGCCGGGGCCGGCCGAAGCGCTCGAAATAATGTGATTGACAGGTTAGTCCAGATGAAAATGGCTGAGAAAATAGACGCGAAAATCCGAGCGGCGCTCGCTCCGGAGCGGCTCGAGGTGAGGGACGAGTCGCACCTTCATGCGGGTCACGCCGGGTCGCGCCCCGAGGGGG
>JBMOOR010000062.1:0-26551 GCA_049324555.1 Pseudomonadota bacterium | reverse complement strand
GCGCGCTTCGCCGATTTCGCGGCGGGGCCTTCGGCCATCGCGGCGCACATCGGCGAACTCTTCTCAGGCAAGGCGAAGCGCCATCTCGGCCATAATCCGCTCGGCGGCCTCGCCGTTTTTCTCTTGTTGCTGACGACGGCGGCGATCGTCGTCACCGGCCTTTTCAGCGGCGAGGAACGTCTCGCCGGTCCCTTTGCAGGAGCGGGCGGCGTTGACCTCTCCGAAATTCACGAAGTCCTCTTCCGCATCCTGCAGGGGCTCGTCGTCATCCACATTCTCGGCGTCGTCGCGGAGACGCTCCTTTCAAAGGATGCGCTCGTTCCCGCAATGATTATCGGAACGAAGAAGCGCCGCGCCGATGAGGCCGCGAGCGACGCGCTCGATGTGTCCCGACCGGCATTCCTCGCGGCCGCCGCACTCGGCGTTGCGACGTCGGCCGCGCTGATTTCGCTGCCGACGCCTCAACTTGCCGCGCATGATCACGACCATGGCGAAGAAATTGAAGAAGGCGGCGACTGACCCGCGGCGTCAGCGCGCGAGCCTTCCGGCAGTGCGGCGCTCGGTCATCTGATAGCGAAGGAACGCGAGGGGGAGCGCCATCTTCTCCTGCGCCTCCTTCCCATCGGCGAGCCGATAGAGATTCTCGTAGAAATACGCCATCGCTGCAAAGCCGTTCAGCGCCTTGATGAGAGTGTTCTTGGAATTCGGCCCCCAGAAGCCGTCGCCGAGGCGCAGCGCTTTCTCGTAAAGGGGCGCTTGCGCGACAGCGCCGGAGAGCAGTTTTGCGCAGATGTCGGGATCGATGCACAAAGGGCGCGCGAGGCCGATGAGGTCCGCAGCGCCCGAGGTCAGCGCTTCATCCATCGCCGCGCGGCTTCGAAATCCTCCCGTCACCATCAGGGGCATTTTTGCAACGCGCGCGGCTTCCTCCGCAAACTGAAGAAAGTAAGCCTCGCGCGCCTTCGTCGACGCGCGCCGTTCCTCCGCAGGTTCAAGGCCCTCGATATCCATCATCTTCGGTTGTTCGTAAGAGCCGCCGGAGATTTCGAGAAAGTCGACCCCCTCCTCGTTCAGCCATTCGATCACCTGCAGCGACTCATCGAACGAAAAGGAGCCTTTCTGAAAGTCGGAGGAGTTAAGCTTGACCGACAGGGGAAATCCGGAGCCGACTTTCGCGCGCATGGCGGCGACGCTCTTCAGAAGGAGGCGCGCGCGATTATCAAGGCTGCCGCCCCATTCGTCATCGCGCCGATTGGCCTTCGGATTGAGGAATTCCGATATGAGATAGCCGTGCGCGGCGTGAAGCTGCACGCCCGAAAAACCAGTCGCCTTGCAGATCGAGGCGGCATTGGCAAAGCGCGTGGTGACGTTTGCGATCTCGTCCGCCGCCATGGCGCGGGGTTTTCCGAATTGTCCGCCCGGAAGACTGAGCGGGATCGCGGAGGGCGCAAGCGGCGTCTTGTTGACGTAGATGGGCGTTTGCCGCCCGGCATGGGACAATTGCGCCATGATCTCGGCGCCTGCCGACGTCGCAGCCGCAGCGAACGCTTCAAGCCGGCGCATCGCTTCGGCGCTTTGCGGCCCGTCGATCGCCACATTGCCGGGCCGCTCAAGATGGCGGCGATCAATCTGGATATTGCCCGTGATGAGGAGCGCGCCGCCGCCCGCCGCCCACCGGCGATAAAGCGCTTCGTGCCGCGGCGTCGCGCGGTTCATTTCGTCAGCGAGCCCTTCCGTCATCGCCGCCTTGACGAGACGGTTCTTCAGCCGGACGCCGCAGGGAAGCGTAATCGGATCGGCGATAGTCACGGCCATGGGGGCATCGAGCCTCATCGCATCGTTCGTTAACGGCGCCGGATCATTCACCCTGATTCGACGCGGGGCGTCCCGCGCCTTCCTGTTGCTGGCACGGCGTTTGCGACAGGAGGCGCAAAACCGATTTCAGTCCTTGCACCGGACTTCCTGCGGAAAAGGCCGCCCTCAAACGGGCGGCTTTTTTATTCGGTCCTTTCAACCAGCCGCCCGTATTTCTTCAGCGCCGCCTGGAGCCGGTCATGCGGCAGCTCGTGGACGGTATAGCCGTTAGCGCCCGTCATGGTCTCCGCCGCGACGAGCGCGTTGACGATCGCTTCCTCGGTCGCCTCGACCGCCGCAAGGAAAATCGGCCCCATCGAATCGTTCGGAATAAACTCAACCGTCTGGTTCTTCGTGCGATAGGCCGCTTTCGGATTGGCGGTTGAAAAGGCGATGAAAATGTCGCCCGAGGAATTCGACGCGTAGCTTCCCATCCGCCCGAGCGCGAGCGAGGCGCGCTGCGCGAGCCGGCGCAACTGATGCGGCAGGAGCGGCGCATCCGTCGCAATGACGACAATGATCGAGCCCCGTTCTTCCGCCTGCGGAGCGGTTCCGGGGAGAAGATCCGGGATTTCCGCGCCGACGGGAGCGCCGGCGATGCGCATCGTCTTCCTGATCCCGTAATTCGATTGCACGAGCGCGCCGACCGTGTAGCCGCCGGTCTCGCTTTCAAGAACGCGCGAGGCCGTGCCGACGCCGCCCTTGAATTCATGGGTGATCATACCCGTTCCGCCGCCGACATTGCCTTCGGCGACCGGCCCCGGCTTTGCCGCATCGAGCGCGTCGAACGCGTCTTTCTTCGTCACGTGAAAGCCGTTGATGTCGTTCAAGTCGCCGTCCCAGGTTTCGGCGACGATGGGGAGCGACCAGAAAACTTCCGGCTCGCCCGGAAGTCCCTCGTAGAATTTATGACGCACCTGCCATTCGATGACCGCGTCATGCACGACGCCGACCGAATGCGTGTTGGTGAGCATGATGGGCCCTTCGAGAAATCCGGACTCCGTGATCCACGTCGTCCCGGTCATCTCACCATTGCCATTGAGCGCATGCCAGCCGGCGAAGACGGGGTCATAAGTCCTCCCGCGCGGGAGGATCGCCGTGACGCCGGTGCGGACCGGCCCCTTGCCGCGCTTCAGCTTTCCATCGCCCCTTGTGATCGTCTTGTGCCCGACCTCGACGCCGGCGACGTCGGTGATCGCATTCAGCGGCCCCGGCGTTCCGTCAAAGGGAACGCCGAGATCGCGCGCGCGGGGCTGATCGGCGCCGAGCGCTGGCGCGCAGAGACCTGCAAATGCCATGATGATGACGCCAATTCGCATTGAGCCCTCCCTGACGCCGATGACGCGCCTGATGTCCTTGATAGAGGCGCTGCTCCGGCGCATCAATCGCGCATGGAAAAGCCGCTCCCCATTCTCACCGAAATCGACGGCCCGATTTTTGTCGTCACCATCGATCGCCCGGAACGGCGAAACGCGGTCGATCGCGCCTGCGCCGAGGCGCTCGCCGGGGCGTTTCGCGCCTTCGACGCCGACAGGGATTTGAGCGTCGCGATCCTCACCGGCAATGGCGGGCAATTTTGCGCCGGCGCCGATCTCAAGGCGATCTCGGAAGGCGGCGGCAATCGCGTCGATCCCGAGGGCGACGGCCCGATGGGACCTACACGGATGACTTTGTCAAAGCCGGTAATCGCCGCTGTCGAAGGCCATACGGTCGCGGGCGGGCTCGAACTTGCGCTCTGGTGCGACCTTCGCGTCGCGGCGCGGAACGCGACCTTCGGCGTCTATTGCCGCAGATTCGGCGTGCCGCTCATCGACGGCGGGACGGTGCGCCTTCCCCACCTTATCGGCGCCAGCCACGCGATGGACATGATCCTGACCGGGCGCGGCGTCGGCGCGGAGGAGGCCTTCGACTGGGGTCTGGCGAACCGGATCGCAGAGCCCGGCCGCGCGCTCCATGACGCGAAGGCGCTCGCCCGCGAGATCGCGCGTTTTCCACAGGTCTGCCTCAGGAATGACCGCGCGTCGGCGCTTTCGCAGTGGTCGCTCAGCGAGAGCAAGGCTCTCGCCGCCGAATTTGCACTCGGGCGGCGAACTCTCGAATCGGGCGAAACGCTTGCAGGCGCGACGCGATTCGCGCAAGGCGAAGGCCGCGGCGGCGAATTCCCCTGACCCGCGCCGCAGGCGGTTGAAACAATGAGTATGGCGAAGCGCGCATCAAAAGCGAATGAGCCCGATCTGTTCGCATCGGGCGGCGATTACACGGCGAAGGACATCGAAGTCCTCGAGGGGCTCGAACCCGTCCGCAAGCGCCCCGGCATGTATATCGGCGGGACGGACGAGAAGGCGCTGCACCATCTCTTCGCCGAAGTGCTCGACAATGCGATGGACGAGGCGGTCGCAGGCCATGCGAGCCGCATCGAGGTCGAGCTCTTTGAGGACGGTTATCTATCCGTCACCGACAACGGCCGCGGCATTCCTGTCGACCCGCACCCGAAATTCAAGAACAAGTCCGCGCTCGAGGTCATCATGACGACGCTGCATTCGGGCGGCAAGTTCGAGGGGAAAGCCTATACGACGTCGGGCGGCCTTCACGGCGTCGGCGTTTCCGTCGTCAACGCGCTTTCCGACGATCTCGTCGTCGACGTTTGCCGGAACCGCCAGTCATGGCGCCAGACTTATTCGAGGGGCTTGCCGACTTCGAAGCTGAAGGATGCGGGTCCTGCGCCGAACAGGCGCGGCACGACCGTCAAATTCCATCCGGACCCGGAGATTTTCGGAGGGAAGGCCCAGTTCAAGCCGGCGCGGCTTTACCGCATGGCGCGCTCGAAAGCCTATCTCTTCGGCGGCGTCGAGATCCGCTGGCGGTGCGCTGCAAGCCTCATCAAGGACGAAACGCCAGCGGAAGCAGTCTTCCATTTTGAAGCGGGGCTTACGGACTATCTCGCCTCGCTCGTCGCCGGCAAGCCGACCGTCACCGACGAAATGTTCGCAGGAAGGATCGAGCGCAAGGAAGACGGCGGGCACGGCAATGTCGAATGGGCTGTTTGCTGGGGCGCCGCCGGTTTCGGCGATGAGGACGGCTTCATCCACTCCTATTGCAACACCATCCCGACCGCGGAAGGCGGCACGCATGAGGCGGGGCTTCGCGCGGCGCTGTCGAAGGGCCTTAAGGCCTACGCCGACCTCGCCGGCAACAAAAAAGCAGGCAACGTCACGCCCGAGGACGTGATGGGAACGGCGGGCGCCTTATTGTCCGTGTTCGTCCGAAATCCCGAGTTTCAGGGTCAGACGAAAGACAAGCTCGCGACCGCGGAAGCCCAGCGCATCGTTGAAAACACCGTACGCCCGGCCTTCGATCACTGGCTCGCGAGCCATCCGAAGCAGGCGAATGACCTTCTCCAATGGGTGATCGACCGCGCCGACGAGCGCATGCGCCGGCGCAGGGAAAAGGAAGTCAGCAGAGCCGCCGCGACGCGCAAGCTCCGCCTTCCCGGCAAGCTCGCCGACTGTTCGCAGAAGGACCGCGAAGGCACCGAAATTTTCCTCGTTGAGGGCGACTCGGCCGGCGGCTCGGCGAAACAGGCGAGGAACCGCGCGACGCAGGCGATCTATCCGATGCGCGGCAAGGTCCTCAACGTCGCCTCGGCGACGCGCGACAAGATCATGGCGAATGAGGAAATCCAGAACATCGCGCAGGCGCTTGGCGTGGGGCTAGGCGCGAAGTTCGATCTTGAGGACCTTCGCTACGAAAAAATCATCATCATGACCGACGCCGACGTCGACGGCGCGCATATCGCCTCGCTCTTGATCACGTTTTTCTATCAGGAAATGAAGGAGATGATCGACGCGGGGCGCCTCTATCTCGCGCAGCCGCCGCTCTATCGCCTCACTGCGGGCGGCAAGACTGTCTACGCGATGGACGATGAAGCGAGAGAGAGAATTTTGAAGACCGAATTCAAGTCGAACCAGAAAGTCGAAACAGGACGCTTCAAGGGCCTCGGCGAAATGATGCCGGCGCAATTGAAAGAAACGACGATGGACCCGCGCTCACGCAGCCTCGCCCGCGTCGTCATCGCCGAAGACAAACAGGAACTGGCGCTCGATTTAGTCGACCGCCTGATGGGCAAAAAAGCCGAAGCGCGCTTTCAGTTCATCCAGGAGAATGCGAGTTTTGTGCGGGATGAGTTGGATATTTGAGGCGGAGCCATCAGCCCTGTTTCTTCAATGGTCCATCGCCAATTGTTGCAGAAATTCGGCGCGCGAGCTTTGAACGGAGGTCCGCTGGCGTCTCCCAAGTGATGTGGTTGTATTGCTGCGTATCAAAGTGAACTTTGCCTATTGAATTGTCTCGGCACGAGAATATGACCGGGATATTGAGGCCGTGGGCGAATCCTGCCTCGTAATACACACCGCCTCTTGCGCCATCTTCGCCTTGTGTAAAATCAGCCACTAGGAAGCGCGAACGTCTAATTTCCGCAATAATTTCGTCGTCAATCTTGTTGTTGTGTTCCTTCTTGTCGATTTTCATAGGCACGTAGCCAGCATCGCGGATCGCCGGATCAATTCCACCATCATATGCGCCATCCATAGATTTGCTGAACCACATAGCGACGAACGCTTGGCTTGAATTGATTGCCTTCGCTCGTAGCGATTCTAAGTGCGCATAGCCTCTTGGCTTAACGGCATATTCGAATCCGTGGGTCCTTTTTTGGCCTGTTCCAGAGTCCGTATACTCGCCGTTTGTTTTTAGGACGCACGCGACATATTCGTTTTCAGCGAGATAATTCAACAGGTAATATACATCCTCAGGAGCCTCAGATTCTGACCACGCTTTCATCCGTGAAAAGATGTCCAATTCTTCCCAACTCTGACGCTCGGTGTTTATGTATCTTTCGGCGAAGCAAAAATGCTTGCCGATGGAAGGCGTGTTGTCAGCCATAAAGCCGAGAAGTCGCTCCGCACGCGACTGCACGCTTAATGCGCTCTGCCGTTCGATTCGCTTCATGGTTAGCGTATGAACTTCTGGAGAATCGTTCCCAAGGCGGCGTTGGTCGATTAGCCACGTTGTAAGGCGGGAGCGAAGCTCGCTGCTGATGCCGATTCGAGCCAGAGTTCCCGAAATGCGATACCGTCCGCCGGCGCGTGCTGATTCGACGTCATAATAGTCGCCGGTCGCGGGATGAAACTCTGCTGTCTCTTTCCAAATCGGACAATGATTCATCACTTATTCTCTCAATTTGGCTTTGCGAAGTCGGACCCAGCTTATAGCAGTCAAAGCGCACCGAGCTAGGGCGGATGAAATCCGCCGTCTGCGCTCGACTTGGTGACGCACGGCGGGTTTCACTCACCCTATGATTCACTGCTTCACCGGACCAGCGCGCTCCCTCAGTCGCTTCGCGACAGCTCCCCCGCAAGCGGGGGAGCGGAAGAAGGCGGGCGCCCCGCTCCCCCGTTTCTATAACGGGGGAGCTGTCATGCGCAGCATGACCGAGGGGGCCTCTTTCAGCGCGTCCAGGTCTATCGCTTCGGTGGGGCCGTCCAATCTTCCTCAACGATGCCGGCATTTCTCCGGGGCGGCAGCGCGCCCCCTCAGTCGCTTCGCCGACAGCTCCCCCGCTTTTTTTGGTTTGCGCGCCTTCGCGCGCGGGGCGGGGAAGCGGAAGAAGGCGGGCGCCCAGCTCCCCCGTTTCTATAACGGGGGAGCTGTCATGCGCAGCATGACTGAGGGGGCCTCTCTCAAAGCGCACCGATCTCGCGGGCTTTGAGACGCTCCATTGCGACGCGATGGATCGTTTCGAGAACCCCGTTCAGATTTCCGGCGACCTCGTGATTCCAGAAGCGAAGGACGAAAAATCCCGCTTCTTCGATAAATGCGTCGCGTCTCGCATCGCGCTCCGGCGCATCCTTGCGCCCATGCTGATCGCCGTCGAGTTCGATGACGAGCCGCGCGTCAAGACAGGCGAAGTCCGCGATAAAGGGGCCGATCGTGTGTTGCCGACGGAAGCGAAGATCGCCGAGGCGGCGGCCCTTCAGGTGACGCCAGAGTTTCGTTTCCGCCTCCGGCATGTCCCTGCGGAGCGTTCGCGCGTTTGGATGCGGGCGTCTCATCTGGAGGAGATAGCCCCCTCAGGCCCTTCGGGCCAGCTCCCCCGCACACGGGGGAGCGGAAGAAGGACCGCCCGCTCCTTCGTTTCATCAACGGAGAACAGGGCGCCCTTTTTCGGGTCTGTTTTTTTGGCCTCTTCAGCGCGGTTCAGCCGCAAAAGGCGCCCTTTCGCTCGCGAAAGAGACATGCGTTCCGCGCGCCTCATCCCAACCCTGCTCATGCGGGCGAGAGGGTTTTTCTTTCACTACGACGGCCAGTTCGCTGAACCGGTCCGCCGCAAAACTTCACGATGTCAAAGAGCCGGCGCGGTTTCATCCGCACCCTTATTAAACGGACGAGATGGGAGTTTCCGTCGCGCGTTCAAGCAGCGATTTGAGTGTATTCCAGCGCGCAAATTCGCGCGTGCGGGGAAAAGCGCAGTTCTTCGCGGCGCCTTCCGCCGACGAATCGGCGGGTCCGCGCGCTTTGCGCTAACCCGCTGAATTTCCAATCGCGTCCGCTTTTCCGCGGCGCCGCCCGACGCGGGCCTTAAAAATCGTAGCCGACGCTGAACATGAAGGAACGGCCGAAGATCGGGCGCCCGTTCGGCGCTGTCGGATTGCGGGGATCGCCTTCCGTCAGGCCTTCGGAATCGTTCAGATTGTCGGCGTGCGCTTGCGCGAACAGACCCGAGGGATGTCTGACTTCAATTCCGAGGTCGATCTTCGTGTAGGAATCGAGCGGAACAATGTTGCCGTTGTCCCCGAAACGGTCGCCGACGAAAGTCGCCGCGCCGTAAAGCGTCGCCTCGACGCCGCCAAATTCGGCCGTATAGGCGGGCGAAATCCGCGCCTGGAATTTCGGCTGGCGCAAGACGCGATTGCCGATGTCGGAGGCGGTCGTCGAATCGGTGATTTCGGGATTTTGAAGCGTTGCGATCACGCCGAGCGAAAATCCGCCGTAATTGACCGATCCGTCGAGTTCGACGCCGTAAGATCGCGTCTTGAACGCTGTCGCCGGAACGCTGCCGCCGACGACCGACTGGAACGCATCGTTCTTGTTGTAGAAGAATGTCGCATAGAGCCGCGCCCATTCGCCGGCGTATTTAAGGCCCGCTTCCCACTGCTTGACGCCGTCGACATTCGGACGGCCTTCGCGGATGTCGTCGAAATGCGGAAAGAGGAAGCCTTTCGTGTATCGGCCGAAGACGCCGAAATCGTCCGTCACGTCATAATTGCCGGCGAAGGTGTAGGCCCACTCGCTGCCCGCGACATTGCTCGCCGCGTCGAGAACGCCGTCGGCGAAGCTGGTTCCGCCGGCGCTGAAGTCGACGAGATAGTCGATGTGAATCCATTCGTGGCGGCCGCCGAGATCGAGACGGAACCGGTCGGTCACCCGCCAGGAATCCGCCGCGTAGACCGCTTCGGCCCGCGCGCCGCCGTCCGACTGGAGCCCGAACAAGAAGCCGGCGTCGCCGCCCGCTGCGGCGATGTCCGCCGGCGTGATGGAGGGATCGAGCGGTTCCCCGTTCTGCGTGTTGTGGACGGGAATCGGATTGCCGAGCAGCCAGAAATCGTCCGACGACCATTTCGCCCGGTAATAACCGACCGTGAAATCGTGCGCATCGAAGAAGGTCTTGTTGATGCTGAGATCGTTGATCAGCGCGTCAAGGTCCTTTTGGACGACCCAATGCCCATAGGTCTGGACGAAGTCCGTCGATGCGAGCGTCTGGCCGCTGGCCGTCATGACCGGGCCGCCGATCACTGATTCAAGCGCGCTTACCGCAACAGCGCCGCCGGAGGGAACAAGCCCGTAGGTGTCGGCGTCGCCGGAGAGATAGGTGAACCGGTCACGAATCGTGAATCCTTCGGCGAATTCGTATTCGCCGCTGCCGCCGACAACGATCCCTTTCCAGCCGCGACCGTCGGCGAAATCGAACTCCTCAGTCGTCCCCGAGGAATCCGTCTGCAAAGTCCTAAATCGCGTGGCGTTCCCAAGCTGCGCGAATTCGCTAAGGTCATTTCCGGAATTGAGCGCCATCGGCAACACCCACTGGCCGTGGTCGTCCGTATAGCGACCAAAGACGTTGATTTTTCCGCGCTCGAAATGCTTCGTGAGATTGGCGGTGAACTGGTATCCCTCCTCGGATGTGAATTGGGTATCGCGAGTGCCGTCGGACTGGCGCCAGTAGCCGCCGAACATGCCGTATAGCCCTTCGCCGAGCTTGCCGCTGACGACGCCGTCGATGCGATGCGATCCGTAGTCTGATGTTGTGTATTTGACGCGGCCTTCCGTCTCCTCGCCGCCTTCCTTCAGGTTGAAGTTGACGGTGAGACCGGGCTCGCCCTTGCCGAAGACAGAGTTCGGTCCGCCGCGAAGACCCTCAACGCCCGCGATTGTCTCATCGATGCGGAATATCGAGCTTTGCTCGAAGAAGGAGAGCATCTCCGTGCCGTAGAGGGGCGAGCCGTTGATCGCGAGCGTGACGAACGGCGCGTCGCCTCCGCCCGGAAGGCCGCGAACATCGATATTGGCGCCGGCGACGCCGCCGGAACTTTCCGCCCATACGCCCGGGATCGCTTTGAGGAGGTCCGCTGTGCTCGCTGGCGAGAATTTGGTGATCTCATCCGAATCTATCGTCGTCACGGCGAAGCTTGCAGCCTGGCGATCCGCGCCGGCGCCGCCGGGCGTGCCGATAACGACGATTTCGTCGACGATGTCGCTCGACGCTTCCTCCTGCGCCTGCGCAAAGCCGGCGGCGAGAGCCGAAACGCCGACTGTCATCGCCAGCGCGAGCTTGGCGCCGCGACGGACAGGCATCATCCATTCGAAATTGCTTTCATTTCGCATCATGTCCTCCCTTGCCCGCCGCGGGATCGACGGATCGCTTTCCTGACTGGATCATGCGGCGTAGCTGCGAGGTGCGCAATGGATTGCGCACCCCTTCAAGTGAAAAACCGGCCAATTGATGCGGGAAAGCAACGACGTCTGCGCAAGATTGCGCAAGAAGAACCCGGGCCTAGGCGCCGCAGGACTGGCGAACGACAAGTTCGGTCGGAAGAGTGACATCTCTCGCTTCGCGCCCGGCAAGAACGGACAGCATGTTCTCGACCAGCGCCCGCCCGCCGGCGACAGTGTCCTGGCGGATGGTCGTGAGCCCCGGCGTCACATAGGCGGCGAGCGCGATATCGTCATAGCCGACGACGGCGACATCTTCAGGAACGCGAATGCCG
Organism: Pseudomonadota bacterium; assembly: GCA_049324555.1. Classification (GTDB taxonomy): domain Bacteria; phylum Pseudomonadota; class Alphaproteobacteria; order Caulobacterales; family Parvularculaceae; genus Amphiplicatus. Next base: position 15,380 of record JBMOOR010000062.1, on the reverse strand, counting down.
AGATCGGCGAGCGCCCGCATGGCGGCGATCGCCATCAGATCGCTCGCCGCGAAGATCGCATCATGATGCACGCCCGACTGGAACAGGCACCGCGTCGCCTCATAGGCCGAGGCGCTGTCGAACGGCATCGAGAGCATCAAAGTCTGGTCCGATGAGACGCTGGCGCCGGACAGCGCCGAAACAAAGCCGCGATGGCGCAATCCGACTTCGACGTGATTGACGTCGCCGAGAAACACGAGGCGGGTGCGCCCGCATTCGAGCAGGTGTCTGCCGGCGAGCTTGCCGCCAAGTTCGTTGTCGCTGCCGACGACGGCGTATGCGCGCGCCGGCGCATCGGCGCCCCAAACGACGACCTTTCCGTGCTTCTCCGCATAAAGATTGAGAGCGTCGGGATTTCTGCCCTGGCCGATGATGATGACGCCGTCGGCGCGTTTGACGGCGAGCGCGTCAGCGAACGCGCTGTCGCTCCAGGGGCTCGATCGCGAAAGAAGCAAATCGTATCCGTTCTCCGCAAGCGCGTCGCCGATCGACGAAATGATCTGGCTGAAGAAGGGATCCGAAAAATGCTGCCGGTTGGTCTCGGAGATTGCGATGACGACCTCGATCGTTCGCGTTTCTTGAGTTCTAAGACTTCGCGCGCGCGAATTGATTCGATAGCCGCTCTCATCGATCAGCCGGAAAATGCGCTCCTTGGTTTCAAGCGAAACCCGATTGCTTCCGGCGATGGCTCTTGAAACGGTCGACTCGGCGACGCCCGCTTTTTCCGCGATCTCGGCCATCGTGCGCGGCCGACGCGCATCTTCTTCACGGCCGGCGGGATCGTCGCGGATCATCGCCGCAGCTCCAGAACCGCGCCGCCGAATCCCGGAAGGTTGAGGTCGCGGCCGTCGACGGCCGAACCGAGCCCGTAGTCAAGCGGGCGCCAGTCGCCATCAGGCAGCGCCATCCGCTTTCCGTCAGCGCCCAGGTTGAAGACGCACAAGAGGCTATTTCCCTTGAAACTTCTCTTGAAAGCGAGGAGCGGCTCCGGCGTATCGAGAAATGCAATGTCGCCGAAACGGAAAGTCTCGCTGCCTCGGCGAAACGAAATGAACTTCTTCGCTTTTCCGAGCGTCGAGGCGGCGATCTCCGTTTGCCGGTCGACGGCGAGCAGCGCATGACGCGGATCGACCGGCAGCCAGGGCTCAGCCTCTGAGAAGCCGGCATGGATCGAATGAGCGCGCCACGGCATCGGCGTGCGGCAGCCGTCCCGCCCGAGACTGTCGGGCCAGAACCTTATGCCTTCGGGATCGCGCAGGCGGTCGAAGGGCACGACGGCCTGCTGCAGTCCGAGTTCTTCGCCCTGGTAAAGAAAAATCGTGCCGCGCAAGCACATCAACACGCCGAGGAGAAGCTGCGCGAATTCTTCGCCCGCCGCGTCGCCGCCCCAGCGCGTGCGCGCCCTGATGACATCATGGTTTGAAAATGACCAGCTCGGCCATGCCTCGTCGCTTGTCCATTCTTCAAGCGCTGAGCGAATGAGGCGGGCCGTGAGCGGGCCGTTCTCCAGCAGCATGAAATTGTAGGCGGTGTGGAGCCGTCCGGTCGACGTGTAGTCCATGCTTCGCCGAATATAGGAATCGCTGCCGATTTCGGCGACCGTCATTCGCTCCTGATACTGATCGACGAGCGCGCGAAACTCCTCCATAAAAGCAAGGTTTTCCGGTCGCGACCGATCGTAAAGGTGCCGCTGATGCTGGTAGGGGCGCGCAAAGCCGCCGCCTTTGCGCTTAGGCGGATTGTCGCGCAGCGACTTATCGCAGAAATAGAAATTCGCAACATCGAGGCGGAAGCCGTCGACGCCGCGATCCAGCCAGAACCGCGCGACATCGAGGATATTCCTGCGGACCTCCGCATTGTGAAAGTTGAGGTCGGGCTGCTCGGCGAGAAAGTTATGCATGTAATATTGCCGCCGCCGCGTATCCCAGGACCAGGCCTGCCCCCCGAACAGAGAAATCCAGTTGTTCGGCGGACCGCCATCGTCCTTTGCATCGGCCCAAACATACCAGTCCGATTTCGGATTATCGCGCGATCGACGGCTCTCCATGAACCACGGATGCTGGTCGGAAGTGTGCGAATAAACCTGATCGATGATTATCTTCAGCGAGCTTTTGTGCGCAGCTTCGAGCAAGGCGTCGAAATCGGCGAGCGAGCCGAAAACCGGATCGACGTCGCAATAGTCCGAGACGTCATATCCGAAATCGCGCATCGGCGAACGGAAGAAGGGCGAAAGCCAGACGCCGTCGACCCCGAGCGAGGAGAGATAGCCAAGCTTCGAAGCGATCCCCTTGAGATCGCCGACGCCGTCATTGTCGGAATCGCAAAAACTGCGGGGATAAATCTGGTAGATCACCCCTCCCCGCCACCAGTCAGTCATTGCGCGCCCTCTCAGAGTTCGTCCGCCACGATGCGGCGGCATTACAACAGATTGATTCGACTTGCGCAATCGTTTGCCATAATTGATAGTCCCGGCAAAACGGCAAGCCGATCTGCGGCGGATTCGCAGCGGCGAGCGAGGGAGGAACGGTTCATGAGCCGAGCATTGGTCCGGTTGAGCCTGTTTTCCGCCTATTTTCTGTTCGCGATCCTTCTCAACAGCGTCGGTTCCGTCATCCTCCAGTCGATCGCTTCATTCGGAGTCACCAAGGAAGGGGCCAGCATTCTTGAAGCGTTCAAGGATCTGCCGATCGCCGCCGTTTCTTTTCTCGTCGCATCGTTCCTGCCGCGTCTCGGCTATGGGCGCGCCATGATGATCGGCTTTGGCGCTGTTTCGCTCGCCTGCATCGCGATGCCGCTCGCGCCCTCTTTCGCAACGACGAAGCTCCTCTTCTTCACTGTCGGCGCAAGTTTCGCGCTGGTGAAAGTCTCGGTCTATTCGACGATCGGGCTGCTGACGGACGACAGCAACAGTCATGCGAGCCTTCTCAACCTCATCGAGGGGTTCTTCATGGTCGGCGTCCTCGCCGGCTACTGGCTTTTCGCCGCCTTTATCGATCCCGCCGATCCTGCTTCGATCGTCTGGACGCGCGTTTACTGGCTGCTTGCCGCACTCGCCGCCGCCAATGTTCTCCTGCTCGCGGGTGCGAGGTTTCCGGCCCCGCCGATCGCTGCCGGCGACCGGCGTTTCGATCGGGACTTTGCGGAGATGCTGGCGCTGCTTTGGCGTCCGGCTGTCATCGTGTTCGTCATTTCTGCGTTTCTCTATGTGCTCATCGAACAGGGGATCGGCACCTGGCTTCCAACCTTCATCAACGAAGTGCTGCATCTGCCGCAGGCGATGAGCGTTCAGGCGACCAGCATTTTCGCAGCGGCGCTTGCGGCGGGAAGGCTCGGCGCCGGGGTCCTCCTGAGGCGCGTCAATTGGTATTGGCTGCTCAACGCCTGCGTGATCGGCATGGGCGGGCTCATGCTCCTGACGCTTCCCGCAACGCGGGGGCTTGAACCGCAGGCGGACGTCACCTGGTCCAGCGCGCCGCCGGCCGCCTTCATCCTCCCGATGATCGGGATCTTTCTCGCGCCGGTTTACCCTGCGATCAATTCGGTCATCTTGAACTCTCTTCCGCGCGAACGGCACGCCGCAATGGCCGGGCTCATCGTCGTCTTCTCCGCGCTCGGCGGCACGACGGGATCTTTCATCACCGGGCAGACTTTCGCCCGCTTCGGCGGCGAGACTGCTTTCCTTCTTTCTCTTGCGCCGATGACCGCGCTTCTTTTTTCGCTCGGCCTTCTTCGCAACCTCGCTGAGCCGCGTCATCGCCCGGCGGCGAGACCGGCATGAAAGTCCGGATGCGGATTGCTTTACTTGCGATTGCGGCGGCGGCCGCAATTGAGGGCTGCGCGCCCGGTGCGCCGAAGCCGGAATTGCGCTTTTCGATCATCGACGGCCGCATTCAAAACGATTTTATTCGCGAGGGTCCGGTCGCCGCGCACGTCGTCCTAAAATCGGGCGGCGCGCCGCGGCTCATCGTCGCCTTCCCCGCAGGCAATAGCGGCGTCGGCGTCTGGTTCGACCAGCAACAACTGCATGCGGAATGGCGGCGTCCGGAAAGGCTTCAACCGATATCGCAGACCCTGCCGGATGGAGGCATGCGTCATGGCGTCCGCTTTGAAACAGGGATTTCGGCGCAGCGGCTCGAAGTCCGCAAGGCGATCCTTAGCAATATCCGTGTGCTGCGCGACTACGGATATTCCGGCCGCACGCCGGCGGCGGTCGATATAGCGCCGACGATTAAGGGCCGGACAGCGGTATGGGAGCGTCGTCGCATCGATGGCGCGACCGGGTATTTCCTGTCGATCGAAGCGATCAACGGAATCATCGAGCCCGGACCGGATGATGCGCCGATCATCTTTTCAGCCGTGGAAGACGGCGGGCTCCGACTGCGGGTTACCACGCTGACGGGCGACACGCCGCTCACGGGAATCATGAAGGATGACCTCCTCACCGACAAGGCGGGACGGGATCAGCGCCTTCGCGACGTGCTCGCTTTCCTGGCCTATGAAGAGAAGTTTCTCGCGGGGTCATGGCAGTACGACACCTATTTCGGGCGAGACACGCTGATGTCGCTTGCTCTCCTCGGGACGGCGCTCAGTCCTCATGCGACCGAGGCCGGCATTGCTTCGGTGCTTGAACGGCTGTCAAGCGACGGCGAGGTCGCCCATGAAGAAGACATCGGCGAATATGCGCTGCTTCGCCACGGTCAGAGCGGCGACGTGCACGCCGATGATTCTTCGATCCTCGATTACAAAATGATCGATGACGACTTCATGCTGGCGCCTGTGCTTGCGCGCTATCTGCTGGACGCGCCCCGTGGCCGCGAACGCGCCAGCGCCTTTCTTTCAAGACGCAGCGTCACGGGTGTTTCATATCGCGATCTCGTTCGCCTAAATCTCGCATTCGTCGTCAATGCGGCGCGACCTTATGGCGAAGCGCCGCACTGGTCGCGTCTCATTCAACTTCGATCCGCCAATCCGCCAGTCGGCAATTGGCGTGACAGCAACACGGGACTGGGCGGCGGCGTTTATCCCTATGACGTCAACGTAGCGCTCGTTCCGGCGGCGCTCGCCGCCGCGCAACGCCTCAGCCGAAGCGGTCTTCTCGGCGACGACGAGCAAATTGATGATCTGGGGCGCGAGGCCGGCCGCCTGGCGGCGATCTGGTCGCCGACATCAGCCGCGCACTTTGAAGTGAAAGTCGACGCGGAAACCGCGCGGCGCCGACTGACGGATACGCGGCGCCGCTTCGGCCTCGACGCGAACATCGCCGAGGCGGCGACCCCGGACGACGCAATCAGCTTTCCAGCGCTGGCGCTCGACGCAACCGGCGCGCCCATCGCTGTCATGCATTCCGATGTAGGCTTCAAATTGCTGTTCGGCGATCCAACCGAGCGGGAACTGGAACAGACCGCATCTTTAATTCTACGACCATTTCCGGAGGGGCTGATGACGCCTGTCGGCATGGTGATCGCCAACCCAGCCTATGCGCCGATTGGCGCGGCCAATGCGTTCGGGCCGGATCGATATCACGGCGCAGTCGTTTGGTCCTGGCATCATGCGCTCATGGCGACCGGTCTCGATCGGCAATTGCGACGGAAAGATCTGACGGAAGCGACGCGCTCGCATCTCGCTAAAGCGCTGCGCAACATTGAAGGCGCGATCAGACCAAGCAAGCGCCACCGGTCATCCGAGCTCTGGTCATGGACGGCCGACGGCGGCTCGTTCGTACGGGCGCCCTTTGGTCAGCGTGATGCCGACGAAACCGAAGCGAACGCTGCGCAGTTGTGGAGCATAGTGTTTCTGGCGGAGGATGGGCGGCGTCACTCCAGTCCGTGATCGGCGAGCCTGCTCGCCGGTTTGCAGGAATTCTCGCCGGATTGTCACGCGCTGTGGGATCAAGGAGTTCTAACGGATTGCGGCGAGCCGAAAGGCGCCGCCGCAACCTAGTTTTTGCAATTGATCGCAGACGTCCGCTCGACGGCAGGCGTTAATCTAATCGCCCGACAGCGAAACTCGCATGCCGACACGCATGAGTTTTGAGCTTATACGGGCTCCAGCGCGACTTAGGCTTCGCTGATTGACATCGAACGTGGCTCCCTTGTCGCTGACAGCCAATTCGATGGCGCCGCCCTCTTTTGCAAATCTCTTCGCATCGGAAATTGTCACCACGCCCGACTCCGCCATTTCCTTCAACGACAGCGATTCCATCGAGTTCTTGCTGACATAGGCCATGTCGCACTTGCGCTCGGACGGCTCGGCGGCTCTCACATATTCAAGCTCAATCCTGCGTTGGCCGACCGTCTTGCCTTCCAGCTGACGCCAAGCTGGCGATGGGCCGTCGTCCAGAATGCAAAATACGAGACTTTGCGCTGAGGCTGTCGCATCAGTTTCGCCCCACTGAATAAAGCGCGCAAAATTGAATGCGACCGACGCGACGACGAGTTCCTGCCGGGAAGCGTCCGCTCCGGCGTCAGCAAATGAAGCCGAAGGACCAAACGCCATCGTCATGCAAACGCCGATGGCCGTAATGTGTCGCGCTTTTTGAGTGCGGTTAAGGCGAAAGGAATTATTCACCATAGATTTGCGCCAGCCCACGCCTGAACGAAATGTCCCCTGCGCTATTGCATAGCGGACGGCTGTTAATGCGAGATGAAGATGCCGAGCATTTGCATGAAAAGCTCGCCAGTTAATTATCCTTTCAGATTCGTCGCACATTAATCCTCCTGCTGCGGGATTCCGGGAGGGAGAGGTTCTCACAAGCGAAAAGGACGCTCATTTGGCAGATATCTAAGGGGATCGCCGTGGCTCGCATTGAGAAGAACCGCAGCCTATCGTTCAAATCAAAAATAACCGTCAGCGTGCTGGGCGCAAGCGCGCTCGCCTTGCTGATCACCTGTTCCGCGTTTCTTGCGCATCGAATTTTCACTTTCGAAAAGACGCTCGAAGAAGAGCAGGTCACAGTCGCTCAAGTCGTCGCTTCCAACATCTCCGCCGCGATCGTGTTCGAGGACGATGCGACGATCGCCGAGAGCCTCGCAGCGTTTTCAGTCATTCCCTCCATTCGCACGGCGTATGCGTATGATGCGGGCGGCGAAGAGCTGGGGCGATGGACTCGCGAGGATTTTGAACGCCGCGCCGGCGTTGATCCCTACGGCGAGAGGTTGCCGCTTGACAAAACGTCGGTGATCAAGGGCGACGGCGTCTTGTTCACGCAAGTCCCGGTCGCAGTTCAATCAGACATCGTCGGCGGAATTCAGCTTGTCACCGGCCTTGAAAGCCTGAATTCGGCGATACAGCAATATCTCGCGATTTCTCTCGGCGTATTCGTCATCTCTCTGCTGTGCATCCTGTTTGTCGCTCAGTGGCTGTCAAAAATGGCGACGGGGCCGCTCGAAGCGCTCCATGCGGCGATGTCCCATATCAAGAACACTAGGGACTACTCGGGATTTGTCGAGAAGAAATCGGATGATGAGTTTGGGCGTCTGACGGAAAGTTTTAATCAGATGCTGAACGAAATCCGCAACCGCGACACGCAGCTTGCGGAAATTGTCGATGAGCTGCAGGCCGCCCGGGATTCTGCCGAAATGGCGAACGTGGCGAAATCGCAATTTCTCGCAAACATGAGCCATGAGCTCAGAACGCCGCTGAACGCAATCATCGGATACTCTGAAATTGTTCTGGAGGACCTTGAGGACTCCGGCGATGACGGCGCCACCGCCGATGTCGAGAAGATCAACAAGGCGGCCCACCATCTTCTGGGATTGATTAACGAGGTGCTCGATCTTTCGAAGATTGAAGCCGGGAAAATGACGCTTGATGTGCATGAAGTTGAGCTTTCGGATTTGCTCAGCGAAGTGACGGCGACCATCGAACCGCTGGCGGCGAGGAAAAACAACCGCCTTTTCATTCACGCCTCCAGGGCGCCGATGAAGCTATATTCCGACTCCGTCAAGATAAAGCAGTGCCTTCTGAATTTGCTCAGCAATGCGTGCAAGTTCACCGAAAACGGCGTCGTCTCGCTCAGCGTCGATTCCATGATTGATGACGAAAGCGGCTCTGAGAGGGTCGCGTTTACGGTTGTCGATTCCGGAATCGGCATGACGAAGGAACAGCTCGGCACGCTGTTTGAGGCGTTCGTCCAGGCGGATGCGTCGACCACCCGCAAGTATGGCGGCACGGGGCTGGGCCTCGTCATTACGAGAAAGCTTGCGCAACTTCTCGGCGGCGACGTCTCGGTTTTCAGCGAACTCGGAAAGGGAAGCACGTTCAGGATCGAAATTCCCGTGAACGCTTTGTCCGCATCAGGACAGGAGAAGGCCTCGCACGCTGCTCCTTCGAACAAGCCGGCGGAGCCGCGCGCGGTTTCCGCCCGACCGTCAGACGCGGAAGCCAGCGAGCTGCCTCTTGTGCTCGTGATTGACGACGAGCCTTCCGCGGTCGATCTCATGGAGCGCATGCTGAATTCGAGCGGCTATGCTGTCGCGACGGCGTCCAACGGCCATGACGGCTTGCGCCTCGCGAGAGAAGCAAAGCCGGTCGCGATTGTTCTTGATATCAATATGCCGGAAATGTCCGGGTGGGACGTATTGAAGACGCTGAGCGCGGAGCCGGAAACCAGGGACATCCCGGTTTTCATTGTCACGATCAATGACGATCGCCAGCGCGGTCTGGAACTTGGCGCCAGCGAGTATCTCTTGAAGCCGGTCAAGCGTGAGAAGCTGCTTAACCTTCTCTCGATCTATCTGAAATCGGCTGACGCCGACGTGCTGCTGGTCGAGGACGACAATGATTCAGCGGACATTATTGTTCGAGCCGCGCATCAGGCCGGGCACACCATCCGTCATGCGCCGAATGGCGTAAAGGGAATTGACGCGCTGAACGAAAAGCGTCCGGACGTCATTGTTCTCGACCTGATGATGCCGGAGATGGATGGTTTCGAGTTCCTGCGGAAAATCCGCAACAGCGAATCATTCAAGGACATCCCCGTAATCGTCGTCACGGCGAAAACGCTGACTGACGAAGACCGCGGTTTTCTGTCGGAAATGGCGGATCGCTATCATCAAAAAGCCGCTTTGCCGCCGAGCGAACTCGTTCGGGCCATCGATTCCCTGGTGAAGGAAGCCGCGTAGCGGCGAATTCCTCAATTGATGGCAAAAAAGAACTGGGAGGGCGGCATGCGTGTACTGCTAGCTGAAGATAACGTCGATAACCGGGAGATGCTGACGCGCCGGCTCGAGAAGAAGGGCTTCGTCGTGGTCTGCGCCGTGGACGGCAAGGAGGCGACCGAACGTGCGGTCGACAGCGCTCCGGACTTGATCCTGATGGATGTTTCGATGCCGATCCTGTCGGGCATTGAAGCAACGCTCTGGATCCGGGCGAACGCGCCGGACAAAGATGTTCCGATCATCGCGTTGACAGCTCACGCCATGGAAGGCGACCGCCAGAAATGCCTCGACGCCGGTTGCAACGATTTTGCGACCAAACCGGTCGACTTCAAGCTCTTGATGATACTGATTGACAAGTATTGTCGTCCTGCGGCGGCGCAACCCGTCGCCGCATCCGCATAGGCGCGAGCGCAATGACCCTTGACAGCGCAGTTGAGAACAGCGCCCACGCCGAAAGCGGAGGGTATATTCTCGTCGTCGACGACTCTGTCGACAACCGAAACATCATCACCCGTCGCCTGCAAAGATTTGGGCGCTCCTTTATGGAGGCGGAGGACGGTTTCCAGGCGCTCGATCTTATCAAGAAGCGCGCGCCCGACCTCGTATTCCTCGATCTGATGATGCCCGGCATCAACGGGATCGACGTGTTGAAGGAAATCCGGAAATCATATTCGCAGTCGGATATGCCGGTCATCATGGTGACCGCGCGAACCGAGGAAGAGACTGTCGTCGAGGCGCTTGACGCCGGCGCGAACGACTTTCTGACGAAGCCGATATCGATCAAGATACTGCTGGCGCGAATGAATGCGCAGCTGTTCTTGAAGGACGCGTCGCGCCGGTTGCATGAATTGAACAATCAGCTCGAATCGCTGGTCGAAGAGCGCACCGCCGAACTGGTGGTCGCCAAGGAGAAAGCTGAGGCGGCGAACAAGGCGAAATCCGAATTCCTCGCCAATATGAGCCATGAGATCAGGACGCCGATGAATGGCGTCCTCGGCATGGCCGAAGTCCTTCTTGGAACCGACCTCGACAAGAATCAAAAGGAACTGACGTCGATCATCGTGTCGTCCGGCGCGGCGCTGATGACTGTCATCAACGATATTCTCGACTTCTCGAAGCTTGAAGTCGGCAAGATGAAATTGGCGCCGGAGCCGATGAACCTTCGAAAGTGCGTTCAGGAAATAGCAATCGCAATGCAGGCGCGAGCGCGCGAAAAGAAGATTGAGCTCATCGTTCGGCATGCGCCGAATCTGCCAGAATGCGTCATCGCCGATCAGACGCGCATTCGCCAGGTTATTGGAAACCTCGTCGGCAACTCCGTGAAGTTTACAGAAGCCGGACACGTCATCGTCGATGTTTCCGGCCAAAGAGCGGGCGACGCCGTTGCGCTGGAGTTTTCGGTCGTCGATTCAGGGATAGGGATCGCCGCTGATCAGATCGACAACATGTTCGAAAAGTTTGTGCAAGCGGATGGATCGCGCACGCGCCGCTATGAGGGCACCGGACTTGGGCTGTCGATTTGCAAGGAACTCGTCACGTTGATGGGCGGTCAAATCGGCGCCGAAAGCGCGCTCGGCGAAGGCTCGCGATTCTGGTTTAAGGTCACGCTTCCAGTCGCCGAAGAGACTGCAGGCGCTTCCCGAATCGACGACTCTTTGCTTGCGGGAGTGAGAATTCTTGCGGTTGACGATAACGCCGTGAACAGACGCATTCTGGAAGAACTGTTCGACGGTTGGGACATACGCGCGACGGTCGTCGAAAGCGCCGCAAGCGCCCTTCTGGCGCTTGAAAAATCAGCGATGGAATCGGACCGATACGGCGCAATCGTTGCAGATTGCCTGATGCCTGACATTGACGGCGTTGAACTGGTCAAGCGGATCCAGGCGGATCCGCGTTTTTCGTCGATACCGGTGATGATGCTTTCGTCGATCGACTACTCGCCGGAGATCGACAGCGGCGGGCCGGCAAGATTTGACGTGTGGCTGCAAAAGCCCATTCGCCCTTCGCAGGTGTTCGATAGTCTTGTTGAGTTGCGACGCGACAGGGAATGCGTCAAGGACACAGCCGCACGCGATTTCGAAAGCGTCAGCGCGTCAACTCGGTCGCAAGGCGCGTCCGATCAAAGGATCAGAATCCTTGCGTGTGAGGATAATGAGGTGAACCAGCTCGTGCTGAAGAGCATGCTCGGGCCGGACTATAATCTCAGCACCGCGAATAACGGCAAGATCGGCGTTGACCTGTTTCAGGAATTCTCGCCCTCAATCATCCTGATGGACCTTTCAATGCCGGTCATGGATGGGCTCGAAGCGACGCGGCGCATCCGGGAGATCGAAGCGGAGCAGGGTCTTCCGCGCACGCCGATCATCGCCGCCACCGCTCATGTCCTGGAGCAAGACCGCGACAGTTGCAGGCGCGCCGGAATGGACGACTTCATCGCAAAGCCGATCAGAAAGCCGGCGCTTGACGCCATTGTGGACCGATGGGTCATGGAGTCCATCGAATGGAGTGTGGCTGTCTGAACCGCATGCCGCCTTGAGTTCGCGGCGCCGCGAGCACTCTCCGCCGCTCGATGGAACCGCTCGAAAGCCGGCAGAAAAGCCGGGCGCGGATGTCGCTATAGGGCGGCGCCTCCGTGCAACCCGGGATCGCACCGCGGAGTCGAAAAATGCGGAACGCCGCCAATGTGCGGGTCTTGGGCAGGGACGCCTGAGAACCGCCTGTGCTCACAGAGTCCGCTGGCGGACAGGGTGGGATTCGAACCCACGAGACGCTTGCGCGCCTACACGCTTTCCAAGCGTGCGCCTTCGACCGCTCGGCCACCTGTCCGTTCTCAAGCGGGGATGACCCGCAAGGAAAGCGCCGCTTCTATACAGCCGAGGGGGGTGATCGCAAGCGTTGGAACCCCGTTTCGAGGATTTGCGCAAACAAGGCCTCTCCGTTATTCTTAAGCCATCGCGAGGGGCGACAGGGGCAATCAGCATGGCGGCGTTCCGGTTCATTTCCTGGATTTTGGTGGCGATTGCGATCGCGCTTTTAGGCGCAGACGCCGTTTCCTCGATGGAGGCGGGCGAACCGGTCATCCGCACCTCCGCGGAAGTCCTGGCGCTTATCGGGATCAACGGACCAGCCGTCGCCGAGAATTCGCCGGGCGGCGTCGCCAAGGCGATCGGCGCGATCCTCAACCTGCCGCTGTGGGCGGTGGTCGGCCTTATCGGCGTCGTCATGACGCTGATTTTCCGGCCGATGGAATAGGCGGAACAAGGAATTTGCATGAAGCGCTGGATGTGGATCGCTGCGGCGGGCGTCGTCGCGGCGGGCGCCTTCGCATTCGTCAGGATCGATCCCCTCGCCGGGGTCGCCACCGGCTATATGGCGAAAGTCGCCTGTTCGGAAATCTTCCTCGCGCGGCGGGATGAGGACGCAATTCGCGCACGCGAATTCGATGGCGTCTCGCCGGTGTTTGACCATGTCGGCCTGACCGTCGACGCCGACGCCAAAACTGTCGCCGGTTCGGTATTCGGCCTTGGCCGCTCGAGGGCCGTCTATCGCGACGACTACGGCTGCACGCTCGCTCGAGGCGGCGCGCCTGAAGCGCTACCCGACCTTCCCCCGGTCGCCGATAAGCCGCTTCCCGATGCGTTCGCCGGAACGCCGGCGATGCGCAACGACGTCGACTACTCTGCGATCAACGCCGCATTTGACGCCGCCTTCGCCGATCAGAATGCGGCGACACGCGCAATTCTCGTCATCAAGGACGGCGCCGTCATCGCCGAACGCTACGCCGAAGGGTTTTCCGCCGGCACGCCATTCCTCTCATGGTCGATGGCGAAGAGCGTCACCGGGACGATGGTCGGCGCGGCGGTCCTCAAAGGGTTTGTCGACATCGACAATCCGGCGCCCGTCAGGGAATGGGAGGGTGACCCCAAGCGCGCGCGCATCACATGGAACGACCTCATGCAAATGCAGAGCGGCCTCACCTTCAGCGAGATTTATGAGGACCCGGCGTCTGACGTTTCGCGAATGCTGTTCCGCGCCCGCGACGCCGGCGCCGTCGCCGCCGAGCAAGAGGCGGCGCACGAGCCCGGAACCTTCTGGTCCTATTCGAGCGGCGCGACGAACCTCATCCAGCGCACTTTGCGGCGGGCTCTGGAGGCGCAAGGCATCGATTATCACCGCTTCGCGCGCGAGACCATTTTGGGTCCGGTCGGAGCGGCGAGTTTCGTCATGGAGCCCGACGCGTCGGGAACCTTCATCGGCTCTTCATTCATCTACGCAACGGCGCGCGACTGGGGGAAGCTCGGGCTTCTCTATCTCAATGACGGCGTCCTGGGCGATGTGCGTCTGTTGCCCGAGGGGTGGAGCCGCTATGCCGCAACGCCAGCTTCGGCGTCTGACGGCGAGTACGGCGCACAATTCTGGCTCAATCTCCCGGGCGCAAACGGCCGTGAGAAATACATTCCGGGCGTTCCGGATGACGCTTATCTGATGGCGGGCCATGAAGGCCAGTATGTTCTTGTGATCCCCGACAAGAACATGGTCATCGTCAGGACCGGCATGACGCGCGGACGCGAGCCGATGCCGATCGTCGCGCCGACCTTCGCCGCAATCTACGCAGCCGTCTCCCCATGAAAAGTCCGTGGGCGAACCGTCGGGCGCCGAGTCTTGAAGAGTTCGACGCGATCGCTCGCGAAGCATATGAGAGCCTGCCCCCGGAATTCCGCAGCCAATGCGGCGACATCGTAATCCACGTCGCCGAATTCGCAGAAGATGAAATCCTCGACGAGATGGGATTTGACGATCCGTTTGAACTGACCGGCCTTTTTGAGGGAATTGATCTTGCGAGCCGTTCGTTCGACGACATTCCCTCGGGGCCAAGTCATGTTCATCTCTACCGCCGGCCCATGCTCGATGAATGGATCGACAATGGCGAGGTGACGCTCCGCGAACTCGTCCGCCATGTGCTCGTGCACGAAATCGGCCACCATTTCGGACTATCGGACGATGATATGGACCGGATTGAAAGCGCAGCCGACCGGAAGTGAACGAGCCCGGAGCGGCTGTCAGTTTTACAACCGCACGCCAAAGCGCGACGCCGTAAAGACGGCGAGCGCGTAAAGGGCGACTGTCAAGATGCAACCGGCGAACAGACTGGCCCAGAAGCCGACGCCAAGTCGCAGAAGCGCCGGCAAGACGAGAAACATCGGCAGTGACGGGATGACATACCAGAAGGTCGCCTCCGCGTGCGCGGCAAGACGCTCGGCGTCATGGGTGTCCCGCCACAACCATATCATGCCGAGAACGGAGATGATCGGCAAAGATGCGACCAACGCGCCGAATGCAGGGTTGCGGCGCGCGAGTTCGGACACGAGCGAGACGAGAAGTCCGGAAAGTGCAGCCTTCACGATCGGATAGAACATCCCCGCATCCCTTCAATTGCGACAGTTGCTATTTGAGCAGCCCTGCGAACTCATCAAGCCCGAGCGCGATATTGAGGTTCTGGATCGCCTGCGCCGCGGCGCCCTTGAGAAGATTGTCCTCGGCCGCGACGACGACGGCGCTCCTGCCGTCGACGCCGACGTCAAACCCGCCGATGATGACGCCGGTGCAGTTTGCGCCGTCTTTAAGCTCGGGCGGATCGTCCCGAAGTTCGATCAGCGGTTCGCCGCCGTAATGCTCCTGAAAAAGTCTCCTGAGGCCGCCTTTGTCGAGCGGCGCTGCGAGCGGAATATGCGCGGTGACAAGAAGACCGCGAAACGCCGGATGGACATGCGGGAAAAAGCGCACTGGAACGCCAAGATGCCGCGTCGCTTCTTTTTCGTGATTATGTCCGACGAGCTTGTAGGGCATCAGATTGTCGGCGAGTCTTTTCGGATCGTTGCGAGGACTTGGGGTCGTCCCCGCGCCCGAATACCCCGATACGCCGAAGATCGCTGGCGTTCCCTCGACCATCGGCAAGAGCGGCGCGACAGACAATTGCAGCGCCGTCGCGTAGCAGCCGGGATTGGCGATGCGGCGCGCGCCCCTGATCTTCACGCGATGAAGCTCTGGCAGGCCATACGTCCATTCGTCGTCAAAACGGCGGTCGGCGGATAGATCGACAATGACCTTGTCGGGCGCAGATCGTTCAAACGCTTCGATATAAGGAGCGCCGGCGCCGTCGGGAAGCGCGAGGATGACCGCATC
>JBMOOR010000061.1:0-26771 GCA_049324555.1 Pseudomonadota bacterium | reverse complement strand
GCGCCGCAGCGTCCGATCCTCGAAGAGTTCGTCGAGACCGCAATCCGCGACTGGCGGCAGAACGCCGGCAACATAAACGTCGCGCGAACGCTCCTCCCCGCCCTTCCTGACGCCGGCCTCAAACTCATTGAAGCGCGCCCGATCATCTTCGCCGCGACGCCGAAGGATTTCGTCTGGCAATGGCCGAAGACCTTCATCGTCCCGCACGCGCGCCGCCTCGCCGAACGCGACGTCGTCACAAGTCAGTGGGCGGATGACGTCGAGCGCGAATGGGACGAAGCGGAGAAAGACCCGCGCTCCATCATGACGACGCCGCTGCTGATGGAGATCGTCGCGGAGCGGACATGAAAGCAGTCCGGGAGCGGCGCCCCATTGCATCGCAGATGCGGATGACAAGCAGGACCTGATCCAGCATACTTCGCGCGCCGCGACGGAAAGCCTGCTCGCTCATGCGCGATAACGCGGGAAATACTGAAATCGAGTTCAAGCTCCGCATGACGGACCTGCAGCTCGCGCGTCTCAAGCGCGCCGATTGGTGGCGCGGCCTTTCCGGCGCCGCGTCGAGCGAACTTAAAAGCGTCTATGTCGATACGGCGAACAGCGATCTCCGCCGCCTTGGGCTCGCCTTGCGCATGCGGACGAAAGGTGCGGGGCTTGAGCAAACATTGAAGATGGTCAGCGCCGGCGACCCCTTCCGCCGCCGCGAATGGACGGCGCCGCTCACCGGCTCGGCGCCCGATCCGACATGCTTTTGCGACCCTGCGCTTCCCGAGGAATATCGCGCGTTGTCCGCTTCGGATCTCACACCGGTCTTTCGTCTCGCCGTCCATCGTGAGACACGGCGATTGCGCGATGATGACGCCGAAGTTGAAATTGCGATTGACGAAGGCGCGATCGAAGCTGGCGACTTGAAATCGCGGATAGCCGAGATCGAACTTGAGCTTAAGTCCGGCGAGACCGCAGCGCTCGTCGGCGCCGCACGGCGGATAGTCGATATCGCCGGCGGACGCGCATTCCTTCGAAGCAAGGCCGACCGAGGTTATGATCTTGCGGAGGGGCGTGACGCATTCTGGATAAAACCCGGAAAGTTTTCGCTCGACCGCGCTATGAGCGTTGCGGAGGCCCTCCAGGCGATCGTGCTCCGCGCCGCGCATCACCTGACGTCGAATGACGATTGCGCGCGGATCAACGCGCATGTCGAAGGCGTTCACCAGTGCCGCATCGCGTGCCGACAGGTTCGCTCGGCGTTCCGCCTCTTCCGGCGCGTGCTGCCGAATTCGCCCTTTGCGGCTCTGCGCGACGAAGCTAAACGGATCGCCGGAGCGCTCGGAAAAGCGCGCGACATCGACGTGATGAAGACCGAACTCCTCGAACCGGCGAGGGGCGCGCTCGATTCGACGGAACTCGTTGATCGCCTCCTTGCCGAACTCGCAAAGCAGCGCGTCAAAGCCTATGCGCGCGTCGCATCGACGCTCGCCGATCAGCGTTACGAAGGATTTCTCATCGATCTCCTCGCCGTCGCGACGAGCGATGACTGGGCGGAAAGCGGCGATAAGCGCGCGCTCGACAGCCATGCGACGCGGTTCGCGGAGGCCGCGCTCGATAAGGCTTATGATCGCGTTCGCAAGAGCGGGCGCGGCTTCAAAGACCTGTCCGCCGCCGATCGGCATAAACTGAGGATAGACGTAAAGAGGATGCGCTACGCATCAGACTTTTTCGCATCGCTATTCGACGCCGAAGAAACAAAGCGATTCAGGAAACAGCTTGCAGACCTGCAGGACCGGCTCGGCGCCCTTAACGACCTTGCCGTCGCCAAGAACTCCCTCGCCGCGCTCGCAGGGCGCGCCGCCGGAGCCGATGAGCCGCTTGCAGCCCAACTCTCCACGGTCGCAGATCGCATTCTCGAATGGCGCGCGAAAGACGCCGACAAGATGGACGACGCGCTCATCGGCGACTGGAAGGCGTTTGAAGACGCCGAGCCGTTTTGGGGCGATGAGTAGCGCATGCGCAGGCGTGCCGCGCTGCCGCTACGATCAGCTGATGCGGATCGGCTGGAAGATCTTCCTCCCGCTGTCGCTCGTCTGGGTTGCGCTCGTTTCGGACGTCATGCTTGCCCTCACCGATGCCGCGCATCCATCCAGGGGTTCTTCGCGACTCGCGCTCCCGGCGAGCGGAGAAAAAGCCGCCACAGGCGTTTATTTCGGCATCATGTGATGCTATTTTTGATGAAAAGGATCTCTATGCGCACGACGATCACTCTCGACGACAGTCTTGTAGACGCCGCCCAGAAGCTCACCGGCCTCAAGGAGCGGTCAAGCCTCATGCGCGAGGCCCTTGAAGCGTTGATCGAGCGGGAAAGCGCGCGCCGCCTCGCCCGGCTTGGCGGAACGGAAGCAAAACTGGAAGCGTCGCCGCGCCGGCGCGCGACCGCTTCATAGTCATGCTGATTGTCGATACGTCGGTGTTCGTCGATTTCCTGAGGCGCGGCGACGAGACGGTATCGCGTGCGCTAGAATCTGGACTCGTCCTTTCACATCCGTTCGTGACAGGAGAAATTGCGCTCGGCCATTTAAAGAACCGAAGCGAAATCATTTCGCTACTTACGGCGCTACCCAGAGCTGTCGTCGCAAGCGACGACGAAATCCTATCGTTCATCGAGAGATTCGAACTTCATGGCCGGGGCATCGGCTATGTTGACACGCACCTTTTGGCGTCGGCGCGGTTGTCTGGCGCAGCGCTGTGGACGCGCGACAGGAAGTTGCTGACGATCGCAACCGATCTGCAACTCGCGTCCGCCGGGACCTGAAGTCTTTCACCGATACGGCGCGTCCATCTCAAGGTTCCTCGCAATCTCGCGCTCCCAGCGGTCGCCATTCGCGAGAAGTTTCGCCTTGTCGTAGAAAAGCTCCTCGCGCGTTTCGGTCGCGTATTCGAAGTTCGGGCCTTCGACGATCGCATCGACCGGGCACGCCTCCTGGCAGAAGCCGCAATAGATGCATTTCGTCATGTCGATGTCGTAGCGCGTCGTCCGGCGCGAGCCGTCGTCGCGGGGCTCGGCTTCGATCGTGATCGCCTGCGCCGGGCAGATCGCCTCGCAGAGCTTGCAGGCGATGCAGCGCTCTTCTCCGTTCGGATAGCGGCGGAGCGCATGCTCGCCGCGAAAGCGCGGCGACAATGGCCCTTTCTCGAACGGGTAATTGATCGTCGCTTTCGGACGGAAATAATACTTCATCGCGAGGAAGAACGCCCCGACGAAGTCCTTCAGCATGAAGCCGTTCAGCGCCTGAACGATGCGCGACATCTCTTACGATCTCCAGGATTGGAAGTATGCGGCGACATCGGGGAAGGCAAGCATGACGCCTGAGACGAGCACAACCCAGACGAGCGAGAGCGGCAGGAAAATCTTCCAGCCGATCCGCATCAGCTGGTCATAGCGGTAGCGCGGCACAATCGCCTTAACCATCGCAAACATAAAGAAGAAGAAGAACGTCTTCAGCATGAACCAGAAGACGGGAATGTTTTCGAGAGGCGCCCACGGGATCGGCGAATGCCAGCCGCCGAAGAAGAGCGTCGTCAGCATCGCGCACATAAGGACGATATTGGCGAGTTCCCCGATCATGAACATCAGGAAGAGGGTCGAGGAATATTCGACCTGATAGCCGGCGACGAGTTCCGATTCGGCTTCCGGAAGGTCGAAGGGCGGGCGGTTCGTTTCAGCAAGCGCCGAAATGAAAAAGACGACGAACATCGGGAACAGCGGAATGAAGTTCCAGTTCCAGAAGCCGCCGCCCCCGCGCGCCTGTCCCTCGACGATTTCGGAGAGATTGAGTGAGCCCGCGATGAGCAGAACGGTGATGATCACGAAGCCGATCGAGACTTCGTAGGAGACCATCTGCGCCGCTGAGCGCAATGCTCCAAGGAACGGATATTTCGAGTTCGACGCCCAGCCGCCGATGATGATGCCGTAAACGCCGAGCGAGGAGATCGCGAAGAGATAGAGAATGCCGACATTGATGTCGGCGCCGACCATGCCGGGCCCGACCGGAATGACCGCCCAGCTGACGAGCGCCAGAACGAAAGTGATAATCGGCGCGATGAGGAACAGCGCCTTGTTCGCCCCCGCCGGGATGACGATTTCCTTAAAGACGAACTTGAAGAGGTCGGCGAAGGACTGGAGAATGCCGAACGGCCCGACGACGTTCGGGCCTTTGCGCATCTGGACAGCCGCCCAGACCTTGCGGTCGAAATACATGAGGAAAGCCTGTGCGAGGAGGAGCGCCACGATGAGCGCGAGCGCCTGCAAGGTCGTCGGCACGAGCCACCAGAGCCAGCCCTGATCGGTCGGCCGCGAGGTCAGAAAGGTCCAGATCTGTTCCATGGGGGCAGCCTCATAATGCGGTTGCGCGCCGGATGGAAGGCGGCCTTCGGCGCGCAGCGTCTCACGACGGGAAAACGCCGTTGTGAATTGGCCGCGCCCCCCGCCCGTGCTCGGTTAAGGGCGCCCTTTTGGAAGACGACGCCCCATGACCTACCCTTTCGGCGACATTGCTTTCACCGACGCGGTCAAGGCGGCGCAGTCTGCGAACGGCTCCCGCGACTTTTGCGAACAGATGTCCGCGAAGGACCGCGACTTCATTCTGGGGCCCCGCGAGGCGGCGTTCCTCGCCGCCCGGGACCATTTCTATATGGCGACGGTGTCCGAGACCGGCTGGCCCTATGTGCAGCATCGCGGCGGCCCGCCGGGCTTCATCCAGATCCTCGGCGAGCGGCGGTTCGCCTTCCCCGATTTCCGCGGCAACAGGCAGTATATCAGCGTCGGCAATCTCTCCGCCGATGCGCGCGCCGCCTTCTTCTTCATCGACTATCCGAACCGGGCGCGACTGAAGGCGCTCGCCAACATCACGACGAAGACGGTCGGGGAAGCGCCCGAGATCATCGAGCGCTTCGCGGCGCTCGGCTACAGGGCGGCGATCGAGCGCGTTTTCGTCGCCGATGTCGCAGCGCTCGACTGGAACTGTTCACAGCACATCACGCCGCGCTTTACGGCTGACGAAATGACGCCGGTCGTCGGCAAGCTCATGGACGAAATCGACGCGCTTAAAGAAGAGAACGCGGCGCTGAGGGCGCGGCTCGTCGCCGCTGAGTGACGCAGAGAGCGCCGTCGCGCTATAGTCTTCTCATGAAGATCCGCTTGAAACGCGTCTACGATGCGCCCGCGAAATCAGACGGGCTACGTGTTCTCGTTGAACGGCTCTGGCCGCGCGGGATGACGAAGGAGGCCGCCGTCATCGACCAGTGGATGAAGGAGGTCGCGCCCTCGCCCGCCCTTCGCCAGTGGTACTCGCATGACCCGGAAAAATGGCCGGAGTTCCAGCGCCGCTACACGGCGGAACTGAAAGCGAACGAGCCGGCGCTCGCCGCCCTCCGCGCGCTTTGCTGTCACCTTCGTTTTTGCGGCGAAGGACGAGGAGAAAAACAGCGCGGCGCTCCTCAAATCGTTTCTCGAACGCGAGAAATAAACCCGCAGGAAACCGATCTCGCCTTCTGCGTGCGGAATTGTCCGTATCCTGCGGATTGTTCGCCGCCGCGCGACCCCCATGTATCGAGATTTCATGCGGGGTCCAGCGGTTTTGTCCGTATTCTCCGCACTTCATGAAACTGCGGGAAGACGGAAGGCGTTTCGCGCGATTGGGGCGCCCGGCGCGAAACAAGCCTTGCGCCGCGCAGCGCAAAGTCGCCGCGGGACGATGCCGATATTCACTTGTCAAAGAGCCGGACGAACGCCGCTTTCGCTGCGTCCATCCACAAACAGCCGAGATGGGAAATTCCGTCGCGCCTTCAAGCTGCGATTTCGATGTATTTGCATAGGCGATTTCGCGCGCAAGGCGAAAGGCGCCGCCGTCTTACTTGACGCGGATCCGCCCCAAGGGGCTCGATTGCGTTTTCGAGACGCTCGAGGGCGAGCCGGAGATTTCGATCGTCCCGATCCCTGCGAGTTCGGCCTCGACCGATTGCGAGGCGTAGACTTTCGCTTCGCCGACGCCGGAGACATCGACCTTGACGTCCCGGCAAAGGAGTTCTTCAGCGTCGAGTTCGCCGACGCCCGAAACATTCGCGTCGAGCGCGCCGCAGCTCCCCGAGAGTTCAAGTTCGCCGACGCCCGAAATATCAGCGTCGAAACTTTCAGCGTTGACGCCCGTCGCCTCGCCGTCGACGACGCCGGCGGCGCTGACGCCGTTCAAGGCCGGCATCGAGATTTTCGCCGTGACGCCGTGCTTGATGAATTTGCGCTTGCCTTCGCGGTTGCGTTCGTCCGTATCGAGAACGAGAACGCCGTTCGCGACCGTTGCGGACGTGCGGTCGAGATCGTCCTCGCGGCCAGACAGCGTCACCGAGTAATCGCCGCCGCCGACCGCCACATCGAGTTCGAAGACGCCGGCGACCTCGATGCGATCGAAATCCGCCGCCTCGATCGTTCGCGTGATGTCATTCCCCTTGTCGCGCGCGCCGACGTCAGTCGCGCCGCTCCATGCGACCTTGACCGCAGCCGCAGCGATCGCAGCGGCCAGCACGAGCCCGATCAGAAATCCGAAAAACACTTTCATGGCGCTCTCCCAGCATTGCCCCTCAGGCACTCTAATCCAACCCCGCGCTAATGCACGGTGATTTCCGCAAAGAATCCGCCGCGCTTGTCGACCTTTTTCGGCGAGCCGTAGATATTGATCTCGCCCATGCCGGAGACTTCCGCGGTCGCGGCCTCACGCGCATAAACGCTCGCCTCGCCCATCCCTGAGAGCGATACGTCGGCGGTGCGGCATTCAAGTTCGCTCGCGTTCAACTCGCCGACGCCTGAAACGCGCGCATCGAGCGCGCCGCAGCGCCCTTCGATCGTCACCTCGCCGACGCCGGAAAGATTGACCCTGAAGGCGCCCGCATCGACGTCGGTTATGTTCGCGTCGACAACGCCGGACACGGACAGACGATCGAGAGCGGGCATCGTCACGACGGCGAGGACGCTCTCATGATCGCCATGATGCCTGACGCCGCGAATGCGCTTTTTCGTTCCAAGCGTCAGCGTCCCGTCGCGAACGACGGCTTCGGCGCGCGCCATTTCCTCTTCCGGACCGGATAATGTCACGCTGTAATCGCCGCCGACCTCGACGTCGAGCTGATAGGCGCCGCCGATCTCGATTGCGGAAAAATCGTTGAGATCATACGTTTTCGACACGGTCTCGCCGGCCTGCGCCGTCGAAGCGGTCGCGACAAGCGCCGCCGATGCGGCAAGGATGACCAGGGCTTTCATTCACAAACTCCACTTGTAGGCTGTCGCCGATCCCTCCGCCATTTCCTGTTAGGTAGCCGCCAATCTTTCCTCCGGAAATCCGCCCTGGCGCACTCACCGCTCATTCCGACGAAATCGCCGCACATAATGCTTTTGATAATCACTTGCAAAGTATCCCAGCTCCTGATAAATCGACCTTGTTGCGAATGGTTCGCAATTGCAAATTTAGCGAGCGGACAGGCATTATGAGGGGTTGGGCTAAAGCGGCGCTGTTGGCCGGCGTATCGACGACCGTTGCGAGTGAAGCGGCGGCGGATGACAGTCTTGATGCAAGGCTCGCCATGATCGCCGATCAGGTGCTCGTCTCGGGCGAGCGGGTTGAGTATGCAGGCGCGCACACCACGACTGCGACGAAGACCGACACGCCCCTCGTCGATATCCCGCAGTCGATCTCCCTCATCACGCGCGATCTCATTGACGACCAGGCGATGCGCTCGATGGCCGATGTCGTGCGCTATGTTCCCGGCGTTTCGATGGCGCAGGGCGAAGGCCATCGCGACGCGCCGGTGTTGCGCGGCAACGCTTCGACCGCGGACTTTTATGTCGACGGCGTCAGGGATGACGTTCAGTATTTTCGCGATCTCTATAACGCCGAGCGGATCGAAATTCTCAAAGGGCCGAATGCGCTCATCTTCGGGCGCGGAGGCGCCGGCGGCGTCATCAACCGCGTATCGAAGACAGCGGGATTTGAACCTGTTCAGGCGCTCACGCTTCAAGGCGGCTCTTTCGGTTTCGGGCGCGGCGCGCTCGATGTCGGCGCTGTGTTTTCAGATGCGGCCGCAGGGCGGATCAACGCCTTCTACGAAAACTCGGACAGCTATCGCGATTTCACGGGAATCGAGCGTTTCGGCGTCAATCCGACGCTGCGCTTTGCGCCGGCTGGCGCGACGACGATCGACGTCTCCTATGAGTTTTTGAGCGACGACCGCACGGTCGACCGCGGCGTTCCATCAGAGAACGGCCTTCCCTATTCCGGCGACCGCCGCGCCTTTTTCGGCAATCCAGACGCATCTTTCAGCACGGTCGATGTCCACGCCGGCGACTTCGCTATCGCGCACCAATTCAGCGACGCGTTGACCTTGCGCAATCATCTGCGCGTCGCCGATTACGGCAAATATTACCAGAACGTCCACGCCAACAGCGCTGTCGACGCCAATGGCGATGTCTCGTTGCAGGCCTATTTCAGCGGGACGAAGCGCCGCAACATCTTCAACCAGACCGATCTCATCTGGAAGGCTGAGACCGGCGGGATCGCCCATACGATCCTCATCGGCGGCGAGGTCGGCGTTCAGTATACGGACAATACGCGCACGGCGAACAACAACGCCGCCGGAACCGTCAATATCGCCAATCCGACGACCTTTGCGCCGCCGGTCTTCCTCGGCCTTCAGAACGACAATCACGTCGACCTGTCGACCGCATCCGCCTATGTTCAGGATCAGATCGATGTCGCTTCCTGGCTGCAACTGATCGGCGGCGTCCGCTTCGATCATTTCGATCTTGAGCATTCCGACAATTTGACGCCGACGGAGCTTTCGCGGACGGACGACGTCTGGAGCCCGCGCGGCGGCGTCATCCTGAAACCCATCGAAAACGCCTCGATCTACGCGAGTTATTCGAAGTCCTTCCTGCCGCAATCGGGCGACCAGTTCGCCTCGCTGTCGGCGACGACGGCGGCGCTCGAGCCCGAAACCTTCGAGAACATTGAGGCCGGCGTCAAATGGGAGCCGCGCGAGGGCCTGACGCTTTCCGCCGCCGTCTATCGGCTCGACCGGGAAAACACGCGTGCGATCGATCCGGCGACGAACCAGACCGTGCTGACCGGCGCCCAGCGCAGCAAGGGCCTTGAACTCTCCCTCGCCGGCTCGATCACCGACCGCTGGGAGGTGCTCGCAGGCTACACGCTGCAAGACGCGGAAATCACGCGCGATACGACCGCGGCGACGGCCGGGCGCGTCATTCCCCTCGTGCCGAAGCACGCCTTTGCGATCTGGAACGCCTACACTCTCACCGATCATTGGCGCGGCAGCGTCGGCGTCATTCACCAGACGGATCAGTTCGCCTCGATCTCGAACGCGGTGACGCTGCCCGGCTACACGCGCGTCGATGCGGCGATCTACTACACGCTGAATGAGCGGTTCGAGGCGCAACTCAACGTCGAGAACCTCTTTGACGAGGAATATTTCCCGACCGCGCATAACGACAACAACATCACGCCGGGAAGCCCCCGCGCGTTCCGCGTCACGCTGACCGGGCGGCTTTGACCCCTTGGCCGGCGGCGCCTTCGTCCCTGAGGCGGAGCGACCCTTTCGCGCGACGAGCCGACTTTGAGCGGCTCGCCGCGCCCGTTAGGCTGGCGCCCGTTAAAATCCGCCCGCCCGAAGGCGGGCTTGAAGAGGGTCATTCATGAAAACCGGACTGAAGCTCAGCGCGGCGCTCGCCGCGATCGCGCTCGCGACATCGCTGGCGGCGTGCGCGAAGAAGGAAAAGGCTGCGGAGCCGCAAGAACAGGTCTCCGAAGCGGCGAAGACCGCCTACGGAACATGGGGCGTCGACACGACGCAGGGCGATCCCGCTGTCCGTCCGGGCGACGACTTCGCCCGCTACGCCAACGGCAAATGGCTGGACACATTCGAAATTCCGGCCGATCTCCCCGGTTTCGTCTCCTTCACCAAGCTGCGCCTCGACGCCGAAGGCGACATCCGCACGATCGTCGAAGAGCTTGCAGCGAAAGAATCGGCGCCGGGCTCGCTCGAGCAGAAGGTCGGCGATTATTTCAGGAGCTGGATGGACGAGGCGAAAGCGAACGAGCTCGGCGCCGCGCCGTTGAAGCCGCATCTCGACGCGATCTACGCCATTCAGTCCAAGGACGATCTGATGCGCGCGCTCGGGAGCGTGCACAATAACGGGCCCGCCGGGTACGGCGTCATCCCTGATCCCGCCGACACGACGAAATACATCGCCTTTGTCGGCCAGGCGGGCATCGGCCTTCCCGACCGCGACTATTACCTGAAGACGGACGGAAAATTCCCTGCCTATCGCGACGCCTACAAGGCCTACATCGCGAAACTCTTCGAACTTGCCGGCGTCGAGGGCGGCGCGGCGAAGGCTGACGCGATCCTCGCTTTTGAAACGAAAATCGCGGAAGTCCACTGGACGCAGGAAGACAGCCGCAACATCCAGAAGATCTACAATCCGATGAGTCTCGAACAGCTTTCCGCGCTCGCGCCGGAAATGAACTGGAACCTCATCATGGAGGAGCTCGGGCTTTCATCCGTGCCGACTTTCCTCGTCGCGCAGACGACGGCGATCGACAAGGAGGCGGAGATTTTCGCCGCCGCCGATATGACGTTCCTCAAAGACTGGCTCGCCTTCCACTTCGTCAACAATCACGCGCAGTATCTTTCCGCCGACTTTGACGACGCGAATTTCGAATTCTTCACGAAGACGCTTCGCGGCGTTGAAGAAAAACGCGAACGCTGGAAGCGCGGCGTCAACCAGATCGACGCCTCGCTCGGCGACGCCGTCGGGCAGATCTATGTCGAACGGCATTTCCCGCCGGCGAACAAGGCGGCGATGGACGCGCTCGTCAAGAATCTCACCGAAGCGTTCAAGGAGCGCCTCGAACAGAACGAGTGGATGGACGAGGAAACCCGTCAGCAGGCGCTGTTGAAACTGTCGACCTTCGAGCCGCGCATCGGCTACACGACCAAGTGGACGGATTATTCGACGCTCGAAGTCGGTTCATCGCTTTTTGAAAACGCGCTCGCGCTCGCCGAGTTCGGATGGCAGGACCAGATCAAGGATCTCGGAAAGCCGGTCGATCGCGAAAAGTGGGACTACCCGCCGCAGACGGTGAACGCCTCCTACAATCCGCTCCTCAACCAGATCACTTTCCCGGCGGGCATCCTGCAGCCGCCGTTCTTCGATCCGAACGCGGACCCCGCCGTCAATTATGGCGGGATCGGCGCCGTCATCGGCCACGAGATCGGCCACGGCTTTGACGATCAGGGCCGCGAATTCGACGAGAAAGGCCGCATCCGCAACTGGTGGACGCAAGCCTCCTCCGACGCGTTCAAGGAAAAGACGACCAAGCTCGGCGCACAGTACAGCAGCTATGAGCCGGTTCCTGGCGCGAAGATCAGCGGCGACCTCACGATGGGTGAGAACATCGGCGATCTCGGCGGCCTCCAGATGGCCTACGCCGCCTATCACCGCTATCTCGATGAGACCTCGAACGGCGAGGCCCCGGTCATCGACGGCCTCACCGGCGACCAGAGATTCTTCCTCGCCTGGGCGCAGGTCTGGCAGGGCAAATACCGCGAGGACGAGCTGCGCCAGCGCATCGAAACAGATCCCCACAGCCCGCCCTATTTCAGGATCAACGGGCCCGTGCGCAATCTCGACGCGTGGTATGAGGCCTTCGGCGTCACGCCCGAGGACGATCTTTACCTTCCGCCGGAGGAACGGGTCCGCATCTGGTGACCTTGCCGGCAGGCTGGGGATTTCGGCCGCTTGAAGGATAGGGCGGCCAGTCCTATTTTAACCGGGATACGGGGTGTCGGCCGCCTGTTTGCGCAGGCGGCCGCATCTTTCTTTTGTCAACTCGTGCGCTTTTGCGAGCGCCTGGCAGGAATTCGCGATGGAAAAGGTTCCGATGACCGCCGCCGGCTACAACCGGCTCGAAGAAGAATTGAAGCGGCTGAAGAATGTCGAACGCCCCTCCGTCATTCAGGCGATCTCGGAAGCGCGCGCCCATGGCGATCTTTCGGAGAACGCCGAATATCACGCGGCGAAGGAGCGTCAGGGCTGGATCGAGGGCCAGATCCTTGAACTTGAAGACAAATTCTCCCGCGCCGAGATCATCGACGTGTCGAAGCTCGCCGGCGATACGATCAAGTTCGGAGCAACCGTCACGCTGATCGACGAGGAGACCGAGCAGAAGAAAACCTGGCAGATCGTCGGCGACTACGAGGCGGACGTGAAATCAGGGAAAATCTCGATCTCCTCGCCCATCGCCCGCGCCCTCATCGGCAAGCGCAAGGGCGATTCCGTCGAAGTCGCCGCCCCCGGCGGGGCGCGGTCCTACGAAGTCGGCCGCGTCCTGTTTGTGTGACGCGCCAAGCGCGTTGATTCACTTATATGTGCTTTTTATTTTGCAATAATTCATCGTTAGATGAATTAATTCTTGCTGTTTTCTTTCCGATCATGCCGCGAGCAGTTTGCTCATGCGCGCCGGATGATCGTAAAGAAGCCGGATCAACGTCGTCGCCGCGCCATCGGGCTTAGTGCGGCGCTGTTCCCAATTGCGCAGGGTCGCGACATTGACGCCGAGAAGCGCGGCGGCCTCCTCTTGCGTCAGGCCGAGGCGCGCGCGCGCAACGCGCAGCATGGCGGCCGGATCGAGCGGCTCAAGGCCGCCCTTCGTCCAGTCGGGATTGTCGTCGAAGCTTTTCGGCGGTTTTGCTTTCCTAACCATATTTCCTCAGCTCCCGTTGATTGGCGCGGCGCACACTGATCGCACGAATTTCACCATCGCGTTCGGTCCAGACGGCGACGTAAAGCCTTCCTGCGACGCGGCCGAAAGTGACAAACCTGTCCTCGCCGTAATCGTAGCGATCATCCAGAAAAGTCGCCGCAGCTGCAGCGATCACCTCACTCGCCAAGGCGAGCGTTAGGCCGTGTTTCTCGATGTTTGCGGCATCCTTCGCTGGATCGAAGAGCACGCGCGGATGCTTCGCCATCGCGCGATGATATACGCTATTAGCGTAGCTTTGTCAAGGCTTGGTCAGAGCGAGTCGAGGATTTTGGCGCTTTCAGGGTCTAGCCGCGTGGTTCGAGAAGCCTGCCGCCTGCGATCGCCTTCGCGGCGCTCGCCCGGCCAGCCGGCGCCTTCAGGAGAAAAACGGGGCAAGGGTCCGCCCTTGACACAAGGGCGTCCGCCGCTATTTTCCGCCGCTCGAATTTAAGGGAAGAGGGCCATGGCCAAGCCGACCACCGTGAAGATTCGCCTCAACTCGACGGCGGACACCGGCTTTTTCTACGTGACGAAGAAGAATTCGCGCACGCTGACGGAAAAAATGGTGCTGAAGAAGTACGATCCGATCGCGAAGAAGCATGTCGAATTCAAGGAAGGCAAGATCAAATAGGATCGGCCTGTCGACGGATTTTGAAAGCCGCCCGACGGGCGGCTTTTTTATTGTCGCTATTGCAAGCGCAACGAGCTGAGACTGAATGGGAACGCTGACCGGCATCGCAATCAGGCCCGCGCGGAAGGCGCCGATGGTGAGGCTTGAACGCGCGCGGATCACGCTCGGGTAGTGTCCAGAGACTTTCGCAAATTCATTTTGGCTGGCGGGCTCCGCGACGGGGGCTCAAGCGGTCATGGCTGTTTCAGGTTGATTGATGAGTTGCATGTTGAGGTATCGTTTTGACGACCAGGTCGTTCCAGCGATGTGTCTCAACCTGGCTGCAGCCAGGTTGAGACACGAATTTCCATCGGGGAAAGCTCCGACGACGCGGGTCCGTCGCCTGATCTCGCGCATCAGCCGTTCGAGCGGGTTGTTCGTTCGGATGCGGCGCCAGTGTTCCTCCGGGAACGAATAATAGGCCAGCGTTTCTCCGACGCTCGTTTCGACGAGCTCGGCCGCCTTCGTCAGGCGCATGATCTTGAGCTTGTCGATGACGGCTTTCGCCTTCTCCTCGGCCGCTTCGAAATCCTCGGCGGCGTGGATGGCTTTGAGCATCGCGGCGACCTCCCTGACCTTCGTCGCCGGAACATGGCTGAAGACGTTGCGGTAGAAGTGAACCGTGCAGCGCTGCCATTTAGCGTCCGGGAAGAACTCCGCGGCGCTTTCAACGAGCCCCATGCAGGCGTCTGAAATGATCAAGTCGACGCCCTTGAGGCCGCGCTCCTTCAGATGTTTCAAGAACCCGCTCCAGCCGGATTTGTCCTCCTTGGCGCCCTCGGCTATGCCGAGAATGTCGCGATAGCCCTCGACGTTGACGCCGATCGCGACGAGCAGCGAGACGTTGCGAACCTCGCCGGCCCAGCTCCGCTTCATGACGATGCCGTCAAGATAAATGTATGGATAGGCGCCGGCGATCGGCGCGTTGCGCCATTCCTCGATGCGCTTGTAGATCTTCTTGTTGAGGTCGCTGACGACGGACGGCGACACGCGCGTTCCCCCAAAGCGCTTCGGTGATGTCCTCGACCCGGCGCACGGAAACGCCGGCGAGATACATCTCCATCAACGCTTCCTCGACCGACGATTCCCGCCGCCGGTAGCGCTCGATGATCGCCGTGTCGAGCGTCTGGCCCCTGAGCTTTGGAACCTTCAGCGTGACCTCGCCGGCCTTGGTGTGGAGCTTGCGCTCATAATGGCCGGAGCGGTAATCGCGACGCTGGTCGTTGCGCTCGTACCGATCCGCCCCCACCAGCCGGTCAGCCTCGGCGTCAAGCAGGCCGTTCAGCGTCTCCTCAACGCTCGATCGAACGATCCGGTCGAGGTGGCCGCGAATCTTCTCCTCGTCGATCCGGATCACGTTCCCGATCGGCTTGCCTTCCTCTGTCGTCAACGCCGACTCGATGTTATCTTCCTCCATGGCGGTCTTCCTTCTCTCGTTGAATGGCTTTCTTGGTCGATTGCCACTCAAGCCCGAGTCGGGAGCCGCCAGCCTCAAATCTGAATCTGCGAAAGAAATCCTACGTTATCCACGCTCGAAGGCGGGCTCGATGGCGATCACGCCGGCAAGCGCAAGGCAAGGCTCGTCACCGCCATTGAACGCGAAGGTTGGCGAGAGGCGTGCGCAGCGCTCTCGCCGCCCGCAGATCCCGAAGCCGAACTTCCCTGGCTGACGCGGCGCGCGAACCTTCTTGTCGAAGGCGCGAGCCTTCCGAAGGCGGTCGGCGGCGTCTTCCGGGTCGGCGACGTTGTCCTTGAAATCACAGGGCAGACCAATCCCTGCAGCCGGATGGAGGAAGCGCGGGCCGGGCTCATACGCTCACTGGGACCCGACTGGCGGGGCGGCGTCACCTGCACGGTCATCGAAGAAGGCGACATTTCCGTCGGCGATGAGGTGACGGTTCTCGTCGCGCCGCCGCGCATTGAGCGAAAACTGCCCTGACGACTTTCGTCAGGCGGCGGCGCTCTGGATGACGCGATTGCGCCCGCCGGTCTTGGCCGTATAGAGCGCCTCATCGGCGCGCTTGATGAGTTTTTGGGCGCTGTCTTCCTTCGGCCCTTCATCGGTCGATGCAATGCCGATCGAGACCGTGACGCTGATTTCATCGCGGCCGCTGTTCAGCGTCACGCGGTGGTCGGCGATCTCCTGACGCAGCCGCTCGGCGACGACCGCCGCGAATTCCCGGTCGGTGTCCGGCATTGCGACGAGGAACTCCTCTCCGCCGTAGCGGCAGGCGAGATCTATGCCGCGCACGGAGTTTCTGATCCGCGCGGCGATTTCCTGAATGACCCTGTCGCCGATATCATGCCCGTGCGTGTCGTTGATCGACTTGAAATGATCGATGTCGAGGATCATCAGCGACAGCGGCCGTCCGGTCCAGAACGCGCGATCGAACATGCCCGAGAGGTGGCTCGCGAGATAGCGGCGGTTGTAAAGGCCTGTCAGCTGGTCGGTGACCGCCATTTCAAGGCTCGCCTCGAAGGTCGAGCGCAGCTGGTCGATATAGCGCTTGCGGCGGATCTGCGTCGCGACGCGCGCGGTCAATTCGTTGCGGTCGACAGGGCGCGCGAGATAGTCGTTGACGCCGATGTCGAGCGCGCGGACGAGCTTTCTCGTGTCGCCCTGACGGACGATTGCAAGCAGCGGCGTCAGTCGCGTTTCTTCAAAGGAACGGATCGAAGAGCACAAACGCAAGGGGTCCATTTTTTCGATCGACATGTTGATGATCACGAGATCGAATTCGCCGGACTTGGCGCGCGACAGCGCAACCTCGGGATCGGTCTCGATCGAGACTTCGTGCTGTTCGCAAAGAAGGGATCGCACGCGCTCGGCCTGATCGGCCTGATCGTCGATGAGAAAAATCCGGGCCTTGCCGTTCGTATCCGATTCCGAAAAGTCGATCGGGCCGATGACGCCAAGCGATTTTCCGGTCGCATAACGCATCCGGAGTTCGTCCGTCATCATCTTGAGGCGCGTGAGGCTCCTGACGCGCGCAAAGAGCGCGACGTCTTCGACGGGCTTCGTCAGGAAATCGTCGGCGCCGGCCTTTAGCCCCGCAACGCGGTCGGCCTGCTGGTCGAGAGCGGTCACCATCACGATCGGAATATGCGCCGTCTCCGGATCGGATTTGATGATGCGGCAGGCTTCAAACCCGTCCATGCCGGGCATCATGACGTCGAGAAGAATGATGTCCGGCTGGTCGTTCTTCGCGCGCTCGACCGCCTCCTTGCCGGAATACGCGCCAAGGACGTCGAAATACTCCGCGCGGAGTTTCGCCTCGAGCAGTTTCACGTTGGGTTCGAGGTCGTCGACGACCAGTACGCGCGCCGTCATCCCAGCTCCGCTTCATCCCGACAAAACAAAGGCCGGGATTAACGCTAGTCCAAATACCTTTTCACTTTCTCAAGAAAGGCGGCGACCGAGATCGGCTTGGCTATATAGTCGCGGCAGCCGCCCGCGCGGATCCGTTCTTCATCGCCCTTCATCGCAAAGGCGGTGACGGCGATGATCGGGATGTCGGCGAGTTCCTTATCCTTAAGAATTTCTTGCGTGACCTGCAGCCCTGAAATTTCGGGCAGCTGGATGTCCATCAGGATGAGATCCGGCTTTGACGCGCGCGCGGCCGCGAGCGCTTCAGGCCCGGTCCGGGCCTGAATGACGCGATAGCCATGCGCCTCCAGAAGGTCGTTGAACAGTTTCATGTTCAGCTCGTTGTCTTCGACAACGAGGACCTTCTTGGTCGAGGCCAAAGGCTCGATCTTCTCCATTGCCGCCATGCTGGACCGGGGCGCCCTGGACGCAAAAGTAACCATCGACGTCACTATCGCGCAAAAGGTATTAATCGAATGTTTATCGTGAAGGCGCGCGGCCCGAGATGGGGCGCGGCCGTATCGGAGTGGCTCGGGAATTGGCCGGAATGAGCGGGTTTCCTGCGCTCTGCCTCGACTGCGGCGCATCGGCGAGTGAGGCGCCCGCTTGCGCCCGCCCTGGCTGCGGCGGACGGCGAATCATCCGCCATCCGGAGCTTCATTCCCTCGAGATCGCCCATGTCGATTGCGACGCCTTCTACGCCTCGATCGAAAAACGGGACGATCCATCTCTCGCCGACCGTCCGGTGATCGTCGGCGGCGGCGTCCGCGGCGTCGTCACGACTGCCTGTTATATCGCGCGCACTTACGGCGTGCGCTCCGCGATGCCGATGTTTCAGGCGCTGAGGGCCTGCCCCGACGCCGTCGTCATCAAGCCGGATTTCTCCAAATATGCGGCCGCAGCGCGTGAAGTGCGATCGATGATGGAAGCCTTAACGCCGCTCGTCGAGCCGGTCTCGATCGACGAAGCCTTCCTCGACCTTTCTGGCACGCAGCGCCTTCACCGCATGAGCCCCGCCGAAGCCCTCGCAGGACTTCAGCGCGACATCCGGCGCGAGATCGGCATCACCGTGTCGATCGGATTGAGTTCTAACAAGTTCCTCGCCAAAACCGCTTCAGACTTCGACAAGCCGAACGGATTTTCCGTCATCGGCGCCGAAGAAGCGAAGAAAGTCCTGGCGCCGCTACCCGTCTCCGCGATCTGGGGCGTCGGCGCGGTCTTCGCCAAACGCCTCAACGCCGACGGGCTGGCGACGATCGGCGACCTGCAGCGAACGGAGCCCTCGATTCTCGCGCGGCGGTACGGCGAAATGGGCCTGCGCCTCGCCGACCTCTCGCAAGGAAAGGACCGGCGATCCGTCGCGCCGAGCCGCGAGACGAAAAGCGTGTCAGCCGAGACGACGTTCAATGCCGACATTCGCGACCTCAGGGAACTTGCAGACATTTTGTGGCGATTGAGCGAACGCACCGCCGCGCGCATGAAAGCGAAGAACCTCGTCGGCCGCGTCGTGACCTTAAAACTGAAATCGCCGGATTTTCGCACAATCACACGAAGAGCCACGCTGGCGCGGCCGTCGAATCTCGCGCGCACCCTGTTTGAGACCGCGCGGCCGTTGCTCGCGGAGTCATGGCGTGGGCGCGCCTGGCGCCTCATCGGCGTCGGCTATTGCGACCTCACGCCCGACGAGGCGCTCGCGCAGAGAGAAATGTTCATGGGTGATGAAGAAAAATTCAGGCGTGAGGAAACGGCGATCGACGCCATCCGAAAGAAATTCGGCGAGGACGCCATTGCCCTCGGGCGCACATATGCGAAAAAGCCGCGGCGGGCGGCGCTGACAGACAAGGACGGAGATGATGATGGGTAAGATTGCAAGACGCCTCGCCGAACTTGGGATCGAGATCAAGGAGCCCGTCGCGCCGGTCGCCAATTACGTTCCTTATGTGAAGAGCGGCGCGCTTCTCTATATTTCCGGTCAGGTGTCGATGACGCCCGCGGGTCTCATCAAGGGAAAGCTCGGCGCCGATCTTTCGGTCGAACAGGGCGGCGAAGCGGCGAAGGCCTGCGCGATCAATCTCATTGCGCAGATGAAGGCGGCTCTCGACGGCGACCTCGACCGGGTGAAGCGGATCGTGAAGCTTGTCGGCTTCGTCAATTCGACGCCGGAATTCGAGGGACATCCGAAAGTCGTCAACGGCGCCTCAGATCTCATGGTCGCCGTTTTCGGCGAAGCGGGGCGTCACGCGCGCGCCGCCGTCGGTGCGCCCTCCCTGCCGCTCGGCGCTGCGGTTGAAGTCGACGCCGTCGTCGAGGTTTCCTGATGGCGGACGGCGAGGGCAAGCCGGCCTTCAAAGCGCGAACGTTTGGTTCGATCCGGGATTTCGACGCGGCGGACTGGAATGCGCTCGCCAATCCGCCGGGCGCGCCATGCAATCCCTTCGTCTCTCACGAGTTCCTGAGCGCGCTCGAACGATCGAAGTCGGCGACGCCTGAGAGCGGATGGACGCCCGCCCATATCGCGCTTGACGAGAGCGGCGCGCTCGTCGGCGCGGCGCCTGTCTATTTGAAGGCGCACAGTTACGGGGAGTATGTCTTCGATCATCACTGGGCGGACGCCTTCGAACGCGCTGGCGGGCGCTATTATCCGAAGATCCTGTGCGCCTCGCCTTTCACGCCGGTTCCGGGACCGCGCCTTCTGGCGGAAACGCCGGGCCGGCGCGCCGCGCTCGCGTCGGCGCTCGTCGGCCTCGCGAAAGAGACGCGCGCATCGTCCGCACACGTTAATTTCATCGGCGCTGCGGACGCCGCCGCGCTCGAAGGCATGGGCTTTCTCACGCGGCGCGGCGTCCAATATCACTGGTTCAATCGCGGCTATAAGACCTATGAGGATTTCCTCGCCGCCCTCGCCTCGCGCAAGCGAAAGGCGCTCCGCCGGGAGCGGCGCGAAGCCGCAGGAGGGCTCGAAATCCGAAGGCTCGTCGGGCGCGAGATCGGCGAGCGGCGTTGGGACGCCTTCTGGACCTTCTATCAGGACACGGGCGGGCGCAAATGGGGCCGGCCCTATCTCACGCGCGCGTTCTTCCGAGAGATCGCCGAGACGATGGCGGATCAGATTCTGCTCGTCGTCGCCGAGGATCGCGGGCGGGCGATCGCCGGCGCGCTCAATTTCATCGGCGGCGACGCGCTCTACGGGCGCTATTGGGGACGCACCGAGGAAAGGCCGTTCCTGCATTTTGAGCTCTGCTACCATCAGGCGATCGAGTTTGCGATCGAACGCGGCCTCGCCCGCGTCGAAGCAGGCGCGCAAGGCGAACACAAGATCGCCCGCGGCTACGAACCGGTCGCCACCTATTCCGCGCACTGGATCGCCAATCCGGGACTTCGGCGCGCGATCGAACACTATCTCGAAGCCGAACGGCGCGAGATCGACGCTGAAATCGCGGCCATCGACGAACTGACGCCCTTCAGGAAAGACGCCTGAAGGCGGCGGGCGGCGCAGCTCATTGATTCCGGACCGGCGACAGGCCAGAATCGCGCTTTGCAGGAATCGGCGGCGAGGCCGCTTCAGGATCACCATCGAGAACGAATTCGTATGAGACGCGTATACGGACAAACATTCACGGGCGCCGCGGCGCTCTTTCTGGCGGCCGCGGGATGCGCGAAAGCGCCGGCGCCCGCGGATGAGGCCTCGCTCCGGGCGCTTGACGCCGCCTATGTCGAAGCCTGGCTGACCGAGGACGCCGCGCAGCAGGAGAAGGCCGTGCTCGCTCTCTTTGCGCGCGACGCCGTGATCATGCCGGGCGGCGGACTGCCGCCGGAAGACGGTATCGGGAACCTCAAGAATTTCTGGTTTCCGGACGGCGCCTCGCCGACGGCGGTCTCGCATTTCACGCATGCGATCGACGAAGTTGAGCTTTCCGGCGATCTCGGCGTCGTCTCCGGCCGCTACACGCTGAGTTTCACCTATGACAGCCAGTCGATCACGCAGGCCGGCAATTACCTCATCGTCGCGAAGAACGGCGCCGGCGGCTGGCGGATCAAGCGCATGATCTGGAACGATCAGCCGCTGACCGAAGTCTGAAGGAGCAATCGATGACGCTCGCGGCGACTTACGATCCCAACAATATCTTCGCCAGGATCGTTCGCGGAGAGATGCCCGCAATCAAGGTCTTTGAAGATGATGTCTCACTCGCCTTTATGGACATCTTTCCCCAAAGCGAAGGCCACACGCTGGTTATCCCGAAAAAGTCCGGAGCGACCAATCTCTTTGACGCGGACGCCGCCGATCTCGGCCTCTTGATCGCGCGCGTTCAGCGCGTTGCAAAAGGCGTCGTCAAGGCCCTCAATCCCGACGGCGTCCGCGTCATGCAGTTCAACGGCGCGCCCGCGGGGCAGACCGTCTATCACCTTCACTTCCATATCATCCCGATCTTCGAGGGCGCGACGCTGAAACGCCACGCGGGAGAGAAAGTCGACACCGCCCATCTCGAAGCGCTCGCCGCGAGGATTCGCGCGGCCATCGACTGATGTTGAGGAGGAAACGATGCGGAGCGTCTCAGTTCCGCAAGCTGTGTGGGGGCCTATGAACAGGATTTTGATCGCCGTGGGCGCCGCGCTCGCTTTCGCCGGAAGCGCGCTCGCTCGTCCCTATGACGAGATCATGAAAGAAGCGCAGGCGGCTTACAGCGCCGAGGATTACGCCGCCGCCGCCGCCCTGCTCGACGAGGCGCAAGGCGAACGCCCCTACTCGCTTTACCTCACGCGCAACCGCATCCTGACCCGTATCCTCAGCGGGCGGATGGATGAGGCGATCGTCATCGCAAAGGAGATCGCGAATCGCGGCCTCGTCCTCGAGACGCCCGCGCATGAGGCTTTTGACCGCATGCGCGCGGAGCCCGCTTTCGCACCGGTTGCAGCGCGGATGGAGGCGAACGCCGCGAGGACGGGCGAAAAGGTCATTGCAGCGGAATTTGCGGAAAGCGGCCTCCTCCCTGAGGCGATTTCCAAGCGGAGCGGGCGGCTGCTCATCGGATCGGTCACGACCGGCGAAATTCGCAACGCCTCAAACGGCCTTGAGCTGTTTGCATCGCTCGACGGCGGCGTCTTCGACATTGAGCAGACGAAAAAGGCCGCGTTCGCCGTCGTCAACAATCAGCTCGCCTTTGAAAAGCGCGCGGAAAAGCCGCCATTCGCCGCGATTGTCGAACTTGATCCGAAAACCGGCGCCGAGCGCCGCCGCATCGGCATCGCAGACGAGAAGGCCCTCCTCGGCGATCTGGAGATCGGTTCGGATGAAACGATTTACGCCTCAGACAGCGTGACGCCCCGCCTCTTTATTGTCGAGCGGGGCGCGAAAGATGCGCACGTCCTTGCGAGCGATGATCGCTTCGCCAATCCGCAAGGCATAGCGCTCGACAGGAAACGCCGGCTCATCTTCATGGCGGACTATCTGACCGGCCTCTTCGCCATCGACGAAAAATCAGGCGCGGTGACGGCGATCGCAAATCCGGCCGACGCGCATCTTGGCGGCATCGACGGACTTTATCTTCATGATGGCGACCTTATCGGCGTTCAGAACGGAACATCTCCGCAACGCATTGTCCGCATCAGACTCGACAAGTCGGGAACCATCGCCGAGCGCCTCGACGTCATCGCGCAGAACCTCGAAGAGTGGAACGAGCCGACGCATGGGCTGATCGACGGCGATGAATTTCTCTACATCGCAACGAGCAACTGGCCGGCCTATGATGATGAAGGCAACCCGCGCGATGGCGCGACGCCGGCGCCTCTGCGGATCATGTCGATCGGGCTGATGCCTCGGAGAAACTGAAGTCTATCGCGCTCGCGCCCGACCGGCGGTCGAACGCCCAATCCGCGTGCGGACCGTCGATGTCGACCCAGTGCATAAAAACATGCGCCGACCAGCGGTTGGGATTTGGCGTCGTCCGCCCGTGCCGATAATCGATCCCCTTGTAGACAAGCGCGTCTCCCGGATCGAGGCGTACGGAATGAAACGGTTCGTCGCCGAAATCCGGCGACAACGGATTGCGCTCCATCGCCGCCTGATCGCATTTGCGCGTTCCGATATCGAGATTCCAGACAATGTTGTCGGAATAGGCGAGCGGCATCGACAGGCTGTGCTCGCATGCCGGCCTGTCCGTGTGGACGGTGCAAATGTCTCCTTTCTGATAGGTGCGAAAATAGCTGTATGTCGGGGCGAGCCGCTTTCGCGTAAGTTCGCGCATGCGCGAGGTCAGTCCCCAATGGAATCCGAGCACGAGAGGCGCATTCGCGCCGTAGAATTCGTAGGACGGCTTCAGATTGACCGTCGGCTTGCCTTGCCCGGGGCGCACGAGAAATCGTTCGGCGAGACCCGGCCGCATCAGGTTCGCCGAAATCAGACCAAGCAATCTTCCTGCGACCTCAGGCGTCGCTGCGGATTTCAGCACGACGCGCCCATCTCGGTCATAGGCATCACGAGACGCGCTTTCCCCAAGCATGCCGGGCCCTCAATGTGAAGCGAAGGTCGGAATGTCCATCAACTCCGATGCGGCGTATAGCCCGCTCGTCGCAGTCCTCCTTCGCTTCGGCGTAATCTAGCGATACTTGTCGTTGAGCCCGACGCCCGCCGCGATCATCGGCAGGATTTTCGCGATACGCTTTTCCTTCGTCGCGTCTTGCTTGGCGTCGCTCACATAGTCGGCGTATTCGCGCTGCTTGCCCGGCGTCAGCGATTTGAACGAAGCGGCGGCGCCCTTGTTCGTTGCGAAAGCCTTTTTCAGTTCAGCCGGCATGATGAGCGTCTTGGGCGCGGATTTCTCGACCGCCTTGCCGGCTCGGGCGAGCGCAATCGCTTCCTCGACATATTTCCTGATGAGAGCCGCATCGATGTCTTTTGCCGACGTCATGCGCCATTGCCGCTGCGCTCTTGTGCGCCCTTCCTGTGCGTTTACGAGGACCTTCTTCGCATCCTTCAGCAAGGCGCCCTGAAAGAACCAAAGGCCGAAATAGGACTTGAAGGCGCCGAGGCCGACGACATTGGCGCCGTCAATTGTGTAACAGGGTCCGCCCCACTTCACCTCTTCGACAAAGTCCGTCGATTTCAGGATTTTGCGCAGCGCGGAAAGCTCCGCCCGCCACTGCCCGGCGCTCCTGAAAAATTCGTCCGCCGTCTTCGCCTTGCGCATGGTCAACCGAACCAATTGTCAGCGATCCGGCTCTCCTTACGGGGCGACAAGCGCCGGGACGCCGCTTTCTTTCTTCGTTTCGTCCGGGATGAATTCGAAGGCGAGCTTTTCCGCGTCAGCGGGATCGAGCATCACTTTGACGACGCCGCCGCTCTTGAGCTTGCCGAAGAGGATTTCGTCCGCGATCGGCTTCTTGACATGTTCCTGGATGATGCGAGCGAGAGGGCGCGCACCCATTTCCTCGTCAAAGCCGCGTTTTGCGAGCCAGCGCGTCGCTTCCTGATCAAGTTCGAACGTGACCCCGCGATCGGCGAGCTGGACTTCAAGCTGCAGGATGAATTTCTCAACGATCCGATCGATGATTTCCGGCGTCAGGCCGCCGAAGGTCACGGTCGCGTCAAGGCGGTTGCGAAATTCCGGCGCGAACATCCGCTTGATCGCGGCGTCGGTTTCATCGCTCTTTTTGCCGCCGCCGAAGCCGATCGCAAAGCGCGCCGCATCCGCCGCGCCCGCGTTCGTCGTCATGATGACGATGACGTTGCGGAAATCAATCTTCTTGCCGTTGGTGTCCGTCAGCGCGCCGTTGTCCATCACCTGCAGGAGGATGTTGAAGATTTCGGGATGCGCCTTCTCGATCTCGTCAAGAAGAAGCACCGCATGCGGATGCTGGTCGATGGCGTCTGTCAAAAGCCCGCCCTGATCGAAGCCGACATAGCCCGGCGGCGCGCCGATGAGGCGCGAGACCGTGTGCCGCTCCATATATTCCGACATGTCGAAGCGGATGAGTTCAACGCCGAGAATGAGCGATAATTGTTTGGCGACTTCGGTCTTGCCGACGCCGGTCGGGCCCGAAAAGAGATAGGAGCCGATCGGCTTGTTCGGTTCGCGAAGCCCGGCGCGAGAGAGCTTGATCGCCGCAGCGAGCTGTTCGATCGCCTGATCCTGACCGAAGACGACGCGGCGGAGATCCGCGCCAAGACTCTTCAGCCGCTCGGTGTCGCTCTTTGAGACCGATTTCGGCGGGATGCGCGCCATCTTGGCGACGATTTCCTCAATGTCCTCGACGTCGATGATCTTCTTGCGCTTGTCGGCCGGGAACAGCATCTGGCGCGCACCGGCTTCGTCGATGACGTCGATCGCCTTGTCGGGGAGCTTGCGGTCAGTCATGTATTTCGAAGAAAGGTCCGCCGCGGCCTTGATCGCTTCGACCGTATACTGAACATGGTGATGCTCTTCGAAATACGGTTTGAGACCCGTCAGGATCTTCACCGTATCATCGAGCGTCGGCTCGGTGACGTCGATCTTCTGGAAGCGGCGTGCGAGCGCGCGGTCTTTCTCGAAATGCTGGCGGTACTCCTTGTAGGTCGTCGAGCCCATGCAGCGGAGCGTCCCGGACTGCAGGGCGGGCTTCAAGAGGTTTGACGCGTCCATCGCGCCGCCCGATGTCGCGCCGGCGCCGATGACCGTGTGAATTTCATCGATAAACAGGATCGCGTCCTCGTGGTCTTCGAGCTCCTTGAGGACCGCCTTGATCCGCTCTTCGAAATCGCCGCGGTAGCGCGTTCCGGCGAGGAGCGCGCCCATGTCGAGCGCATAAATGGTCGAATTCTCGAGCACTTCCGGCACTTCGCCGTCGATGATCTTGCGCGCGAGGCCTTCCGCGATCGCCGTCTTGCCGACGCCCGGATCGCCGACGAGCAAGGGATTGTTCTTGCGGCGGCGGCACAGGACCTGGATCGAGCGCTCGATCTCGGGCCCGCGCCCGATCAGCGGGTCGATCTTGCCCTTGCGCGCCTTTTCGTTGAGATCGACGCAATAGGCTGAAAGCGCGCTTTCGTTTTTCCCGCTCTGGGACTCGCCGTCCTCATTCGCGCCGCGCGGCGTTTTCGGCTGGCTTTCGCCGGGGCGTTTGGCGAGACCGTGCGAAATGTAATTGACGGCGTCAAAGCGCGTCATGTCCTGTTGCTGCAGGAAATGCGCGGCGTGGGATTCGCGTTCGGCGAAGAGCGCGACAAGGACGTTTGCGCCCGTCACTTCTTCGCGTCCTGAAGACTGCACGTGAATGACGGCGCGCTGGATGACGCGCTGGAAGCTCGCGGTCGGCTTCGCCTGATCGTCGCCCTCGGTCTTGAGGTTCGAAAGATCGTTCTCGATGAACTCAAAGAGGTTGCGGCGGAGCGCTTCGAGATCGACATTGCACGCCCGCATGACCGCGGCGGCGTCCTGGTCGGTCGTCAGCGCAAGGAGCAGGTGTTCGAGCGTTGCAAGTTCGTGTCCGCGCTCGGTCGCTAGCGCAATCGCCCGGTGGAGCGAGTCGTCAAGGTTCCTGCTGAAACTGGCCAACCTATTCCCTTTCCATCGTGCATTGCAGCGGATGCTGGTGACGCCGCGAGATTTCCATCACCTGCGCGACTTTGGTCTCGGCGACTTCGTAGGTGTAGACGCCGCAAATGCCGACGCCGTTCTGGTGAACATGCAGCATGATGCGGACGGCGTCTTCCGCGTCCTTGTTGAACACCGCCTGCAACAGCCAGACGACGAATTCCTGGGGCGTGTAGTCGTCGTTCAGAAGAAGCACCTTGTAGAGCGACGGGCGTTTCGTCTTGGGCGCAGTCTTCGTTACCACGCCGACGCCGAAACCCGGCCCCTGATTGTTGTCTTCCTCTTTAGCCATCGACGCGATCTGTCCT
>JBMOOR010000060.1:0-27541 GCA_049324555.1 Pseudomonadota bacterium | reverse complement strand
GAGATGATCGCTTGCGTAATGCGGATGCGCGCCGACCGAGCGCCAGATAAAATCGTAACGCGCGGCGATCCTCGCGATCTCCTCGGTCGAGCTGATCCTGTCGGAAATGGTCAGCATGGCGCCGACCCCGGCGGCGCGCGCGGCGGCGATGACGGCGTCGACATCGCCAGCGAATTTCTCGTGATGGAGGTTGACGTGACTATCGACGAGCATGGGCCGTTATCTCATCGCCTTAAACGCCCGGCCCGCCGCAAGGACGAGCTGGAATTTGTCGAGATTGACCGCTTCGCCGCGCGCAAAGAGCGTTTCAATCCTTTCGCGCAGATCGACAAAATCGCGGGCGCGCGCGTCTGCGCAAACCGCGAGTCTCTTCGCTTTCCCCGCAATCCTCGCGGTCAGCATCGCTTGAAAATGCGTGAAGACGCCCTCGGCGTCCTTGCCGCAGAGCTGTTGCGCAATCGCACCGACATCGGCGCCGCTTTCTGCTGCGGACCAGAACTCATCGACTGCAGCGATCGCTTTGGCGCCGTCGCCAAGCGCGAGCGACAAGGCGTATCCGGGCCTTCCGTCTGCGACCCGTGCGATGCTCATCGCCTCCTCGTCCTTCGCCGCCTCTTCCCGGATCAGGAACTGAGCGACCTGTTCGTCCGGCAGCGGACGAAGTTCGATGCGCCGGCAACGCGAACGGATCGTCGCTAGAAGCCGCCCCGGCGCTGCTGAAAGAACGAAAATCGCGGAGCGCGGCGGCGGTTCCTCGAGGACTTTGAGGAGCGCGTTCGCCGAATTGCGGTTGAGATCGTCCGCCATATCGATGATAGCGACACGCCAGCCGCCCATTGCGGCGGTCTGGCTGAGAAAATGTGTAAGATCACGCACTGTTTCGACTGAAATTTCAGTTGCGTAACGCTCCTTTTTCTCGTCATACCGCCGATCGGCGACAAAGAGGTCCGGGTGCCCTCCCGAGGCGACCAGCGAGAATACGCGTTCGGACTGGGGCACAGCGAGGCTCGCCGAGCCTTGAGGCCGCTCGCGCCAGAGCAGCGCCCGCGCCAGCCTAAAAGCGAGCGTCGCCTTGCCGATTCCCGCCCCGCCCGTGATCAGCCAGCCATTCGCCAGCGCGCCCGAATTCAGCGCCTGGGAGAGCTGCGCCTCGATCCCGTCAGCGCCAAGAAAATCGGCGCGCGCCCGCGGCGCGATGATGTCGGCCAAATCCGTCATTGGCGAGATTGAAGCGTCTTTTCGACGGCCGCCGCAACAACCTTGAATACCGATTCCTCATCCGGTGTCG
Organism: Pseudomonadota bacterium; assembly: GCA_049324555.1. Lineage (GTDB taxonomy): Bacteria > Pseudomonadota > Alphaproteobacteria > Caulobacterales > Parvularculaceae > Amphiplicatus. Next base: position 26,253 of record JBMOOR010000060.1, on the reverse strand, counting down.
CGTCGATGACGACGCAGCGCCGAGGATTTTCGCGTGCGATTTTCAGGAATGCTTGGCGCACCTTTTCCTGATAGGCCTCGCCCTTGCTTTCAAAGCGGCTTTCATGCGCGCCGCGATCGCCGGCGCGAGCGAGGGCGATGCTGACCGGCGCGTCAAGAATGATTGTAATGTCTGGATTGGTCGCGCCGACGACGAGCGCATGAAGCGTATTGACGGCGGTTTCGCCGAGGTCGCCGGCGATGCCCTGATAGGCCATCGTCGAATCCGCGAAACGGTCGGTGATCACCGCTTCTCCCCGGTCGAGCGCCGGGCGGATCAACCGTTCAAGGTGATCGGCGCGCGCTGCATACATCATCAGCGCCTCAGCCATCGGGCTCCAGCGCTCCGCTTTTCCCTGCACGAGCAGCGCGCGGATCGCCTCTGCGCCGTCGGAACCTCCCGGCTCGCGCGTCACGCGCACGGTCATGCCGAGCCTGCGCAGATGATCGGCGAGCCGGCCGATCTGGCTCGACTTGCCGGCGCCGTCGCCGCCTTCAAAGCTGATGAAAAGGCCGCGCCGTTTCCCGCTCATCTATCGCGCCGCGGAAGTCTCGCCGCCCTCCACGGAGGAACCGCCGCCGATCAGCGATTTGACCGCAAGGCCGATGCGGCCGAGCGGTCCGACCGCCTTCACCGTCTTGCCGGCATAGAGTGGAAATTCGCGCGCGTCGCCGTCTTCGACCTCGATTTTGAGATAGCCGATCTGTTGGCCTTCGGCGATCGGCGCGGCGACCGGGCCCTCATAGACGACCTTCGCCGCAACGCTGTCCGCGGACGAGCGTGCAAGGATCATCGAAACGGGCTCGCTTGTCACCAGCGGCACGGTCTTTTCCTTGCCGGCGAAAACAATCGCGTCGCCTGCGACGTCGCCCGCCTTGTAGAGCGTGCGCCTGGTGAAGTCGTTAAAGGCGATGCGCATCATGCGTTCGCTTTCGGCGGCGCGCTCCTTTTCGGAGGCAAGGCCGTTGACGACGACGATGCGCCGCTCGCCATTGACGAGCGCCGAGCCGATGAGACCATAGCCATTATCCTCCGTATGCCCCGTCTTGACCCCATCGGCGCCCTTGAAGCTGAACAGCAGCGGATTGCGGTTCGGTTGGCGGATCTTTTCCCAGGTGAATTCGCGCTCGGCGAAGAGTTTGTAAAATTCGGGATATTCCTTGATGATCTTGCGCGTGAGGAGCGCAAGATCGCGCGTGCTCATCTTGTGGTGCTCGTCCGGCCTTCCCCACGAATTGGTGAAAGTCGAATTCTTGAGGCCCCATTCGCGCGCCTTCCTGGTCATGAGGTCGGCGAACGCTTCTTCCGTGCCGGATATGTTCTCGGCGATGACGATGCAGGCGTCGTTACCGGAAACGACGATGATGCCGCGCAAGAGGTCGATAAGCGGAATTTTCGTCCCGACGCGGACCCACATTGTAGAGCCTTCGCGTTCGCTCCAGGCCTTTTCGGAAACGGAGAACTCATCGCTCAGTTTCAATTCGCCGGCTTTGAGCTTTTCAAAGACGATGGCGACAGTCACGAGCTTGCTCATGGACGATGGTCCGACCGGCCTGTCCGCGTCCTTTTCAAAAAGGACGGCGCCGGTGTCGAAATCCATGATGACGGCGTGTTCCGCGATCGTCGTGACCTCGGCTCGCGCCGCGCCGAGCGTGACTGACGCAAGTGCGAACGCCAGCATTCCAGACTTGAAGAAGCTCATGACCTTCATTTCAACTCGTCCCTGTACAGATCTCTACGCGAAGTTCCCAAAGCCCAAGTTCTAAAGTCCCGGGCCGCGCACGATGCGCGCGCCGCCAAATCCCGCCGCCCTGACGCGCGACAGCGAGGCGACCGCGATCGCCTCGTCGATGAACGGTCCGATCCTCAAAGATCGCCACGGCCGGCCGGCCGTCTCGCCGGACTGAACTGAAACCGGTCCGACATCGGGGAGATTGAGGTTCATCGCTTCAAGCGCGGCGAGATCTTCAACCGCCGCGAGTTCGACCCAGATGTCCGGAGGCGCGGCGACGTTCGTCCCCTGCCCTGCCGAGCTCGAAATGAGAGCGGCGATCGGGTCGACGTCCGCAGAGGCGGGCGTCGGCTTCCGCGCCGGACCCTTTGAAGCGATCCGGATCGGCGCCGGCGCGGCCTCGCCCGGGAGCGCGGCTAATCCCTTGATGTCGGTCTCGCCGACATAACGCACGCGCACGCGCGCAAGGCCCTTGCCGGCAAAGCCGAGCGCGTCCGCCGCCGCGTGTGAGAGATCGATGATCCGGTCATCGACAAACGGCCCGCGGTCGTTGACGCGGACAGCGACGCGCCGCCCGTTTTCGAGATTTTCGACCTCGACAAGCGTCGGCATCGGCAGCGTCTTGTGCGCCGCCGACAGACGCCTTTTGTCGAAGACTTCGCCGTTCGCCGTCAGCCGCCCCTGAAAATCGTCGCCGTACCAGGAAGCGAGGCCCTTTTCGTCATAGCGCTCGTCAACTTTGGGCACGTACCAGCGGCCGTCGATCTTGTAGGGCGCGCCGACCTTGTAATGCGGGTTGGGCGTCGCAGGCGCGCCGATCGTCTTCGGCGCGTCCGGGAGGTTCATGGTCGAGCAAGCCGCCAGCGCCAGCGGCAGGAGCGGCAGGAAAGCGCGACGAACAGACAAGGCGGCGGGCGAGAATTTCATGCCCCCGGCTATGCGATTTTTCGCCCGCTTTCGCAACCAAAACTGAGTTAACGTCCGGTCTTAGGGGCGGGTCCGCGAGCCTTGTTATTTGAGAAAGCTTGACTATGGTCCCCCTCCCCGGATGGGTGGCCGAGCGGTTGAAGGCACCGGTCTTGAAAACCGGCAGGCTCGCAAGGGTCTCGTGGGTTCGAATCCCACCCCATCCGCCAGCATTCGACCCCCACGATTCCAGCATCCATGCGGATTGCAGAGGATTTGTGCGGATAATCCGCACTTCGTGTTTCGCGTAAAAGGCGATTGGCGCGCTCCCCGCCGGGCGTGCAAAATGGAGCGCGCGCGGGCGCAGCTCCGACGTGCGATGCGTCTTTCTTCGCGAGCGGCCAGCCTCAAAGACCGCGCCGCCTGCAAAACCGGATTGTCAAAGAGCCGAGCGAACGGCGAGCCGTCCGCCCACATTAAACGGGAGAGATGGAAATCTCCGCTGTGGATTCAAGCAGCCGAAAAAATGTATTTGCACGGAGGAATTCGCCTCTTTGGCGCGGCGATGGTTAACAGCGCCGGCGAATGCGAGCGAGCGCGTGAAGACAGTTGCTGCTTGCTTGCCGCGGCTACGCCCTTCCCGCTCACATGCGCTCGCCCGGCAACCGGCTCGCCTGCTTCACCCAATCATTGAACCGCGCTTCGTCGAGCTTGTCGTTCTCATGGATGTCGAGGTAGCGCACGGCCTTCTGCTTGGATTTGCCGGGCGGGAGAGGACGCAAGCTGGCGCCGCGGAAGAACGCGACCTTCACGTATTTCGTGAAGCAGTGAAAGCTGAGGAACCAGCTTGTCGTTTGCCGCGCGTTCTTGTCCGAAAGCCGGTTCCCGCTTTTCGGGAACGCGCTCTGGTCCCCGACGCCATAAAAGGGCGAGTTCCATTTGACCGCTTTCCTGACGCCGGGAACGGCGCCGGCGATGAGCGCGTCGAGGCGGCGCCCGACGTCCTGTTTCCAGTCCGGCATGGCTGCGATGTAGGCCGCAACGGGGGCGTCGCCCTCGCCCTTCGCGATCTGAGGATTGCCGCCGGAGAGGAGGACTGGCTTCGCGGCGGTTTGAGCGGCCGCTTTCTTCACGCCCTTCGCCGTCTTCTTTCTCGCGGCATTTTTTGACTGGCCGGCCATGCCCGCTCCTATCCGCCGGCGCCTTGCGCGCCGCGCCGCCTGACGACGTATGGCAGCGCGAACATGTAGAGCCCGCTGAACATCAGCAAAAAGAGCGGGGGCAGCGGCGCGTAGACGAGCCATGCGGGAGGCTTGCCGAGCCCCATCGCGGCGAAGTTGGCGATGACGGTCAGCGTGAACGCGATAGCGAGCCAGCGGTGGCTCTGGCGAATCCATTTGCTCATGTTTATTTTGATCTCCTTTAAAAAGGCGCGGAAATTGAGAGCGCCGCCGTTCTCAGTCTTCGCGCGCCAGGACTTGCTCCAGCTTCGCGAAAAACTCCTTCCACCCCGCGTGCGCGCCGCCATAGGCCTGCTTCTGATCCGGCCGGAAGCCTTGCTGCTCCATGCGTAAATGAGTCCCCGCGCGCGTCGGCGTGAGCGTGAACGTCACCACACTCTGCAGATTGTAGGCGGCATCGTCGTGCGCATAATTCCAGGTGTAGGACAGCGTTCTGTTCTGCTCGACGGCGAGGACTTCGCAATCGAGCACGCCACCCCACTCTCCGCGCAGATTGAAACGGCGACCAACGATCGGCTGGAAGTCGTTCTTCATCAGCCACTCCTCGATCAGGTGCGGCTCTGTCAGCGCGCGCCAGATCTTTTCCGGCGGGTGAGGGATCTCTCGTTCGACGACGACGGAGCGCGTTTCAGCCGATGTTTCATTCATTGGTCCATCCTTTTCAGCAAGTCTTCGAGATCATCGAACCGGCTCTCCCAGAAGCCGGCCATCCGGCTTGTCCAGTCGATCAGCGGGGCAAGCGCGCTCGCTCGCGCGCTGTAATGGGTCTGCCGCCCTTCATGGCGGTCGCGCACTAGCCCGGCCAGCTTCAGAACGGCGAGATGCTTTGAGACGGCCGGTTGCGACACCCCGGCCCGAGCCGTCAGCGCCCCGACAGTCTGCTCTCCTTCGCGGCACAGCCGCTCGAAAATCGCGCGCCGCGTCGGATCGGCGAGCGTTCTGAAGAGCAAATCGTGGGCGGTCGGCATCTGGAATCAATAACCCGCTGGCTATTGATTGACATATAACCGCCGGGTTATGCGTTAGTCAAGCGGGACCGTGGAGCGGCGCGCCAGCCTTCGCGAAGGCTGTCCCGTCAAATATCGAGATCCGCCGCGACCGCCATCCGGATCAGTTCCGCGAAACTCGACGCCTTCATTTTCGTCATGATGTTTCTGCGGTGAACTTCGACCGTCCGCGGGCTGAGACCAAGTTCGCGGCCGATGAGTTTGCTCGACTGGCCGTCGACAATGGCGACGAGAACCTCCCGCTCTCTCGGCGTCAGCGCATTCACCCGCTGCGCCGCGTCTTCCGGCGCTGACGCCCTCACCCGCGAATGCGAGTTTGAGAGCGCAAAGGCGCGGTCGAGCGCCAGCGTCAGTTCTTCCGCGGTGAAGGGCTTTTCAAGAAAATCGACGGCGCCCTCTCGCATCGCGCGCGTCGCCATCGGAATGTCGCCATGCGCCGTCATGATGATGAGCGGAATGGCGACGCCGTCGGCCTTGAGGCGCGATTGCAATTGCGGCCCTTGCATCCCTGGCATGCAAACGTCGACAAGAATGACCGAATTCGCCCGGTCAAGATCCGGGAGCGCTCCGAGAAATTCTTCGGCTGAACCGTAGACGGATGAATCATACCCCGCCGCCGTGAGCAGAACGCTCACCCCGCGCTGCACTGCGGCGTCATCATCGATCAGACAGACCACGCCCCGCATTAATGGGTCGCCTCGCTTATCCCCGCTCAACCGGCAGCCTCACAATGAATGTGGCGCCGCCTGCATCATTGTCGTTGACGAGGATTTCGCCTTGATGCGCGTCAACAATCGATTTCGTGATTGACAGGCCGACGCCGAGCCCTTCTTCCTTGTCGGAGACGAACGGCTCGAAGAGCCTTGATTTCATCTCCGGCGCGACGCCGCACCCGGTGTCGGCGACCGCAATTTCGATACGGCCGTTTCGCTTTTCGGTCGAGATGGTCAGCCGCCTGACCGGCGACTTGTTCATGGCGTCGACGGCGTTGCGGATCAGATTGGTTACAACCTGCTGAATCTGTATGCGGTCGATATTCGCAAGACCGACATCAGGCCGAAGCCGATACTCGATATCGATCCCGTCGCCCGCCGCGCCGATGAGCGCAACTGCTCCCGCATCTTCGACGACTTTATTGATATCGTGGAGGCTCCGCGCCGTTTTTCGTTTTTTCGCGAAGTCGCGCATCTGGTGGATAATCTCGCTTGCGCGCCTGATTTCGCTAACCGCCTCGTCGATGAGCCTTCTTGCTTCTTCGGACGGCTCGGCGGAGATCTTTCGAAGGATCAATGATGCGGCGCCGGCGAGGCTGGCCGCCGCCGTCAGCGGCTGATTGATTTCATGCGCAATCGTCGTCGTCATTTCGCCAAGCGCGCCGAGGCGCCCGGCGTGCTGAAGCTGGGCCTGCGTTTCGCTGAGCCGCCGTTCGACGGCGGCCTCATCCGTCAAATCCTGGATGAATCCGACAAAGGTGAGCTTGCCGTCCTCGAATTTGCTGATGTGGAGGATTGCCGGAAACGCCTCGCCATTTTTTCGGCGCCCCTTGATGCGGCGCGACCGGCCGATGATGCGGGCCTCGCCCGTTTCAAGGTACCGCGCAATATAGTCGTGGTGGCGCGACCTGTCGGGCTCGGTCATCAACATGTTGACGTTGCCGCCTGCAATTTCCGATTCCTTGTAGCCGAAAATCAATTCTGCGGCGCGGCTGAACGTCAAAATCGCGCCTGTTTCGTCGATCGTGATGATGGCGACAGGATTGGCATCGACGATCGATCGAAGAAATGTTTCGTTCTCGGTCAGCGCGATTTCAGCGGATTTGCGTTTTGCGATGTTCCTTGCGGCGATCGCGACGCCGCCGATCTCGCCCTCCGCCAAGCGCCAGGGCTGAATGCGCCATTCAAACCACTGCGCCCGCCCGTCCGGTCTCTTGAATATTTCTTCCTCGATGAAGCGGGATTCCCCATTGAGCGCGCGCTCCAGGAGATCGCGCCAGTGCGCCGCCAATTGCGGGAAGAGGTCGAAATGAGAAGCGCCGTTCAGATTGCGCCCGACAAGACCGAATTCTTCAAGCCAACGCCCGCTGACGCGGAGGTAGCGAAAATCACGATCAAGGATCGCCAGCGCGCATGGCAAGTCCTCGAATATTTCCAGCGCGGGCGCGCCAGATGTGAAATTCATGAGCGCTCGCCTTCTCAAAACGTGACAGAATAACGAGTTGCGACAGACTGTTCGCGGTCGCCTTCGAACCAAGCGCGACCGCGAAGGGCGGCGACCGCCGCCAGCGCGTCTTCACAGCGGAGAATATTCCGCGGAACGCGACAACTTCAAGAAGAACCGCACATCAAACGCCGTCTTGTCTCATTCTTCATCGACAAGGAAATTTCACTCCACGGGGTGAGTACGCGGAAGTGCGTATTGACGGCGCGCAATTCAGGGCGTCCGGTCGAGATCGACGCCGCGAGGACCCTCCTGATCAGGCGCGACCAGCCTCGCGGGAGCAGCGCGTGCGGGGTGCTGTTTAAGTATTCTTGCGAAGTCGAATGCCGCCGCCGCTTTTTGTAGAGTTCCGTCGTGGGCGTTCCATCATCGGGACGGAGGATCAAATGCCGACAATCGGCAAATCTGCAATCGCCGGACAGTTTGCAAACCCAAAATTGCGCGGACGCGCCGACGACATCGCCTGTTTCGCCAACGTCGGGCTTATCAAGCGGCTGAAGGCGGGCGAAACCCTGATCGCGGAAGGCGAGAGGACGCGATATTGCTACCGGATCGTCAACGGCGTCGTCAAAGAATTCAATTCGCTGAGGAACGGCCAGCGGCAGATCACCGATTTTTACGGCGCCGGCGAGCTTGTCGGCATCGGCAATCCGACCCTGCAGCGCCAGTCGGTTGAAGCGGTGACGGATTGCGCGGTGCAATGCATTTCGCGCGATGCTCTCCTGCGCGCGGCTCGCGTCTCCGAGGAAGTGTCGCAGCTCATGATCGAGCTCCTGCTCGACCGCCTCGATCGCGCGCAGATGCGCACGATCGCGATCGCCCGGAAAAGCGCCAGCGAGCGCGTCGCTGTGTTTCTCTTGCGTATGGCGGAAGACCAGGACCGGGCAGTCGGCGTTTTTCTGCCAATGAGCCGCCAGGATATTGCGGATTATCTCGGGCTGACGATCGAGACTGTCTGCAGGTCGCTGACCGATATGAGAAAAGGCGGAGTTATTTCAATGCCGACGGCGAGAACATTTACAATCAAGGACCGCCCGGCGCTGAATGCGATCGCGAATGAAGAGCTGCGGCTTCACTAAATTGGGATAAGTTGCGAGCGGCATGGCGCGCCGACAAGACGACGCGGTGCAAAGCCGTCGCCTGATCCAAACAACGATCTCGGCGGGATTGTCGGAAATCTCGCCGAAATCGCCGGATTGGCGATTACGCCGCCTTGATCGAAATCTTCCGCTCGCTCTCTTTCGCCGCCGGGGATTTCGGCAGGCCCACGGTCAACACGCCGTTCTCGAAGCGGGCGTCGATCCTGTTTTCGTCAACCTCGCAGGGGAGCGGAATGCCGCGGCTGAAAGCGCCGTAGGAACGCTCGGCGCGGTAATAGTTCTTCTTCTTTTCCTCGACCGCGTGCTTGCGCTCGCCGCGGATGAAGAGACTTCCGTTGCGAAGCGAAAGGTCAATGTCCTTCTGCTCAATGCCGGGGAGGTCGGCTTTGACTTCGATCGCGTCATCCGTTTCGCTGACGTCGACCGTCGCAAGAAGACCGGGGCGGAACTCCGCCTCGCGCGGGGGCGAAAGCTGCGGCATGAACTCGTCGAAAAGCCTGTCGATTTCTTCATGCATGCGTTCAAACGGGCCGCCGTTCGGCGCTGACCAGAGTGTCGGGCGCCGGCCGCGAAATGGGTTGAGGGCTGGTAAATCCATAATCTTCCTCCTTCGAAACAGCGAATACATTCGCCTTCGAAAAAATATGTCACAGCATCGCCGCGCGGCGTTTGACGCAAGTCAAGCTGGCCGAGATCGCGTCGCATAAAAATGCAGACGCCGCCCCCAGCGTTTGATCTTGGTCAGTTCGAGGCGCAGCGGATTGGCTATGATGATAATTGAGGCGATATCAACACACGGAGAAAGCCCCCATGACCGACAACGGCCCGACAAGACACGAAAAGCGCGCAGCCGCGCCAAGCGGCCCGGCCGCCGCCGCCGAACACAATTTCTTCCCTTTGTTCGATCCCGGCGAGTTTGCAAAACTCGGCAACCGCAATCTTGAAGTGATGACGCGCGCGGCTCGCGCCTATTTCGACGGAGCAAGCGAGATGAACAAGGAATTGGCGGAATTCATGAGCCAGAGAATGCGCAAAGACTTCGAAATCGCGCGCGCGATCATGGCGTCGAAGAACAGCGAGGACGCGTTCAGCGCGCAGGCGGAATTCGTCGAGGGCGCCATACGCGATTATGCGGAGGAGACCACGCGCGTTTTCGGCATGGCGGCGGATATTGCGCGACATGCGCTAAAGGCGCCGACACAATAGAAGAATCTCGCCTGCTCAAGGCGCCTGCACATAGATCCCGGGCGCCGGCGGCAACGAATCGGGCGCCTTGCGTCGGCGGCTTTCGCCCCCATCGATCCAACGCGGCTCCGGCGGATCAGCGAGGCCGTCCGATTTCTCCGCGAGCCAGTCTCGCCAAGCCGGCCACCAGGGGCCATCCGCAGATTCGGTATGAGCGGTCCAAAGATCCGGATCGAGAAAGAGATGGTCGGCGGCTGACCGCGTCATCTGATATTTCTGCTTCGGATGGCCGGGCTCGCTGACGATGCCGGCGTTGTGCCCTCCGGCCGCCAGAAGAAAAGTGACTTCCGTGTCGGTGAGCATGTGCACCTTGAAGACCGAGCGCCATGGCGCGACGTGATCGCGCGTCGTCGCCACTGCAAAAATCGGAATGCGGAGGTCGGATAGGGCGGCGACCTCGCCGTCGACTTCAAAACGCCCCTCGGCGAAGTCATTGTTGAGATAGAGCCGGCGCAGATATTCCGAGTGCATTCTGTACGGCATGCGCGTCGCATCGGCGTTCCAGGCCATCATGTCTGTCATCGGCCTGCGCTCGCCCATCAGATAATCGTGTTCGAGGCGCGACCAGATGAGATCGCTTGAGCGGAGCAGCTGAAACGCGCCGGCCATCTGTTTGGTGTCGAGAAACCCCTGCTCCCACATCACGTCTTCAAGAAACGCGACCTGGCTCTCGTTGATGAATAATCCAAGTTCTCCGGGCTCGGAAAAATCGAACTGCGCCGCAAGAAAGGTCAGCGACTGAAGCCTGTCGTCGCCGGCGCGCGCCATCGCCGCCGCGGCGATCCCGAGAAGCGTTCCGCCGAGGCAATAACCGACGCCATGGACTTTCGCGCCCGGCGCAATTTTTCCGATCGCGTCGAGTGCGGCCATGACGCCGAGCGTGCGGTAGTCGTCAAAGCTGATGTCGCGATCTTCAGGCTCCGGATTTTTCCATGATATCATGAAGACGGTATGGCCTTGATCGACGAGATACTTCACCAGCGAATTGCGCGGCGAAAGATCGAGAATATAGTATTTCATGATCCATGCCGGCGTGATCAGAATCGGCTCGGCGAGCGTTTTCTCCGTCGTCGGCGCATACTGGATGAGTTCAATGAGACGGTTCCGGTAAACGATAACGCCCGGCGTTACGGCGACGCTTTCGCCGACCTTGAAGCTTTCAGCGCCGACTGGCGGCCGCCCGGTCGCGGCGCGCTCGGCGTCTTCAAGATAATTCCGCCAGCCGCGATAGAGATTGGCGCCGCGCTCTTCGATGGTTTTCTTAAGGACGTCCGGATTGGTGAGGATGAAATTCGACGGCGATGCGATATCGAGGATCTGGCGCGATGCGAACTCCATGACGCGCTCATGCTGCGGCGTGACGCCTCTGACGCCGGTCGTCGCATTGTGCCACCATTGCTGCGTTAGAAGGAAGCTTTGCGAAATATAGTTGAAGGGCCATTGCCGCCATGCGTCGCTCACGAACCGTTTGTCCTGCGGCAGCGGCTCGATGCAGCAGTCTTCAGAGGGCGCAAAGCCGCAATGAAGCGCGAAATTGTAAAAGCGGATGATCTTTTTCAAGGCCTTTTGACCGAGTTGCGCCTGCTTTCCCGGCGAAAAAGCAAGATGCGTGAACCAGTCGAAATACGCCGCCGCGAGCGCCCCCGGCGAAATGCCGGCGGTTGCGCGCCCGATCGCCGCATTCGTCGCACGGTCCATGATCTCGACGATCGCGGTCGAGGCGAAGGAATCGCGTGACCAGTTTTCACCGGAAAGGTGCGCCGCCGTCATTTGCATCGAGCGGATCGCGGCGGCGGTTTGAGGCGCTTCTTCGGCGATCCGTGCGATCGCGGAATGGACCGGATTCTCACCGGCCGCCGGCGCAGCTGATCTCTCGCGCGTCGCCTTCATTTGCTCCTCCGGCATGTCTCGCCCAATTGCTTCGGCGGGAGACTATCGGAACCGCCGGCGACGAATAATGACAGAGGTCAAGTCCCGCCTCTCGCGCCGCGTCTGCGATTCACAGGCGGCGAGGCCCATAGATCAGTCGCCCTTCTTCGGAGCAGGCCACATGTTCCGGATATGTTCGGGAAGACAGCGCTTCACATTCTCGATTTCGCCCGCGGTGATCCGGTCGTTAAGAACGCCGAAGACAGCACGCGCAACTTCTCCCGGATCGTAATATTCCGCGGTCCGTTCGAAGGCTTGTTCAATATGTGAGACGAAATCCTCCTCCGTGCGGTCGCCGCTGGCGCCAGCGCCCGGCCGCCAGCCTTCATAATAGAAGCCGCGGATCAGCATCGGCATCTGCGCCGCAAGACCGGCGGCCGTGTTGACCGGCAAACGGTCGCGCAAAGCATGAAGCGTCACCCGCAGCGCGCGATAGGCGTCGTCCCGATCCCGCATGTCGAGCCGGTCCATCAGATCATTGAGCCAGACATGCGTCGTGTGGAGAGTATCGTCAAAAACTGACAGACCTTTTTCGCTCATTGGATGAACCTTCGCGTCCGGCCGCCGACGGGCATCATATCGCCGCTTCCAGGCGCAAGCCGCATTGACGAACGTCAATCAAACGGCTTGCGCATCGATTGACGGGAATCAATGCGGCAGTCCGGGCTTATCTCCAGATTGGTCGAAGTTCGGCGGATAATTCCGGAATTTCGCCGATAAATCGGAGAGGCGCCATGAAAGTCAAAGAAGCGATGCACAAAGGCGTTCAGTCGCGCGAGCCGTCAACGCCGCTCGCCCAGATCGCCAAACTCATGAAATCCGACGATATCGGCGCTGTGCCGATTATCGAAGGCGGAAAGCTCATCGGCATCGTAACGGATCGCGACATCGCGGTTCGCGCTGTTGCGGAAGGCCGGGATCTCAACAAGGCCGTCGCGCGCGACGTAATGTCGGCCGGCGCGATCTGCTGCAGCGAGGAAGAAGACATCGACAAGGCTGTGCGGTCGATGGAGGACAGGAAAGTCCGTCGCCTTCCCGTCACCAACGCACAAAAACAGCTCGTCGGGATGCTGAGCCTCGGCGACATTTCGCACTCCGTCGGTCAGAGCGTCTCAGGTGAACTGGTCAAGGCGGTGTCGGCTCACCACTGAGCATTGCGCCCGCCCTTCTAAAATGTGATTGAAACCAGTCGGACGCGAGATCGGCGGCGCGTTCGAGCGCACCCTTTTCCTCGAAAAGATGAGTGGCGCCCGGCACGACCTCCAGCTGCGACGGGCACGTCATTTTTGACTGCGCAAGACCGTTCAGTCTCAATACGTCGCCATCGAGCGCGCCGACTATAAGGAGCGTCGGCGCCTGCAGTGCGCGAAGCGCATCATCAGAAGCGAGATCGGGCCGCCCGCCCCGCGAGACCACAGCGGCGATATCTCGGGGGCGCGACGCCGCTGCGGCGATTGCGGCGGCCGCGCCGGTGCTCGCGCCGAAATAGCCGATACTCAGAGCCCGGAGGAGCGGCTCGGCGCGCGCCCAATCCGTTGCGCCCGCGAGTCGCTCCGCCAGAAGCGCAATATCGAAGACATTGCGCCGATCCTTGCCCTCCTCTTCCGTCAACAGGTCGAAAAGCAGCGTAGCAATGCCGTCGCGATTGAGACGTTCGGCGACCATACGGTTGCGCGGGCTCAGCCTGCTCGATCCGCTGCCATGTGCGAAGACGACAAGGCCCAGCGGCCCGGCGGGCAGAGCAAGACTGCCGGCGAGTCTTAGCGAAGTCACACGGATATCGCGCGGGACTATATCGGATTGACCCATGGCGCCGCCCAAAGAGAGGCTTCAACGAGATGGATTAGGCATCCCCTTTGGAGTAGTCTTGCAATGAGGACGTTCGGCGCATTGACCCGCGTCAATCCGATCTCTCCCGGCGTTGATCCATGTCAATAACACCCTTCGCCCGGTTCGATATTTCTTCCCTCAGCGGCAGGCGGGAAGACGGAAACGAGAAGAAGGCGACGCCATGCAAGTCGATCCGCATATCATCTTCGAAGGCTTTCCCGCGTCGGAGCATGTGCGCTCCAAAGTCGAAGCCGAGGTGCGAAAGCTTGAACAGTTTTTCGACCGCATCGTCGCCTGCCGCGTCGTCGTCCGTAAACCGCAGAGTCGCCATCACCAAGGCGATCTCTATTCGATCGCAGTTCACCTGACATTGCCGGGCGGCAAGGAAATTCACGCCGACAGAAACCCTCCCCTCAATCATGCGCACGAGGACGCCGAGGTTGCGATCCGCGACGTTTTCGCCGCCGCTCGCCGCAAGCTGCAGGATGATGCGCGCGTGCTCCGCGGCGACACCAAACGCCATGAGGGCGCGCAGCAGGCAGTGATCGGCGCGCTTCTCGCCGAGCAGGGATATGGTTTCCTTGAGACCGATGACGGGCGCGAAATCTACTTTCACCGCAACAGCGTCGACAGGAACGGTTTTGAAAAACTCACTGTCGGCGCGCGCGTCGTTTATTCTGAAGCGCCCGGCGAAAAGGGCCCGCAGGCGACATTTGTAAGGCCGGTGTGAGCGGATCAACGAAAGGCGACGGCGATGATTGACGAGCGGCTCACCCTTTCCGTCGATCCGGAAAAAGCTTTCTACATTCTCATGAAAGCCCGGGAATTTGAAGAGAAGACTGAAGCATCGGGCCTTGAAGAGGGGTCAAATCCCGTCGACGACAAGGCCGTGTCCGTTCTTGAAGACAACGCCGAGGACGCAACGGAAGAAGAATTGATGAGTGCGCTCAGTTCGCTGAATGAGGATGAGCAACTCGACATGGTCGCCCTGACCTGGATCGGGCGCGGAGATTTCTCGATCGATGAGTGGGAAGCGGCCCGCGCTGAGGCTCGCGCCGTAACGGACAAGCATATCGATCTCTATCTTTCAGGAATGCCGCTCTTCAGCGACTATCTGGAAGAAGGGCTCGAGCAGGCGGGCTACGATCTCGATGAATTTGAGCGGAAGCACTTCTGAATTCGCCAAAAGTTGACAGGGATCAATTTATCGGCGCTCGCGTGCGGTTATGGTTTGAACGCTGCAAAGGCGAGCGAAATTGAAGAAGCCAAACTGTGAAATATCGCAAGATATGGATCAGGAGTAGCGATGGATCGAGGACGCGGCGACCCGATGCAACGGAGCCCGAGACACGTTGACGCAAGCGCGCAGAGGGAGACCTTTACGTGGAGCGCAAACGCCTCGGGCTTACCGTTTTCGAAGGGCTCCCTCCCACACCGCGCATTGAGCGTCCCGGCATTTTCCGGATTCGGATATGTTCGATAACCGCGAGGCGGCGGGAGCGGCGCTCGCAAAGCGGTTGCTGCATTTCAGCAACGAACATCCGATCGTCTATGCGCTGCCGCGCGGCGGCCTTCCTGTTGCGGCGGGCGTCGCTGATGCGCTCGGCGCTCCGCTCGACATCATCCTCGTGCGAAAGCTTGGCGCGCCGGGGCATTCCGAGCTCGCGATCGGCGCCATCGTCGATGGCGCAACGCCGAGCGTCATTCTGCATCGCTCGCTCATTGATGAACTCGGCGTCAATGAAGAATTTCTGGAGGCGGCCAAGAGGACGGCGCTGGAAGAAATTGAACGGCGCCGGGCGGTATTTTTGCTCAACCGCAAGCCGGTTCCGCCAAATGGCCGCGTTGTCATCATCGTTGATGACGGGCTCGCAACGGGCGCGACTATGGAGGCGGCGCTCGCGGCGATGCGCAAAGCCGGCGCTAAACGCGTCATCGTCGCGGTTCCCGTCGCGCCGACCGACACCGCCGAGCGCTTCCGCAAGCTCGCCGATGAATTCGTCTGTCTTGAGACCCCGGCGCTATTCTGGTCGGTCGGCAATCAGTATCGGAGCTTCCCGCAACTGACGGACAGCGACGTCATCGACATCCTGAACCGTTCGGCGACGCGCACCGCGCCGGACGGCGCATCGCTTATCGCCTGAGGAGAGTTTTAAGGTCGCGCCACGTCCGCGTGTTGATGACATCGGACTTTTCGAGCCAACCCCGCCGCGCCTGGCCAAGGCAGAAGCGCATGTAGTCCAACTGCGCGACGCTGTGCGCGTCTGTTGACAGCGCGAGCTTCAACCCCCGCTCCTTCGCCATGCGGCAATAGGCGCCGTCGAGATCGAGGCGCTCAGGCTGTCCGTTCGCTTCAAGATAGCATCCGCGCTCGATCGCAGCGTCGATCAGCCGCGCCATCTGAACGCCCATTGGATCTCGCTCGCCGATCAGCCGGCAGGTCGGATGAGCAAGGATCGAAAAAGCCGGATGATCCATGGCGCGGATCATGCGATCGGTCTGCCGGTCAGCCGGCAGGTCGAAATCGAAATGCACCGCGCCGACGACGAGATCGAGCTTCCTGAGAGTAGAGTCTGGAAGATCGAGCGAACCGTCCGCGAGAATATCGACTTCGGAGCTTTTGAGAATGCGTATTCCCGAGAGCTCTTCATTCAATCGGTCAATCTCGTCGATCTGATTCTCGAGCCGCCGCGCCGTGAGGCCCCTGGCGATGGTCGAATGTCTGGTGTGATCGGCGATCGCGATATAGGAGTAACCGCGATCTTTCGCAGCGCGAGCAAGGTCGGCGAGCCCGTCGCGCCCGTCCGATGCGGACGAATGAACGTGAAGATCGCCGCAAATGTCCGCCATCGCGACAAGCCGCGGAAGAGCGCCCTTCTCCGCCGCTTCGATTTCCCCCTTATCCTCGCGCAGTTCCGGCGCAATGAAGGGCAGACCGACGGTGGCGTAGACGTCTTTTTCCGTGCGGCCCGCAAGTCGTTTTTCGCCCTTGAAAACACCGTATTCATTGATTTTGAGGCCGCGCGCAGCGCCCCGTTTTCTGAGCTTGATGTTGTGCGCCTTTGAGCCTGTGAAATAGACGAGGGCTGCGCCGTATGAATCCCTGTCGACCACCCGGCAGTCGATCTGAAAGCCGGACATGAGGCGCACCGTCGCCCGTGTTCCGCCCCTGGCGTCGATCGCCGCGAGTTCTTCAAATGCGATGAAATGATCCATGACTTTACGCGGCGCATCACTTGCGACCAGCACATCGAGATCGCCGACGGTCTCGCGCTGACGGCGATAGCTTCCGGCGACGGTGATGTCCGTTCTCCTCGCGACGGCTGCGAGGTGATCGCAGAGGCGGCGCGCAATCTTTTCGGCGTCATAAAGGAGAAGACGTTCGCCGGTCGCGCTTTTCGCCTTGAGATGCGCGCCGAGTTTTTCACTGGTCTTCGGGCCAAACCCCGCGATCTTCCCGACTGCGCCCATTTCGACGGCGGCCCGCAATTCCTCAATCGTCCGCACGCCGAGCTCGTCATGGAGGATTTTCACACGCTTCGGCCCAAGTCCCGGAATTCTGGTCATCTCAGCGAGCCCCGCGGGCACGCTCCGCTTCAGCGTTTCAAGCGACTGGAGGCGCCCTGTATCGACGATCTCCTCGATCTTGCCGGCGAGATCCTTGCCGATCGTCGGCAAGTCGCTCAAATCTTCGCCGCGCGCGATCATGTCGGCCGTCTCTTCAGGGAGGCCGCGCAACATTCGCGCCGCATCGCGATACGCCCTTACGCGAAAGGGGTTCGCCTCATCGATCTCAAGGAGGTCGGCGAGTTCGTCGAACAGGCGCGCGATATCGTCATTGCGCACCGAGATTTTCGTTCGTGGGGCCGCCGCCGCGCGTCGCCGCCGTCCGGCGGCAAGCGCTTCGTGTCCGCCGGAGGGTGATTGCGGGTCGATTTGCCGGCGGCGGGGAGGCGTCATCGCGGTTGTCTCAAGGCGTCTTTTCGCACAAGATTGCGGGCGCCCTGATCCTAGAACCGGTCGCGCCTGTTGCAAATGGCGTTCCGGCGACGCTGCCGGTGGAGGCCGATCGCGGTGGAAAGATGAAAACACGAAATCCGAATGACGCGGCGAAGCTTGAGGCCCGAACCGGTCCTGAGACGTCGGGCGCGCCCGAGAGCGCTCTTCCGATCCCGGACGATATCGTCATTGTCATGCCGGTCCGGCGCATGGTCCTCTTTCCTGGCGTCACTGCGCCGATCGCTATCGGCCGGCCGGGTTCGATCGCCGCGGCCGAAGCCGCCGCGCGGGCGGCTCGCCCGCTCGCCGTCGTCATGCAGCGCGAGGCGGAAACCGAAGAACCGGCCCCGAATGATCTTCATTCCATCGGCGCTCTCACGCGCATCGAGCAGTACGTCGTCTCCGAAGAAGGAGAGCATCATGTCGTGTGCTCGGGCGAAAAACGCGTTCGGCTGAAAGATTATATCGGCGGCTATCCGTTCCTCGCCGCGCATTTTGAAGCGATTGAGGAAGAAACGGGAAAATCGGCGCAGATCGACGCGCTGTTTTCAACGCTGAAGGCGCGAGCGATCGATGTGCTCAAATACGTGCCGGGCGCCCCGCAAGCGCTGGTGATGACGATCATGAACATGGAATCGCCGGGGCAGCTTGCCGACCTTGCCGCATATCTGACCGACCTTGAATCCGGCGAAAAGCAGGAGGTCCTCGAGACGATTGATCTCAAGGCGCGGCTTGAGCGCGTCCTTCGCCTCCTCACCTATCGCCTTGAGGTGCTGAAGCTCTCGCACGCCATCGGCAAGCAGACGCAGGAAACGCTCTCGAAGCAACAGCGCGAGCACATCCTGCGTCAGCAGCTTCGCGAAATTCAAAAGGAACTTGGCGAGACAGACGATGCGCGCGAAGAACTCGCGGCCCTTAAAGCGAAACTCGATACGGCCGGCATGCCGGAGGAAGTCGCAAACAAGGCGCGCCGCGACTTCGTCCGCCTTGAGCGCATTCCCGACATCTCGGCGGAATACGGCATGCTCAGGACCTATCTTGAAACGCTCGCGGAGCTCCCCTGGCCGGCGCCGGAGAGTAAGGCGATCGACATCGAGAGGGCGCGCAAGATCCTCGACGAGGATCATCATGGGCTCGATAAAGTGAAGCGGCGCATTCTCGAATTTCTCGCCGTCCGCAAACTCAATCCGGAAGGGAAAAGCCCGCTCCTCTGCCTCGTCGGTCCGCCAGGCGTCGGCAAGACCTCGCTCGGGCAGAGCATCGCCCGCGCCATGGGGCGCAAATTCGCACGGTTAAGTCTTGGCGGCGTTCACGACGAAGCGGAAATCCGCGGCCATCGGATGACCTATGTCGGCGCGCTCCCCGGCAATATTGTTGAAACCGTGCGCCGCACCGGCGCGCGCGACTGTGTTCTCATGCTCGATGAAATCGACAAGATGAGCGCGAGTTTTCACGGCGATCCGTCGGCTGCGCTGCTCGAAGTCCTCGATCCCGAACAGAATGCGACATTCCGCGACAACTATCTCGCGGTTCCGTTCGACCTCAGCAAGATCGTCTTCATTGCGACGGCGAACGTCCTTGAAACCATTCCGGGACCCTTGCGCGACCGTATGGAAATCATCGAACTTGCAGGCTACACGGACGAAGAGAAGCTCGAAATCGCACGGCGCTATCTCGTGGGCCGGCAACTCGCGTCGAATGGTCTCACCGCAGATCAATGCGCGCTGCCGGACGAAACGCTGAAGCGCCTCATCCGCGATTATACGCGCGAAGCGGGCGTCAGGACGCTTGAACGGGTCATCGGCTCGGTCCTCCGCCATGTCGCGGTCAGGATCGCAGCGGGCGAAACGGCGCGCGCGGAAGTCCTTCCCGATGAGCTTCAGCGCATCCTTGGCCCCGCGAAATTCGAAGATGAGATCGCGATGCGGACAAGCGTTCCCGGCGTTGCGACGGGGCTCGCCTGGACGCCGGTCGGCGGCGATATTCTCTTCATCGAGGCGGCGCTCTCGAAGGGCGCCGGAAAACTGACGCTCACCGGTCAATTGGGCGAGGTGATGAAGGAAAGCGCCGTCGCGGCGCTGACGCTTTTGAAAAGCCGCGCGGCGCGGCTCGGAATAGAGCCGGAACTTTTTGAAAAGAACGACATTCATGTTCACGTTCCCGCCGGCGCCATTCCAAAGGACGGGCCGAGCGCCGGCGTTGCGATGTTTCTTGCGCTCGCGTCGCTTCTTCTCAATCGCCCGGTCCGCAATGACACGGCGATGACGGGCGAGATCAGCCTTCGCGGGCTCGTCCTCCCGATCGGGGGCGTCAAGGAGAAAGTGATTGCGGCCGCGCGCGCCGGCATCAAAACGGTCCTGCTGCCGGCGAAGAACAAGAAGGATTTTGAAGAAATTCCCGAAAGCGCGCGCCGCCAGCTTGAATTCCGCTGGCTCGACAGGGTCGATGATGCGCTCCCCTTCCTCTGCCCGGCGGGGCCTTAAGCCGCAGGTCAAGCTTTCGCGCCAATGCGGCTTCTTTCAAAGTCAGGCGGCCTTCGGCGCAGGCGGGAGATAGCGGATAAGGTTCTTGAACTTCTCCCATTCGATGGCGCTCCAGGTTTCGGTCTGCGCGTGACCGAAAGTCCGGATGATTGTCGCGACCTTGAAGGCGACGTCGTTGTCCGGCGCGTCGAAAATGTCGAGATAGTCATAGGGTCCCGCGACGGCGAAATTGACGACCCACCGCACGCCGGGGCATTCAGCCGAGATGCGCTCCGTCACTTCGCGCGCAAGATTTTCAAGCGAACTTGGAGACTTGAGCGCTTCGTGGCTCAATCTCGTCAGCATAATGAAAGTCGCCATACCAATCTCCCGTTCTGATGCGCGCCGAACTGGCGGGCGAATTCTCGCTTTCATCCATTCCGGTTCTCGCGATCATCCGCTGCGTAGAGCGGATCGCGCGTGACAATGTCGTGGACGCGGGCGGCGAGGCCCGCGAGCGGCTTTCTGAGATCACCCATGACGTCATCCTGACTCTCAAGGCGCATCGCCGCCTCTTCGAGCGCTTCATCATCGGCGCCGGTTCGAAAAATCTCAGCGACCGTATGATCGGCTATCGGGCCGAAAAGCCGGATCAGCCTTTCCTTGTCAGCCGGCGCCATCTTATCCCTCCAAAAAAATTCGCCCCGCCGCGGATTTTCACGCGCGGCTTCCTGAATGCCATTTAGAGCCCGCGCCGACGCACGACGTTGATCAGGATCAATTGCGGGCGCCGCGCGATGAAATTTCCGCCGCGAGCGCCCTTTTACGCCAGTCTTGCGGGAAGGTGAGCGTCGAGCCAGACGATCATGTCGGAGAGGACTTTGTCCTTTTCGGGCTCATTGAAAATCTCGTGAAAGCATTCCTTGTAAGTCTTCTGCGTCCTGTCCGCGGAGCTGACGCGCTCGCTGAGAATTCGCGATCCTTCGGGCGCGACAAGGCCGTCCTTTTCGCCGTGAAGGATCAGGATCGGCAGATGGATTCTCGCAGCGTTCGTCTCGATCCGGCTCATGGCGGCGTTGAACTCGGCGCCGAGCCGCGCGCTGATCTTTCCCTTGAAGACGAGAGGGTCGGCGCGATAGGCGGCGACAACTTTGGGATCGCGGCTGACAAGGCTTGCGTCCAGCGAAACGCGGAAAGAAGCCGGCTCACCGCAATGAGCGCCGCCGATGGCGGCTCGCTCGGGCGGACCGCGGCGCCGGAAAGAACTGCGCCTGAGAATTCATTCTGGCGTCCGACGAGGAAACTCGCAGCGATGAGCCCGCCCATGCTATGGCCGATGAGGAAGCGCGGCAGACCCGGATGCGTCTCCTTCACGCGCGCGAGCAGCGCGTCGATCCCATCAAGGTAGACGGAAAAGGCCGGAACGAAACCGGGCTCTCCGTCCGATCGTCCGTGTCCCCAGTGATCGATCGCAAAGACGGAATATCCAGCGCGGTTGAGCGCGTCGGCGACGTGTTCGTAACGACCGAGATGCTCCGCGTAGCCATGCGCGATGAGCGCGACGGCCTTCGGCTTTCCATTCGCCGGCCAGGACTTCCAATAAAGCCCGGCGCCCGGCGCCTTCGATTCCGGCGGCAGCGTCAGCTTCGGCTCGTCGGGCGCGCTGTTCATCTCATCACGCGCCGCAGAGGCCGCGCCGCGACCGCCTCATCCGACGTTTCATCGAACAGCTCGGCGAGCTTGTCGACCATCACGCCTGCAAGCTGCTCGACATCGACGATCGTCACGGCGCGCCGATAATAGCGCGTCACGTCATGGCCGATGCCGATGGCGATGAGTTCGATCGGCGAGCGCTGTTCGATCTGTGCGATGACATCGCGGAGGTGCCGTTCGAGATAGGCGCCGCCGTTCGCGGACGAGGTTGTGTCGTCGACCGGCGCGCCGTCCGAGATCACCATCATGATGCGCCGCGCTTCCGTGCGCGCGAGCAGGCGCTGGTGCGCCCAAAGCAGCGCCTCGCCGTCGATATTCTCTTTAAGCAGCCCCTCTTTCATCATGAGGCCGAGCGAGGATCTCGCCCGACGCCATGGCGTGTCGGCCGCCTTGTAGATGATGTGGCGAAGGTCGTTGAGCCGACCGGGATTGGGCGGGCGCCCGTCCGCGACCCATTTCTCGCGCGACTGCCCGCCCTTCCATGCGCGCGTCGTGAAGCCGAGAATTTCGACCTTGACGCTGCAGCGTTCGAGCGTTCGCGCCAGAATATCCGCGCAGATCGCGGCGATCGAAATCGGCCGACCGCGCATCGACCCTGAATTGTCGATGAGGAGCGTCACCACCGTGTCGCGGAATTCAAGCTCGCGTTCGCGCTTGAACGACAATGGCTGCATCGGATCGACAACGACGCGCGCAAGGCGCGCCGCGTCAAGGACGCCTTCGTCGAGATCGAAGATCCAGCTCCGGTTCTGCTGCGCCATCAGCCGCCGCTGCAGTTTGTTGGCGAGGCGCGCGACGACCGAATGGAGGTTCTCGAGCTGGCGGTCAAGCGTGCGGCGAAGGCGCTGCAATTCTTCGGCGTCGCAGAGTTCGCTCGCCTCCGCCGTTTCGTCGAATTCCGACGTATAAACGCGGTAGCGCTCGCCGGCGCCGCCGTCAAAGCGAGCGCGGATCGAGGAGATGCGGGCGTTTTCAACGGCGCCGTCGGCGTCGTCTTCCGCTTGCTCGAAATCCTGCTCGCTCATTTCGGCGTCGGATTCCGGCCCCTCGCCTTCATCGTCCGATTGGTCTTCGGCTGGCTCGGCGGCGCCCTCCTCGTCATCATCCGACGGCTGATTTTCCTTTGATTGCTGTTCGTCGTCGCCTTCGGCCTTCTCGTCGCCTTTTTCTTCGCCCCCTTGATCGTCGAGGTGGAGGTCGCGGATGACATTCCGCGCAAGCCTCGCGAAGGCCTGCTGATTGTGGAGATCGGGCGTTGCGGCGAGCGCGTCGAGCGATTCCCCGGCGAGCGTCTCGATGTCGCCGGCGCGCGCGGCCATCATCGCGCCCGCGGAAGGGGGATGCGCCCGTCCGGTAAGCCGTTGGCGCAGGAGGAGCGCGGCGACATCGGCGAGCGGCGCGGCCGCCGCCGCGTCGAGCCGGTCCAGCCGCCTGTCCGCGATCGTCTTGTCGAGCGCTGCGGCGAGGTTGTCGCCGACGCCCTTCATCGCGCGCGCGCCGATCGCCTCGATGCGTGCTTCTTCCAGCGCGCGATAGACGGACTGCGCCTCGGCGCCTTTCGGCATGTCTTTTGAAAACTTTCGCGCATCGTGATGGGCAAGGCGCAGAGCGGCGGCGTCGGCCTCGCCGCGAACGATCATGGCGGCGCCGCGGTCGATGACGCGCGCGGGAAGCGGAATTTTCGCCTGTTTTCCCGAAACGCTCGCGTGCTCGCCGCCGAAGGAGACTTCAACTTCGGGCACGGACGCGAGCGCGCGCGTCGTCTGCACGAGCGCGCGTTTGAAATCCTCGCGGGCTTTTTCCTTGGGCGTCATGGGCGGGATATCGCCTTTTGCCGGAACTTTGCCAAGGGCTTGCTGCTGTGCCGCCTTGCCTTGCCGGCCGCTCTCGCGCGACAAACAGCTGATGGCCGAAGCGGCGATGACAATTGACGAGATCCTGGCTCTCCTGCGCGGCGGTTTCGCCGGCTGGGACGAGACAGGCGCAGTCATCGAGGCGGCGGAGTATCGAAAATCCCGCCTCAGGATGGGCGTCAGCGATCGCTCGATCCGCCCTGGAGGAACGGTCTCGGGTCCGACCATGTTCATGCTCGCCGACACCGCCATCTATGTCGCGGTCCTTGCGAGCGTCGGGCCTGAGGCGCTCGCCGTCACGACGAGCATGTCGATCAATTTCCTCAGAAAACCGGCGCCGAAGGACATCATCGCCGATTGTCGCCTGTTGAAGCTCGGCAAGCGTCTTGCGGTCGGCGACGTGGCTATCTGGTCCGATGGCGAGAACGAACCGGTCGCCCATGCGACGGGGACCTATTCGATCCCGCCCGCCTGAACGGATTTCGCTGCGGCGCAATTGCGGTATCGTCTGCGCGCCGATGATTGAAAGGTTGTCGCTATGGTGCGGATCAAGGCGGACATCACCCGTCGCGATTTCCTGAACGGCGTTGCGCTCGGCGTCGCCGCCGGCGCGCTGCCTCCGGCCGCGCTGTTCGCTCGGGGCGCCGCCGCCGCGCCTGCCTATCCGCCCGAGGCCGTCGGCCTTCGCGGCGCGCACGCAGGGGCGTTTGAAATCGCGCATGCGCTCGCCTGGGAGGGACGCCGCTGGGAGAGGCCCGCGGCGCTGACTGACAGTCTTTACGATCTTGTCGTCGTCGGCGCCGGGCTTTCCGGCCTTGCCGCCGCGCGTCTCTTTCGCGAACGCGCGGGGAATGATGCGCGCATCCTGATCCTCGACAATCATGATGATTTCGGCGGCCACGCCAAGCGCAATGAATTCAATGTCGATGGCAAGACGCTGATCGGCTATGGCGGCAGCCAGTCGATCGATGGGCCGAGCCGGTATTCGCCCGGCTCGAAAGCGATCCTCAAATCGCTCGGCGTCGAAGTCGAGAAGTTCTATGACTATTTCGATCAGAACTTTTACGCGCGTCGCGGCATGCGCACCGGGATATTTCTCGACCGGAAGACCTACGGCGCTGACGCGCTCACCGACATTCCATTCCCCTTCTGGTCCTCGACGACCGATGCGGATGTCGCGAAGAAGGCGCTGAAATCCTTGCCGCTCAGCGCTGATGCGAAGTCGTCGCTCAAGACGCTCATCTCCAAGTCGCGCGATTATCTCGAAGGGAAATCGATCGAGGAGAAGATCGCGCTTCTTCGTTCGATCAGCTACGAAGACTATCTGCGCCGGCATGCAGCGGCGCCGGAGGAAGTCATCCTTCTTGTCCGGCGCGTTCCCACCGCGATCTGGGGCGTCGGCTGGGACGCGCTGTCGGCGCTTGAGGCGGTGCGCTGGGGCATGCCAGGCGTTGAGGGGCTCGATGTCGATGCGGCGATTGAAGATCCGCATGCATTCGACGAGCCCTATATTTTTCACTTTCCAGACGGCAATGCGAGCCTTGCACGGCTGCTGGTCCGCAAACTCATTCCCGGCGCGGTTCCAGGATCGACCATGGAAGACGTCGTCACCGCGCGCGTAGATTATGGTTTGCTCGATGCCGAGGGCTCGCCTGCGCGCATTCGCCTTAATGCGACCGCCGTCGATATCCGGCACTCCCCGACGAAGAAATCCGTAGATGTCGTTTATGTGAAGGATGGCGCTGTTCGCCGCGTGCGCGGACGCCGCGTCATCATGGCGGGCTACATGGCGATGGCGCCCTATCTCTGCTCCGAAATGTCCGAGGAGCAGAAGGAGAAGGTCCGTTTCTTCACCAAAATTCCGCTCGTTTACGGCAATGTCGCGCTCCGGAACTGGAGAGCTTTCGACAAGGCGGGATTTGATCGCATCTATTCGCCGTCATCGTTTTATGAAGAGATGGCGCTCGATTTTCCGGTCAGCATGGGCGCCTATAAGTTCGCGTCATCGCCCGACGATCCCATCATCCTTCATATGCAGCACGTGCCGATCGAGCCGGGCGCGGGCCTCAGCGAGAAGGATCAGCATCGGGCCGGCCGACGCCAGCTTTACGCCCTCGCGTATGACGATTTTGAGAGCGCCGCCGTCGAGCAGCTCACTGCGATGCTGGCGCCCTTCGGTTTTGACGCCGAACGCGATATCGCCGCCATCACGATCAATCGCTGGCCGCACGGCTACGCTTACGAATACAACGACCTCTTCGATCCGTCTGACTGGACGCCTGCGAACGGTCCGCATCTTGCGGCGCGCGCCAGCATCGGGCGCATATCGTTCGCCAACTCCGATACGAGCGCCTTCGCTTATGTGAACGGCGCCTTCGACGCCGCGGTCCGCGCAGTTGAGGAGCAAGGCGCCATCGCGGACTGAGCGGCGCCCGCGTCGAGAATGACCGCATACGCAGGGAGGGGGTTCTGTCGCCGAGAGAGTCCGTATACGGAGAGAATGGAACCCTCGCCCCCCGCCTGCGCGGCGCGCCAGAGCGCCGCTCCGGCGCGGCGGCGGCAACCGCTCGCCCGAAGGGCGAGGGACTTTCCCGCGAGGGTTGAAAGATTGGAATCTTCTGCTGCGGTTTTCGGGGCGGAAAACCGTTTCGCAGGCGGAATCTTAAGCTGCTGATTCAGGCGGGAAAAGATGGTTAATTAACCAGGAAGGGGCGGAGTTATCCCCCTACTTGTCCCACCACTTATCCCCCACCTTATCCCCCACCTTATCCCCCTCCCTTGCGGCCGGGTTATGCTCGCTCCCGCGACCCGCAAGGAAGAGGCGAAGAGTGCACCAGGCCTTGACGCGCGGGCCGCCCCGGCGAGCGGGCAGGCTTCACGCATCTGGATTGAAGCTGAGACCCTGCCGGCTGACCTGAACCGCCCGGATCGAGCGCTTGGGGCAACCGAGGCGCAAGGCCGAAGCCGTCCTCAGGTTGGC